>JANWLL010000023.1 GCA_025450855.1 Vulcanimicrobiia bacterium
GTATCGATGAGCTATTTCTATCGCAACACGCTCGGCGCGCGGATACGTCGACGGCTCTCCGCCATCCAACATTCCTTTTATCTCGACGTCAATCCGGACCATCGAGCGACGGTGCTTCTCGCCGGGTCGGGCCGAAGCGGCACGACGTGGCTCGCTGACGTCATCAACCACGACAACGCCTACCGCTATGTCGCCGAACCGTTCACGCGCGAGCACGTCAACGCGGTCCGTCATTTCGCCCGGCTCCAATACATCCGCCCGGACGACGAGGGCGAAGAATATTTCGAAGCGGTCCGGTCGATCCTCGAAGGGCGCGTCCGGTCGCCTTGGGCCGACAACTCGAACCGCTGCGTCATCGCGCGCAAGCGCCTTGTCAAAGACGTCCGCTGTACCCTCATGCTCGCATGGATGATCCGGCGCTTCGCGGGAATGCCGGTCGTCTTCATCCGCAGGCACCCGCTCGCGGTCGCACATTCACGATGCCGCGCGCACTGGCGCGTACGCAAACGCGACGTCTATTTCAACCAACCCGAGCTCATGGCCGATCACCTAGAACCGTTTCGCGAGGTCTTGACGAGCGCGGGGACGGAGATCGAAGGTCACGTCGTCGATTGGTGCGTCGAGAACATCGTGCCGCAGCGGCAACTGACCGACCGGCAAGCGTGCTTCGTCGACTACGAGAATATAGTCGCCGATCGCGAGGCCGAATTCCGCCGCATCTTCACGTTCATCGGCAAGCCGTTCGACCCGCGAGCGCTCGACCGCTCGACGAACCTTTCGGCCACGACGTTCCTCGGCAGGGATGGCGCAAAGCGCAGAGCGACGCGCGAAATGCGTTCGTGGCGCGACGTCATGAGCGCCGAGGAGATACGCGGGGCCATGGAAATCGTCAAGCGGTTCGGACTCGACCACCTGTGCAAGGAAGGATCCGAGGAGCGCCGAGCGGCGCCGGCGCGAGCTTAGCCCGCCGACGTTCCCTCGGCGAACGTCCGCCGGTCGTCTTCCAGCATGACGTCGAAGAGGGTCATGAAGCCCTTCTCGCGCGCCCACGGATACGTCTCGTAGAACGCCTCTTTGTCGACGTCGTCCGTGCTGCGGTCGAGCATGCGGCGGCTGAATTCGGGATATTTCGTCGTGTCGACGCGACCGCGGAGCCATGCTGCGACATCGTCATCCGTCTTCGCCTGAGCGACGGCTTCCCGGATCGCGTCTTCCTCGACGCCGAGCCATTCCAACAGTCGTAGGCTCATGCCGCGTACGCGATAGCCGTCGGAGACGCCGCCGGGCAGCGTCGCGCGCAGCTTGTCGATCGTGCGCGGCATCATGACGAGTCCGTCGAGCTCCGATCGTGGAGAGCGCGGAGGGGCTTTTGAAAGATCGAGCGGTTCCATAGCAGTGCGATTCTTCCGGGGGGAATGCCGGACCTGTGGACAATCTGCGAGCATGCCCGGACGCCTCGTGCTCTGTCCGACCCCGCTCGGCAATCTCGAAGACGTGACGCTCCGCGTGCTCCGCTGTCTGCGCGAGTGCGATTTCATCTTCGCAGAGGACACGCGAGTGTCGGAAACGCTGTTGCGCCGCTACGAGATCGAAAAACCGCTTCGGTCGTTCCACGAGCGAGTCGAAGCGCGCAGGCTCAAGGAGGCGACGCGGATCCTGGAAGACGGCAAGACGATCGCGGTCGTCACGGACGCGGGCATGCCCGGCATCTCCGATCCCGGCGTCGAACTCGTGCGCGCCGCACGCGCAGCCGGTGCCGCCGTCGAAGTCCTCCCGGGTCCGAGCGCATTCCTAGGGGCGGCCGTTCTCTCCGGTTTCGACGTCGCGCGCTTCAGGTTCGAGGGCTTTCCACCGCGCTCGCCGGGCGCGCGGCGTTCCCATGTCGCCGCATTCGCTCGAGAGACGGCGGCAGTCGTCTGGTATGAGGCGCCGACACGTGTACGCGCGCTGCTCGCCGACATCGCGAGCGAACTGGCGGAGCGGCGGGTCTTCGTGCTGCGCGAATACACGAAAAAATTCGAAGAACACATCGAGGGGGATGCGGCGGCGGCGCTGCGCGCGTTGTCCGACGAGCCGCGCGGCGAGTTCGTCGTCGTGATGGACGGCGCGTCGGCGTCCTCCGGCGACGCGGAGGCCGACGCGCGCGCGGACGCCGCGGTCGAAATGCTCGTCGAAGGCGGCGTGCGTCCTCGGCTCGCAGCCGACGCGATCGCTTCGGCGACCGGATCGAATCGCAAGCGCCTATACGCGCACGCGCATCGCATCGCAGGCAAGGCTTTGGACGCTCGCGAGGGCAATTGACGCCGAATGCCCCGCTATCTCATCACGAGCGCGTTGCCGTACATCAGCGACGCGAAGCATCTCGGCAACCTCGTGGGTTCGATGCTCCCCGCCGACGTCTACGCGCGTTTCTTGCGGCTGCGCGGCGAGGACGTGCTCTACATCTGCGCGACCGACGAACACGGCACGCCGGCGGAACTCGCGGCGCTCAACGCCGGGCTTGAGGTCTCCGAATACTGCCGCAAGCAGCATGCGGTCCTCAAAGGACTGTGCGAAGGTTTCTTCCTTGCGTTCGACCACTTCGGGCGCAGCTCGTCGCCGCAAAATCACGAGCTGACGAAACATTTCGCCGACATGCTCGAGCGAAACGGCCTCATCGAAGAGCGCACGACCCAGCAGATGTTCTCGGTCGCCGAGAATCGCTTCTTGCCGGACCGCTATGTCGTCGGCACCTGCCCGCACTGCGGCTACACGGGCGCGCGTGGCGATCAGTGCGAGAACTGCACGAACCTGCTCGAGCCCGGCGATCTCATCGAACCGCGCTCGTCGGTGTCCGGCTCGACCGAGCTCGAGATGCGCGAGACGAAGCATCTGTTCTTGCGTCAGTCGCTCATGACCGACCGGCTGCGCGCGTGGATCGAGCAGCACGAGGACTGGCCGGTCCTCGTGCGCTCGATCGCGCTCAAATGGCTCGATGAGGGCATCAAAGACCGCTCGATCACGCGAGATCTCAAGTGGGGCATACCCGTCGACCGGCCGGGCTTCGAGAACAAGGTCTTCTACGTGTGGTTCGACGCGCCGATCGAATACATCGGTGCGACGAAGGAGTGGTCGGACGCGCATCCCGCAGGTCGCGACTGGAAATCGTGGTGGGTCGACCCTGCTGACGTTCGCTACGTCCAGTTCATGGCGAAGGACAACATCCCGTTCCACACGGTGACGTTCCCGGCGACGATCATGGGATCGGGCGAACCGTGGAAGCTCGTCGACTTCGTCAAGGGCTTCAACTGGCTCAACTACTACGGCGGCAAATTTTCGACGAGCGGCAAGCGCGGCGTCTTCATGGCGGACGCGCTCGAGCTGCTCCCGGCGGACTACTGGCGGTATCAACTCATGGCGAACGCGCCAGAGGGCGCGGACGCGACCTTCACGTGGGAGATATTCGCCGACACCGTCAACAAAGATCTCGCGGACACGTTCGGCAATTTCGTCAACCGAGTCGTCAAGCTCGTCGCGATGCATTTCGAAGCGAAGGTACCCGCGTACGGCGAGGCGACGACTGAGGAGAATGATCTGCTCGAAGGCTTGCGCGAGCATGGCGGCGCGCTGACCGCATCGCTCGAGTCGCTTCAATTCCGCAAAGCCGTCCAATCGCTCAAAGCGATGTGGGCGTCGGGGAACATCTACCTCGACCGGACGGCGCCGTGGAAATCGATCAAGGCCGATCGCGACGCCGCCGGTCACGTGCTCGCGGTCTCGATCAATCTCATCCGCGTCTTCGCGACCGCGTCGCTGCCATTCATTCCGGACACGGGCGCGCGAGTGTTGCGCGCGCTGCGCATCGGTCCGGGCTCGTCGCGCTGGCTGCCCGGCGATTTCAGCTCCGAGCTGCGTCTCGCGACGGCAGGTTCTCCCGTCGACGATCCAGGCGTGCTGTTCAAGAAGGTCCTGCCCGAAGACGTCGCCGCGTGGTCGGCTCGTTTCGCAGGTAGCGAGCGACGTTGAGCGACCCTGTCCTCGTCGACACGCACGCGCACCTCGACGGCGCCGAATACAGCGCCGATCTCGACGCAGTGCTCGCGCGCGCCGCTGCGGTAGGCGTCGGCGTTATCGTCTGCGCCGGTCAAGACGAAGCGACGAGCCGCGCGACGCTCGAACTGGCCGCGCGTCATAAGGTCGTGCTGCCGTCGGTCGGCGTCCATCCGCACTTGGCGTCGAGCGCAGGCGACATGGGTTGGCTCACCGGCCTCGCGCGCGATGCGCGCGTCGTCGCGATCGGCGAATGCGGCCTCGACTACCACTACGACTTCTCGCCGCGCGACGTGCAGCGCGACGTCTTCGCCCGTCAGCTCGAGCTCGCGGGCGAAGTTTCGAAACCGGTCATCATCCACTGTCGTGAATCGGAAGACGATCTCGTCGAGCACTTGCGGCGCTACTACGCGCGAGACCGGCGCGCCGTCGTCCACTGTTTCACCGGGGCGTACGATTTCGGCAAAGCGCTCGTCGACGAATTCGACGTCTACCTCGGGATCGGCGGCGCGGTCACGTTCAAGAAGGCCGAAGCGCTGCACGATGCAGCGGCGCGGCTGCCGCTCGAACGCATCGTCCTAGAGACGGATTGCCCGTACATGACGCCTGCGCCGCATCGCGGCAAACGCAACGAACCGGCGCATCTCGCGCTGACGTGCACGCGGCTGGCGGAGTTGCGCGGCCTGCCGGTCGAGTCGATCGCGCGCACGACAACGGAGAACGCCCGCCGGCTCTTCCCCGGGCTTTGACTATGCGTCGCTAGCCGTCGATCTAGCGACATCGATTCTCGCGACGTAGATCCTCGCGACGATTCTTGTAGCGGTCGAGCTCTAGCTCGACCGGCGACGACCTTTCGGCTGCAAGACCGCGGCGGTCGACCGTGAAGGTCGACCGCTCCAATCCATCGCTCGAGCTCGACCGCTACAGGACTCGTGCGAGCTAGCCGAATGTCTTCGTTTCTTCCCTATAGTACGCGCGGATGGCGACGATCAAGAAGAGGATCGTGAAGCCTATCAGCCACAGCGTGCTCACTCCGATCGACTCCGTCGGCGTGCCCATCGTCGCCCACGCGAGCTGGCCGAAGTGATATGCGGGCAGGAACGGCGCGATCTTTCCCGCCCAGCCCGGGAGCTCTGGGAGCGGCACGAAGAGACCGGACGCGAACGACATCGGCAGGTTGATCAACTGGAGGATCGCGATGGCCGACGTCGGTCCCGCCAGGTACCCGACCGCGAAGCCAAGCGTGATGAACGGGAAGACGCCGACAAGCAGCCTGGCGCCGAGCGTCAGCCAGGCCGCGACGGAAAGATGGACGCCGCCCGCGATCGCCCCGAACGCGAGCAGCGAGCCGAGCGCTATCGCCGCGAAGGCGAGCGTCGCGATGACCTTTCCTGCGAGGTATGCGATCGGCGGAAGCGGCGTCGCGCGCATGAGCACCGTCGTCTTCTCGCCGCGATCGTTCGCGACCGTGATGCCGAACGAGAAGAGCGCGACGCTGATGACCGAGTAGGCGCCGAACGATGCGAGCGCGTACGCTGCGACCGAGACGCCTTCGACCATGGCGTGCGCGAACGGCAGCCCGAACAGCGCGTAGAACATGATCGGGAAGATGATCGACGGTACGCTGAACGCCGGCACGCGGATGAGACGCAAGAACTCCGATCTTGCCTGGGCGACGACGATCGGTGCGAGCGGCGCGAGCTCGCGCGCGGCTTTCGCCATCGTCACGCCCCTCCCGCGGTCAGGCCGACGACCGCCTCTTCGAGCGTCGCTCCCGCGACCTCGAGATTGCGGATCGAGCTCCCACGCGCGAAGAGCGCGCGAAGGAGCGCCTCAGGCTCGTCGGTCAGCACGTCGACCCGCGGGCCGCTTGATATGACGCGGACGATCGGGAGACCTTGGACGTCGAGCGACCCATCGGTCTCGAACGATACGCGTTTGTTGCGCACGCTCGATTTGAGCGCCGCGGGCGACGCATCCGCGACGATACGCCCGGCGTTGATGACGACGATGCGGTCGGCGATCGCGTCCGCTTCTTCGAGGTAGTGCGTCGTCAGGAGCAGCGTCCGTCCGCCGGCGACGAAGGCCCGCAAGTGCGTCCAAAACGCCCGGCGTGCTTCGACGTCGAGCCCGACGGTCGGTTCGTCCAAGAAAAGCGCCTCGGGATCGCCGCAGATCGCGAGCGCGAAATAAAGCCGTTGCAGCTGGCCGCCGGAGAGCGTCACGAGCATCGCTGACGCTTTGTCGGCGAGCCCGGCGATCTCGAGCGCTTTGGCGCGCTCGATCGGATGCGGATAGTACGAGCGGAACAGATCGACGACTTCACCGACCCGAAGGAAGTTCGGCAGCCCCGACCCTTGGAGCATGACGCCCGTGCGCGAGCGTGCACGTCGGTCGCGCGGATCCATGCCGAAGGTGCGCGTCGTGCCCTCGTTCGCCTTACGTAAGCCGAGCACGAGTGACACGAGCGTCGTCTTGCCTGCGCCGTTCGGTCCGAGGAGCGCGACGACTTCGCCGCGGCTCAGCCGCAAGTCGACGCGATCGAGCGCGAGCGTCGCGCCGAAACGCTTTGAGGCACGTTCGACCTCGACGACCGTCTCCATCGCGCCGTACGTTCAAGGGCCGGGGACCCGGTGGCCTTTTTGGATCAGCCGATAAGCTGGGCGTCGGACCAGCGGCGGTCGAAGTCGGCGCGCAACGACGATCCGCCGTCGACGAAGTCGCCGCGCGCGGCGACCACACCGACCTCGTACGACTCGTCGAGGCCGTTGCGGGTGAGATTCGCCGAACCCACATACGTGCGTTCGCCGTCGTCGACGAACTTCTCGTGCATGTAGCCCGCACTCGGTGCGCGCACGTCGACGCCGGCATCGGTCAGGCGCTTCAACATCTCGCCGGCGCAGCGTGACGCCGGCCGTCCGATGAGGACGCGATCGTGGCGCCCGGCACGCACGCGATGGACGAGCCAGGCGACCGTGCGCCAATCCGAGAGATCTTCGCTCGCGACGCGAAGATCGCGAGGCGACGCGAACAGCGCCCGAAGCGCGTCGCGCAGGCGCGGATGAACGGTATCGCCCGCGGCGGCGCCGTCGATCTCGCGCAAGACCGCGCGCACGTCCACACGGTCGCGATCTTCGATCGCGACTTCGCCCTGTGCGTCGAAGCCTGTTTGCGTCGCGTTCGCGGTCGCGACGAAAGCGATACGATGATCGACGACCGCGGCCTTTCCGTGGACGAGCGCGTGCGGCAGGCGCGAGATGACGACGTCGATCTCATCGTCGAGCTCGCCGCGGACGACCGCATCTTCAGGTTCGACGGCCCGAGGTCCGCGATAGCGATGCGTGTCGCCTTCGAGCGTGACGCGCACCCGAACGCCGCGACGCGCGGCATCGTTGAGGCGAGCGACGACTTCGCTGTCACCGATACTGTAGAATTCAGCGTCGATCGACGTCCGTGCGTGGTCGAACGCCTCGCATAACGCGCTTCGCGCATCCGAGCCGATGTGCACCGAAAGACGTGACATGCCAGCTAGTCACGCGCGGTGCGACGCGTGTCTACGACGCACGCGCAGGCGGCCTTTCAACGCCAGGAATAGCCTTTAGGCCGCACCAATTGGTGACGATGGACAAAGGCGGCGGCGTCCGCGAGATGTTCGGGCGGATCGCCGGTCGGTACGATCTCGTCAACACGGTGATGACCGGCGGCATCGATGCCGTCTGGCGCCGCAAAGCGGTCGCGTGCCTCGATGTCGCCCCCGATGCGCGCCTCATCGACCTCTGCTGCGGCACCGGCGCGCTGACGCGTGACCTCGCGGCTCGGGCGAGCGCGGGCGGTGTCGTCGGCATCGACTTCACGCCGCAGATGCTCGAGATCGCTCGCGCGCATACGAGCGCGAAGAACGTCGAATACCGCGAGGGCGACGTCCTCGCTTTGCCGTTCGATGACGCTTCGTTCGACGGCGCGACGATGGGCTTCTCGATGCGCAACGTCGTCGACATCGGCGCTTGCCTGCGCGGCATCGCGCGCACGCTCAAGCCGGGCGCGTCGTTCGTGAACCTCGAAGTGAGCAAGCCGCGCAACCCGCTCATGCGCCGCGCGTTCTACGCGTACTTCTACGGCATGGTGCCGTTGATCGGTCGCATCGTCGGCGGCGATGCCGCCGCCTACCGCTACCTGCCGCAGTCGCTCGTCAACTTCCCGGACGCCGATACGCTCGCCGCGTTGTTCGAAGCGAACGGATTCGGCGCCGTGCGCTGCGTGCCGCTCATGGGCGGCGTCGCGACGCTGCACATCGGCACGAAAGCGGAGGCGCCCGTCGCGCCGCTTGCACGCGCGCCCGAAGCGGTAGCCCCGTGATCGAGACGAGCGCACGGGTCACGATCGCGACGGTCATCGAGGAATTCGTCCGCGAGGAGCTCTCGGCAGAGAACGCACACATCGCCGCTGCCGTCGCCGAGATGCTCGACGCCGGCGGCAAGCATCTGCGGCCGCGCATCACGATGCTCTCGAGCCGAGCGTGCGAGTCGGGCGCGGCCGAAGACGCGGTGCTCGCCGCGTACATGGAGATGATCCACGTCGCGACGCTCATCCACGATGACGTCGTCGACAACGCGGACGTGCGGCGCGGCGTGCAGTCGACGAACAGCGCGTTCGGCAACCGCTTCTCGGTGCTCGCCGGCGATTATCTTTTCTCGTGGGTCTTCAAGAAGGTGACCCAGTCGTATCCGCAGCCGGTGCCGACGATCCTCGCGGCGATGCTCGCCGAGATCTGCAACGGCGAGGTGCGCCAGCTTCGTGCGGAAGGCAACGCGGATCTGCCCGAGTCCGCCTACGCCGAGATCATCGGCAAGAAGACGGCCGAGCTGTTCGCCGCGTGCGCGGAGTGCGGCGCGATCGTCGCCGTCGCGGCGAAACGGGCGCACAGCGGCGCCGACGTGCGCGACATGCAGCGCGTCAAGGCGCTGCGCGCTTATGGCTGGTCGTTCGGCATGGCGTTCCAGGTCCGCGACGATCTGCTCGATGCCATCGCAGATGAAGGCGCCCTCGGAAAGCCGGCCGGCTCGGACCTGCGCGAGAAGAAAGTGACGCTGCCGCTCATCAACGCACTGCGTTCCGGCGGACCGCCGGTGCGCGCGGCGGTCGACAGGCTTTTCGCACACGACGACGCGGGGGCGCCCGAAGCTGAAAATGACCTCGCGGCGGTCGTCGAGGCGATCCGCAACGGTCATGCGGTCGAATTGACGATTGCGTCGATCGAACGCTATGCAAGCGCCGCCGAGACGGCCCTCCTCGCGCTCGCGCCGTCGGAGGCGCGCGATGAGCTTTCCGCGCTCGCGCGTTCGTTGACGGAAATCGGTCGACCGTGAAGGTCGACCGCTCCAGCGGCGCTGAAAGAGAAGAGCAACCATGACGCCATTCTTCGCCATCATCGACGCGCCGATCATCATCATCATCGTCGGGCTCGGCGTCTTGCTCTTCGGCGCGGACAAGATCCCGAAGCTCGCACGCTCGATGGGCGAGGCGAGAAAAGAATTCGAAGCGGGCTCGCGCGCACAAAACGCGCCGCCGCCCCAAGACCAGACGCAGCCGCCCGCGGCGCCGCCTGCCGCTCCTCCGACCTCGCAGCCGCCGCAGCAATAGACGCCGGCTGTTCCAGCAGCCCAAGACACGATGACGACCGCGACCGTGCCGCCCTCCAAGCCCGGGCCACCTCCGTTGCGCCCGCCGGGCGACGACGTCGAGATGACCTTCACCGAGCACCTCGCCGAGCTTCGGACGCGCCTGCTCATCGCGATCGCCGCCGTCGGCGTCGCGTCGCTCGCCGCATTTCCGCTCATGCCCACATTCCTCGGGTTCGTCGAACGGTACTTCCTCGCGGGCGTCCAGCTCCACGTGTTCTCGCCGGCGGAGACGATCCGCGTCTATATCAAGCTGTCGCTGCTCATCGGCGTCGTCGTCGCGATGCCCGTCGTGCTCTATGAGATATACGCATTCGTCGCGCCGGCCCTCGACCGCCGCTTGCGCACGCGCGTACCCTTGTACGTCTTGCCGTCGTTCCTCATGTCCGCAGCCGGCATCGCGTTCTGCGGTTTCGTCGTCCTGCCGTTCGTCCTGCACGCGCTCATGCAGCTAAACCAATCCGCCGGGCTTGTCGATACGTATCAGTTAGAGCCGACGGTCGGCTTCATCACACTCATGCTCGGGATATTCGCGATCATGTTCCAGCTGCCGATCCTGGCGGCCATCCTCGCAAGCGTCGGCATCATCAACGCGAAGATGCTCACCGACAAATGGCGTCATGCGACGCTCGCCATCTTCATCGCCGCGGGCATCGCCGCACCCGACGGCAATCCCATGACGATGGCGCTGCTCGCCCTTCCGCTGCTCGCGCTCTACGTCTTGAGCGTCGCCGTCGTGCGCGTCGCGCAGCCGAAGCTCCCGAGGCTAGCGTGAAGAGCGCCGCCGCAGCCAAGCGGACGTTCGTCGACGAGCTGCTCGACGTCTTGAGCAACGTGCTGTTCCCGGTCGTCGTATTCCTCATCTGGGCCGTGATGACGACGATCGGCACGATCGTCGACCAGAACCAAGATCCGCAGCATTACTACGACATGTATCCGACCGCGGTCGCGAATCTCATCTTGCGGCTTCACCTCGACACCGTGCTCCATTCGATCCCGTACTTCTCGCTCATCGTGCTCTTGCTCGTGTCGATGACCGTGTGCACGTTCAGGCGCGTCATCCCGAAGCGCTTCCCGAAGGACCGCGCGGTGATGATCGAGGCGTTCGGCCTGCACGGAAGTGCGACGTCGCGCGCAGGCGATGCGACCGGCGAGCGCACCGAGCAGTTCTTGCGCAAGCGCCGGTTCGCGCTTCGGACGCTCGACGTCGACGGCACGCGCTGGCTCTTCGGAGACAAAGACAAGTGGGCGCGCTACGGCGTTCTCGTCGCACACCTCGGGTTCGCGATCATCGCGTTCGGCGTGTTCCTCGGCTGGCTCGCGGGCTTCAAAGGCGAGCTCCAGATCTTCGACGGCGCGACGGCCGCGGTCGCGCAGCAACCGGGCCTCGCCATCCATCTCGACAAGTTCACCGCGACGTTCCAGCCCGTCGAGACGCCGAACGGCACGTTTTATCAAGCATCCAAGTTCGAGTCCGACGTCGGCGTCGTCGAAGACGGCACCGCGACGAAGACCGACATCATCGTCAACCATCCGTTCCAGACGAAGTCGGGCGTCTATTTCTATCAAGCGTCGTACGGCTTCGGCGGCCGCATCGATCTGACGCGCAACGGCAAGCCCGTCAGCCTCTCGGGCGCGGGGCGGCTCATGCCTGGCGACCAGGTCTTCTTGCCGGGGACGAGCCGCGAGATCGACTACGTCACGCTGCTCGGACCGTCGGATCCGTCGCAAGTGCCGATGGGCGTGCCGCTGCCGAAGACCGACGAGTACGCGATGTGGGTCATCCACGACAACGTGCCGACGACGTCGCGGCCGCTTCTCGTCCCCATCGGAAAGACGATCGACGTCGGCGACGGCTATGCTTTGACCGCGCGCGCGCCGATCGCGTGGACAGGCTTGACGTACCGTCGCGATCCGGGCGAGGGCTTCGTCGGGCTCGGCGCGGCGGTGCTCGTCACCGGCTTCGTCATGGCGCTGTTCTTCGTTCCGGTCAAGCTCTACGTGCGTACGCGTCGCGACGCGCGTGGCCCGGTCGTCGACGTCGCCGCGACGACGACGAAGGGCAACACGATTTACGAGGGCGAATTCAAGCAGCTTCTCGACGGGCTCGGGCGGACGCTCGAGACCGGCGATAACGAACCCGCGCAGGATGCGGTGGAGACGGCGTATGCCTGATTACTCGCAATACAACACGAACGCCCAAGCGCTCGCCGACGCGCACGTCGCGGCCTACATGGCTTGGTATCATGTCGCCATCGTCCTCTACGTGCTTGCTGCAGCCGTGTTTCTCGCGTACTGGTTCTTCCGCAATCGCCCGACCGCGGCGGGCGGCGCGATTCTAGCGACTGCCGGCCTTGGCTGCCAGATGGCTAGCCTCGGCATCCGCTGGGTGTATAGCGGCCACGTGCCGTGGAACGACCTCTACGGCTCGTTGTCGGTCGTCGCGCTGCTCTCGGTCGCGCTCTTCCTCATCTTCGGGCTGCGCTACAAGATCTGGTTCGCCGGACCGATCGTCCTCTCGGTCACCGATGCATTGCTCGCGTACGGCCAGGGGTGGAACAAGGGACTCGAGCCGCTCGTCCCTTCGCTCCAGAACAACTACTGGATCTACTACCACGTCCCCGTCGTGCTCGCCGCGTATGCGGCTTTCCTCATCGGATTCTCCACGAGCATCCTCTATCTATTGAAGAAGCACGACGAAGACCGCGCGCTCGCCGGGGCCGGGAAGTCGGTCGGGGCCGCCGTCGCGGCCGTTCGCCCCGCGTGGCTCGATTGGCTCGATATCGTGCCGGCATCGGGCGCGCTCGAGGTCATAACGTATCGCGTCATCGCAATCGGCGAGATCTTGCTGACCGTCGGCGTCATCCTCGGATCGCTTTGGGCGCACGACGCGTGGGGCAGCTACTGGCAGAACGACCCGAAAGAGCTCGCTGCTCTGACGTGCTGGATCTGGTACGCCGCCTACCTCCACCTGCACACGCGCCCGTCGTTCCGCGGCCCTCGCCTCGCGTGGATGTCGATCGCGGGCTTCGGCGTCGTGTTGTTCTGCTATTTCGGCGTCAACATCTGGATCAGCGGCCTCCACTCGTACAAATAGATCGCGGCACGCACCTCGCGAGGGAGCCATCGCGGGGACGCGGCTCAAATCGGGGCAGACTATCTTTCGCCGCTCTGTTCGGCGCCTTTCGGCGCCTCACAAGGCCCGCTTGTGGCTCCCTCGCGAGTGCGTCGGCATCGCGCCTATCTGAGCGAGCGCAAGCCACGAGGGTGTCGCTCTAAGCGGGTGTTCTGAGACGGCGAAAGCCGTCGAAGACAGCGGCGGAAGGCAAGCATTTCCCGAATCGCCGCGTGCCCGCGAGAGCGACACCCTCGTGGCGAAGCGCGTCGTCAGCGAGGCGCGGTGGCGCGGTAGGTGACCAGCCAG
Source organism: Vulcanimicrobiia bacterium (assembly GCA_025450855.1). Taxonomy (GTDB): domain Bacteria; phylum Vulcanimicrobiota; class Vulcanimicrobiia; order Eremiobacterales; family Eremiobacteraceae; genus JANWLL01. Next base: position 13,132 of record JANWLL010000023.1, read on the forward strand.
AGGGTTGGAGTCTTTTCGATCAGCGCGAGCTTGACGCCGCGGTTCGTGAGATCGGTGTATGCATCCGGTGACACGACACACACGGCCGGTTGCGGCGTCGCGAAGTAGCGGCGCGGCGGGACGTCGTCGGTGTTATGTCCGACGCTCGTGATGGGCGGGCCGTTGGTGTAATAGTCGAGGGAAAAACCTTGATGGACGCCGTCGAAGCAGATGCGGTCGCCCGGATGCCACGAGCGCATGACGTCGCCGGCCATCGCCTTCATCGGCTTCGCGGTCGATTCGATCTGCGGGAGTATCGAGAAGGTGACGACGCCGATGAACGCGGCCATCATCGCCGACATGCCGATCGGCGCGATCCACGGCTTATCAAGTCGGATCGCGAGGAGGAACGTCAACAGCGCTATGGGCACGACGAGCCAGCCGAGCAGCGCGAGCGATGGAGCGAGTGTCACCATCAATCCGCTCGCGTGAGCGTGACCGTAGAAGTAGACGCCGGCGGCGAGGATTACAACTGCAGCGATCAGCGCGAAAAGCGCGCCGCGCAGCGGCCGCATCGACCGCTGCGCGATCGCGTTCGCGATCGTCTCGCCGGTCATGATCGAAAGCGCGGGGAATGACGCTTCGATGTAGTTCGGCAGCTTCGTCTGCGCGACCGAGAAGAAGACGAAAGGCACGAGCGCCGCGGCGATGAGGAATTTGCCGTCGTCGTCGCCTGATCGCCACGCGCGCGCGACTGCTTGTGGTACGAACGCGATGAACGGGAAGAAGCCGACGATGAGGATCGGCACGTAATAGTAGATGGGGCCGGGTTGATTCTCGTACGGGGAAAGAAAACGGCTGACGTTCGAGAGCCCGAAGTACGCGTACAAGAAATGCGTTCCGCTGACGGCGGTCTCAGCTGCGAACCACGAACCGGCGATGACGACATACAACGCGACCGCGCCGAGCCATGGCAGACCTGCAAACGACGTCCAGCGGCGCGCCCACGCGGCCCACGCGATGAGTGTAAGCCCGGGGAGGACGAGCGCGACAGGTCCTTTGATGAGCGTGCCGAGCGCGGTCGCGATCGCCGCGATCCACAACGCTTTGGGATCGCGATCGCGCAGTGCGAACCAGCCCCAGAAGGTCGCGACCGTCATCGCGCACACGAGCATCGTGTCTTGGATAGCCAAGCGCGACATGACGAGGAACTCGAGCCCGACCCCGAGCGCGAGCGCGGCGACGACGCCTACGGTCTCGCCGTAGAGCCTTCGCCCTGCGAGGTAGATCGCGTAGCCGCTCGCGACGCCGAAGACCGCCGAAGGAAGCCGAAGCGCGAATTCGGTGAGACCGAAGAGCTTCGCCGAAAGCGCCGCCGTCCAGAACCAAAGGGGGGGATGGACGTACCACGGCTGCAGATCTTTGTGAAGGGTGAGCCAGTCGCCCGACCTGAGCATCTCCTTCACGATCTCGCCGTACTGCGGCTCGCTGTTATCCCAGAGGCTGCCCGCGCCCAGCCGCACCGCGTAGAGCACGGCTAAAAAGACGAGCATCGCAAAGACGAAGAGTCGCGAGCGTCTGTCGGTCGGCGGCGCGTCTTGCTTCACGATGCGGGCTCTTGTCGACGGGACGGAGCGAAGTCCTTTCAGGAAGTTCAACGGGGCGCGTGCGCGCGCGCGAAGAAAGGATGCTAGACATGCAGACGATACGCATCGCGACGCGCGCGAGCCGGCTCGCCCTCATCCAGGCGCGAGCGGTCGCGACGCCGCTCGAAGCGCTCGGACGCTCCGTCGAAATCGTCACCGTCTCGACGCGCGGCGATCGCGTCACCGATCGAAGCCTCGTGCAGATCGGCGGCGACGGCGTCTTCGTCAAAGAGCTCGAAGCGGCGCTGCTCGACGGCCGTGCTGACGTCGCCGTCCATTCGATGAAGGATCTCCCGACCGACGAGCCCGCCGAGCTGCTCAACGCGGCCGTGCTCGAACGCGAGGATCCGCGCGATGTCTTGATCAGCATGGATAACGCGTACCGGGGCCTCGCGGCGTTGCCTGCGTCGGCCGTCGTCGGCACCAGCTCGCTTCGCCGGCAAGCGCTCCTCCTCGTTGACCGACCCGACGTCGAGGTGCGCGACATCCGCGGCAACGTCGACACGCGCGTCCGAAAAGTGCTCGAAGGCGAATTCGACGCGGCGATCCTCGCCCTCGCGGGATTGCGACGCGCCGGATTGCTCGAGACGGTCGGCGGGGGCACGCCGCTCGCGCTCGATCTCATGACGCCGCCGGCAGGCCAGGGCGCGATATGCGCGCAGTGCCGGAAGGGCGATGGGGAGATGACGTCCTTGCTCAAGGGGCTCGATCATCCGCAGAGCGCGCTCGAGGTGACGATCGAGCGCGCTTTCTTGCGGCGCATGGGCGGTGGGTGCCTCGTGCCGATCGGCGTCAACGCCGCCGTCCGAGGACCGGATTGCACGATCGAAGCCGTCGTCGCGGCCGTCGATGGCAGCTCGACCGTGCGACGAAGCGCACGCGTCGCTGCGGATGACGAAGTGTCGGCGGTCGCCGCCGCCGAATCCCTCGCCGATGAGATGCTCAAAGCAGGGGGGCGCGCGCTCGTCGACCTTTTCCGCTCGACGGTCGTGAAAAGCACGTGAGCTCGACGTTCGACCCTACGACGATGGAAAGCGTCCTCGATGGCGCTGGAACACTGCCCGTGCCGACTATTCGGCCGCGGCGCCTTCGCCGCACCGCCGCGATGCGGCGCCTCACCGCCGAGAACCGCCTGTCCGCCTCGGATCTCGTGCAGCCGATCTTCGTCGTGCCCGGCGAAGGCGTCGAGCGGGATATCGCCTCGATGCCCGGAGTCAAGCAGTTCTCGGTCGATCGTGCCGTCGAAGAGGCGCGCGCTTGCGCAGCATCGGGAATACCGGCGGTCATCCTTTTCGGCATACCACCTGAGAAAGATGATGCCGCGTCGTGGCTTGGGCGTGCCGACGGGCCGGTGCAGCGCGCGATCCGTGCGATCAAGTCCGCCTTGCCCGAACTGCTCGTCATCGCCGACCTTTGCGGGTGCGAGTATACGTCGCACGGCCATTGCGGACTGCTGAATCCCGACGGTGACATCGACAACGACCGCAGCGTCGCGCTCCTCGCGCGGGGCGCGGTCTCGTACGCGCAATGCGGCGTCGACATCGTCGCGCCGTCCGACATGATGGATGGGCGCGTCGCCGCCATCCGCGCCGCACTCGACCGCGCCGAGCACCAGGATATCGCGATCATGTCATATGCCGTGAAGTACGCGTCGGCATTTTACGGCCCATTTCGCGAAGCCGCGGGTTCGACGCCGGCGTTCGGCGACCGGCGCACGCACCAGATGGATCCGCCGAACGCGCGCGAGGCGGTGAAGGAAGCGCTGCTCGACGTCGCCGAGGGCGCCGACATCATCCTCGTCAAGCCGGCGCTCTCGTATCTCGACGTCGTCGCTAGCGTACGTCGCGCGGTCAACGTGCCCGTCGCCGTCTACAACGTGAGCGGTGAGTACTCGATGATCAAGGCGGCCGCCGCGCGCGGCTGGATCGACGAAGAGCGGGCGGTCGACGAGCTGCTCGTCTCGTGCAAACGCGCCGGCGCCTCGATCATCATCACGTACTTCGCGCGGTCGATAGCGACGCGGCTGGCGAAAGCGCAGCGGTGAGCGGCGCGTCCGCAGCGGCGCGCACGACGATCGTCCTGCTCGCCGGCGGCAGCGCAACGCGGCTCCCCGGCAAGCTCTCTTTGCCGATCGAAGGCGAGCCGATGCTCGTGCGCGTGTATCGTCGTCTCGTCGACGGCAGACGGCCGTGCGTCGTCAGCGCGCGCGGTCCGCTCGATCCGTCGCTTGGGGCGAAGATCGACGCACCCGTCATTTTCGACGACCGCGCCGACGCCGGTCCGCTCGGCGCGATCGTCACCGTCGCGTCGACGCTGAGGACGCCGCTGTTCTTCGTCGCGGCGGGCGATCTGCCGGAGCTCGATGCGCCGTTCATCGACGATCTCGAAAGAGCGTACGACCTCGACGCACGGACAGGCGAGGCTCCCGAAGCCGTCGTGCCGGCGTGGTCGAACGGCGATATCGAACCGCTCGCCGCTCTCTACGCGACGCCGGCGGCCGTTCGCGCCGGATCGGTCGCGCTCGCGTCGGGTCGCAGGCGCGTCAGCGCGATGATCGACGCATTGCGGGTCTTGCGCTTCGACGTGCGCCCGCAAGATGAAGCGCGCCTCGCTAACGTGAACACCCGGCCAGATTACGAGGTGTTCCTTCCGTGACGTATTCGCGCTCCGAATCGCTCCACGCCGCCGCCGTCCGTCTGACGCCCGGAGGAGTCAACTCGCCCGTGCGCGCGTTCCGTGCCGTCGGCGGCACGCCGCTTTACATCTCGCGAGCGTCTGGGTCGAAGATCTACGACGTCGACGGACGCGAGTACGTCGACTACGTTCTGTCGTGGGGGCCGATCATGCTCGGCCACGCCGCTCCCGAGATCGTCGAAGCGGTCGAACGAGCGGCCCGCGACGGCACGTCCTTCGGTGCGCCGTCGGCGTACGAGGTCGACCTTGCGGCGCTCGTCGTCGACGCGATCCCGGCCATCGACATGGTGCGCTTCGTCAGCTCGGGCACCGAAGCGTGCATGACCGCCATCCGGCTCGCACGCGCATGGACGAAGCGCGACAAGATCGTCAAATGCGCGGGCTGCTATCACGGGCACGCCGATCCGCTGCTCGTCTCGGCCGGTTCGGGCGCGCTGACGCTCGGCATCCCCGATTCTCCCGGCGTCACGGCTGCGACCGCCGCCGACACGATCGTCGTCCCCTACAACGACGACGATGGCGCAGGCGCGGCGTTCGCGAAGCACGGCGAACAGATCGCCGCGGTCATCGTCGAACCCGTCGCAGGCAACATGGGATTCATCCCGCCGTCTCCCGGTTATCTCGAACGGCTGCGCGCGTTGACGACGCAGGCCGGCGCGCTGCTCATCGTGGACGAGGTCATGACCGGATTCCGCCTCCACTACGGATCGGCGCAATCCATCTACGGGATAGAAGCGGATATCACGTGCCTCGGCAAGGTGATCGGTGCCGGATTGCCGGTCGCGGCGATCGGCGGCAAGCGTGAGATCATGGAGCGTCTCGCGCCGAGCGGCGACGTCTATCAGGCTGGAACGCTTTCGGGAAACCCGCTCGCGATGGCCGCCGGCGCCGCGCAGCTGCGTGCGCTGCGCGACGGCGACGCGTACGAGCGGATCGATCGCATCGGCAGCGCGCTCATCTCGGGGCTGCGACATACGTTCGCGAAAGCCGGCATTCCCGCGCAGATCGACCGCATCGGGTCGATGTGGGGGCTGTTCTTCAACGCGAAGCCCGTCACCGATCTCGCATCCGCGAAGACGTCCGATACGGCAGCGTTCGCCAAGTACTTCCATGCGATGCTCGAGCGCGGCGTCTACCTCGCGCCGTCGCAATACGAGGCCGCGTTCTTGTCGGCGGCACACTGCGACGACGACGTCGAGCGCACCCTCACGGCAGCCCGCGACTCGCTCGCCGCGATCGCGTCGGCACGGTGACCTGATGCAGCGGCGAAAGCCGGATCGAAAACCGCCGTCGCCGTCGCGGTCGCCGTCCAAGCGCAAGCGCGCGTCGAGCGTCGTCGTCATCAGCCTGCCTCGTCTCTTCCTCTACCATCGAGCGCTCGAGGACGCGCTGCGCGCCGGTAAGCAGATGCTGACGTCCTCAGAGCTTTCGCGCCGCGTCGGTCGCGGTATATCGTCGACGCAGGTGCGCAAGGATCTGTCGCACGTCGGGAAGATCGGACGCCGCGGACAAGGCTACGATGTCGTCGTCCTCGTCCGCCGGCTCGCGAGCGTGCTGGGGCTCGACCGCGACTGGCGCCTCGCGATCGTCGGCTTCGGCTATCTCGGTCACGCGCTCGGCGCGTATCTCGAATACCGCGAAGAGAAATTCCACATCGCCGGCATCTTCGACAACGACGAGGCGATCGTCGGCACGCAGTGGCACGGCGTCCGGATAAGCCACGTCGACGATCTCGAGCGCGTGCTGCCGGTGCTCGGCTGCAGCATCGGCATCATCACCGTGCCTGCGCCGGCCGCGCAGGCGGTCGCCGACCGTCTCGTCGCATGCGGCGTCACCGCGTTGCTGAATTTCGCACCGGCAGCGCTGAAACTGCCGCACGGCGTCGCGCTGCGAGCCATCGATCTTGCGTCGGAATTGTCGATTCTCACGAGCCAGCTGGGCTAGGGAAAGGAAATAGCCGACCAGAAGGCCGCCACGCGATCATGCCCATCGTCGTCCTCGGCCTCAGCCACAAAACAGCACCGCCCGAAGTCCGCGACCGCCATGCGTTTCCCGCGCAACGCGTGACCGAGGCGCTCGGCGCGCTGCGCGATTACCCGGGCGTCCGCGAAGCGGCGATCGTCGCGACGTGCAACCGGCTCGAGATCTACGCCGAGGTAGCCGATTTCGAGACCGGCGTCGGCGAGATCAAGGATTTCCTCACGACGTATCGCGCGATGCGCGTCGAGGACTTCGACAAATACCTGTACACGCTGCTCGGCGCCGACGCCGTCGCCCAATTGCTCCGCGTCGCGAGCGGCCTCGATTCGATGCTCATCGGCGAGGCGGAGATCATGGCGCAGGTGAAGGGCGCCCTCGCATCGGCGCAAGCGGCCGGCACGATGGGCAGCCACCTGAACCGGCTCTTCCGCACCGCTTTGCGAGCGGGTAAGCGCGCGCGGACTGAGACGAGCATCGGCAGCGACGTCGTCTCGCTCGGCGCCGCCGCAGTCGAGCTCGCGTCGCGAAGCGTCGACCTGCAAGGCGCGTCGGCCGTCGTCGTCGGAGCGGGAAAGATGGGAACGACCGTGGCGCGGCATCTCGCGGCGCGCGGCGCCGGACGCATCGCGATCGTCAACCGGACGCTCGCACGCGCGCAGGCGATCGCCTCTGAGATCGGCGCGCGCGCTCTTCCCTTCGACGCCCTCGGCGAAGCGCTCGCAAATGCAGATCTCGCGATCACAGCGGTCGGCAGCGGCGCGCATCTCATCACGGCGGCTGACATCGCGGCGGCGATGACGGCAAGGCCTGGCCGCTGCTTGCTTATCGTCGATATCGGTGTGCCGCACGACGTCGATCCGGGCGCGCGTTCGATCGACGGCGTCGACGTGCTCGAGCTCGCCGACCTGCGCGGCATCGTCGACGAACATATCGGCGGCCGCAAAGCCGCGGTTCCGGCCGTCGAAGCGATCGTCGACGAGCTGTCACGCGAGTTCCTGCGCTGGTACCAATCGCGCGCCGCGGTGCCGCTCATCGCGAGGTTGCGTACGCGCGCCGAGCGGATACGGACCAACGAGATCGAGAGACTGTTCGCGAGCCGGCCGGAGCTCGACGAAGCCCAGCGCGCGGCGATCGTCCAAGCGAGCATCGGCATCATCAACAAGCTCCTCCACGAGCCGCTGACGAAGCTGCGAGAAACGGCGGCGTCCGCGACGCAGGCCGGCGATTCCGCCGACGCGCTCAACAAGCTCGTCGACCTCGCGTCGATGGAAGAGCAGATCGAGCGCCAGTTCTCCACGTCCTTCGCGCCGCCGGCCCGATAAGCGAGTGGCCCTGCCGCTCGCCGGCGTCCGAGTCATGGTGACGCGCTCCGCCGATCATGCCCGCGAGCTCATCGATCTTCTCGAGGGCCGAGGCGCCGCCGTCGACGTCGTGCCGCTCATCCACTTGGGACCGCCGCCGCACGAACGAGCGCTGCAGGCCGCGATCGATGCGGCTGACGATTTTGCGTGGATCGTCTTCACGAGCGTCAGCGGCGTCGAATCGTTCGCGCGCCGCAGGAAACGCGCGCTCGGCGTCAACCCGCACATCGCAGCGATCGGACCTGCGACCTCGGAGGCCGTCGCGACGCTCCTCGGCAGACCGCCGCACGTCGTCCCTTCGCGCTACGTCGCCGAGGCCATCGCGCAAGCGCTCATCGACGCGGCGTCGCCCGGTTCGAGCGTGCTCCTCGTACAAGCGGAGGATGCGCGCCCCGTGCTCGGCCATCGTCTCAAACTCGCGCGCTTCGACGTCACCGCCGTGGCGGCATACTCGACGGTCTTGCAGGCGCCGGCGGACTTCGACGCTCGGATCACAAGCGTCGACGTCGTCACGCTCGCTTCGGCGAGCGCCGTTCGATCGCTCGTCGGTGGTCTCGGCGGCGATCTCGCGCCGTCGAAGCTCAGGGGCAAGCTCGTCGTTTGCATCGGGCCGGTCACCGAAGCTGAAGCGCGTCGAGCCGGGCTGCACGTCGAGCTTACCCCCGAGCGGTCGACCGTCGACGGGCTCGTCGAAGAGCTGTGCCGCTACTATGAGGGCGCCGCCTCAAGCGGCTAGACACACGCCGCCGGCGTGCGCGGCGTCACAGTTACGCACGACTTCGTACCGCTGTTGCGCGGCCTATCCATCGCATCTCCGATGAATCGAGTATGAGGTTCGCGTCGCGATAGCGGCGCGTTTTCAGGAGCACGCGCAAGACATGGCAATCGAAATCAAGGCGACCAATGGTGCGACGAGTCCGCCGGCGGCGCTCATGCAGGCAGTCGCCGACCGCAAGGAACGGCCGAAGCCGTGGGTCGACGCCGACGCGTTCCCGTGGCGTGACGAGGAGTTCTCCGCACGCTACGTGCGGCGCGCGAACTACCAGACGCTGTACGGCATGCAAGAGACCGGCGACGAAGTCGACGCGATCTGCTCGCTGCTGCAGTGCGCGCCCAAGGCGAGCGTTCTCGACCTGTGTGCCGGCAACGGCCGCCACGCGATCGCGATGGCGCTGCGCGGCCGGCGCGCCACCGGCATCGACGTCGGTCCCGGCGCCGTCCAACTCGCTCGCGAGACGGCGAAGAACCTCGGCCTGATGATCGACTTCCGCCTGCTCGACGTGAAGCGCATCTCATTCGAGGACGCCTACGACGGCGCGTATCTCACCTGTGGCGGCTTCAGCGACTTCAGCCCGAGCGACGCCGCGGAGATCCTCGCGATCGTCGGACGCGCGCTCGTGCCCGGCGGCCGGTTCGTCTTCGAATACGCGGACGCCGAAGCGGCGTCGCGCGCCGACGAGCGTTCGTGGCAGTTCGTCACGGATGACCACTCGATGTTCACCGACGGCCCGCACTTGCAGCTCGACGAGCGCGTCTTCGACGCAGACTCGAGCGCCGACGTCTTCCGGCACTTCGTGGTGCCATCCGACGGTCACGTGCGCGAGTTCTCGCGCTGCCGTCAGTATTACAAGGAAGACGCGGTGAGAGCGATGGTCGTCGCCGCGCATCTCGAGCCGATCGGCTCGAGCGCGGGCAGCGCGCCCGGCCTCAAGCGCTTCGCGGCGAAGCGCCCCTAGCGCTTCGCATCGGTCGAGATGAATCTCGACCGCTCCCTAAGACGTTAAACTACCCACCGCCGTTCTGACGGGAGATGATGAGCGGATTCGGCACGGCCGCCGAGTTGTATTTGAGCTGTCCGCTCGACGCTTTGTAGAAGTAGACGTCCGGCTGGAAGACGTCACCGTTGCGCTGGAACGAGATCTGTCCGATGATGGTCTGGAACGTCCCCACCGAGAGCTGGCGGTCCATCTGCAGATGGTCGACGGTATGGATCTGCTTCGCGGCGGCGATCGCGACCTGAGCGGCGACGTAACCGAAGAGCGAATACGCCGTCGGCTGTCCGTAGCGAGCCTGATAATGCCGGGCGAACGGCTGCGCGGTCGGCATGAGGTCGAGCGGCGGCACGCAGGACGTCACGAGCATCCCGTCCGCCGCGCTTCCGGCCCCCTTGATCGACGCCGCGTCGTAGAAACCGTCGTTCGCGATCGCCGGCGCGGTGATGCCGGCCGCGCGGATGTCGGCGAGCACTTTTTGCAGCTTCGCGCCCGGGCCGCTGAAGTAGATGACGTCAGGGGCGTCCGCCTTCACCGCCGCGACGATATCCTTGTCAGACTTCATGTCGACGTCGACGCCGATGCCGTCGGTCTTCGTCTGCTTGCCGGACGCGGCGTAATTCTGGAACCCGAGCGCGCTGTCGACGCCGAACTGGTCTTTGACATAGACGACCGAGACGATCTTCGCTTTGAGCGTCTTCTCGGCATACTTCGCCGCTTCGGTCCCTTCATCGACGTCAGTCGGACACAGACGGAAGACGTTGTCGTAACCGTGCGTCGTCAGCGCGTAGTACGGCTGCGTCGGTACGATGACGGGCATCTCTTGCTCGTGGTACGTCTGCAGCGCGAAGGCGGTCTCTTCGGCGCCGACGTGGCCGATGACGAAGCCGACGGTCGGATCGACGAGCGCGAACTGCGCTTCCTGAAGCGCGATGCCGGGATCCGCCTGATCGTCGAAGGTCTGCACCTTCCATCCGAAATCGGTGAGCGAGCGGCTTTCGTTCGTCTCGTCGACCGCGAGGTTGACGCCGTTGCTCAAGTCGATGCCGAACTGACGCTCGTCGCCGGAAAGCGGCGCGACGAGCGAGATCGTGATGACTTTCGTATACGGCTCGAAATCGGCGAGCGACGCGGCCGGCGCGGCGCAGCAGCATGCCACGAGCGCAGCGGCGAAGAGGCCGCGGCGCATCCGTCGGCGACGTCGTACCACAGGTAGGCTCCTATCTATCACAGCGCACCTCGCACTGCGATCGACGCCGCAGTACTGATGAGAAAGACGACCGAGAACGCCATGTTGGCGTTGAAGACCGCGGCGTTCAGCGAGAACACGTCGCGCCGGCGCCGGATGAGCGAGAGTTCGTAGACGAGCAAGGCGAGCGCCGCGGCGACGCCGACGTAGTAGAGCGCGCCGACGTGGGTCATGATGCCGAGCGCGGCGAGCGCGATGACGAGCGATGCGTGGAGCAGCTGCGGCACGAAGCGGCCGGCAGCCGATCCGAACCGTGCGGGGATCGACCTGATGCCCTCAGCCACGTCGAAGTCGTGGTCCATCAATGCGTACAGGATATCGAAGCCGGCGACCCACACGGTGACGGCGCCGAAGAGCAGCCATGCGCCGGGCTCGAAGCGTCCGGTGACCGCGATCCACGCACCGAGCGGTGCGAGCGCATCGACGGCGCCGAGGACGAAGTGGACGGCCCACGTCCAGCGTTTGACGAGCGGATAGATGATGACGCCGGCCGCGCCGATCGGGAGCAGCGCGAGACAAAGGGGGTTGAGCTCGTACGCCGCGAGCGTCAGCAGTATGAGGCCGACGACGATCGCGACGATCATCGTCGAAGCCGGCAGTTTGCCGGAGGCGACGGCGCGGCCGGCCGTGCGCGGGTTCTTCTTGTCGATCTTCGCGTCGAGCAGCCGGTTCGCCGACATCGCCGCGGTCCGGGCGCCGAGGACCGCGAGCGTTATCCATAAGAGCACGTGCGCGCTCGGCACGCCCCGCGCGGCGAGCAGGGCACCCGCATAGGCGAACGGCAGCGCGAACAACGTGTGCTCGATCTTGATCTCTTGAAGGAAGAGGCGCAGGCCGCTCATCTGAGGTCGACGACGCCCGCGAGGCCGAATTCGGTCCAGCGGCGAGCGACCTCGTCCTTCACGCTTTGCGACATGACGACGGTTTCCGGCCAGCCTCGCGTGTAGCCCTCTTCCGGCCCCTTGCGTGTCGCATCGATGCCGAGACGCGTGCCGAGGAGCGGCATCGGTCCGGCATGGTCGAGATGGTCGACCGGTCCCGGTGCGAAGACGAGATCGCGCCCCGCGTCGACGTTGTTGAGCGCCGTCCACGCGACGTCGCGCACGTTCTGCACGTCGACGTCGTCATCGACGACGACGATGTTGCGCGTCAGCATCATCATATGCCCGAGACCCCAAAGCGCGTACATGACTTTCTTCGCCTGACCCGGATAGCGTTTGCGCACCGACACGAGCACGAGGTTTTGGAAACCGCCTTCGACCGGCAAGTTGTAGTCGACGATCTCGGGCAACATCTGCTGCAATAACGGAAGGAAGAGGCGTTCCGTCGCTTTGCCGAGCCACTGGTCTTCCATCGGCGGCTTGCCGACGATGGTCGTCCAATAGATAGGCGACCGCCGCTGCGTCATGCACGTGACGTGGAAGACGGGGAACGGCTCGGGCGGCGTGTACACGCCGGTGTGATCGCCGAACGGTCCTTCGATGCGCAGCTCGGCGTTGTCGACGTATCCTTCGAGCACGATCTCGGCTTCGGCGGGGACCTGCAGATCGACGGTCTTGCACGCGACCATCGGAACGGCTTTGCCGCGGAGAAAACCGGCGAGCAGCATCTCGTCGACGTTCGCGGGCAGCGGAGCCGACCCGGTGTACGTCACGATCGGCTCGGTGCCGATCGCGACCGCGACCGGCATGCGCGCGTCGCGCTTCGACGCGTCTTGATGTTCGCGCCCGTGCTTGTGCCGCTGCCAGTGCATGCCGGTCGTGTCGCGGTCGTAGACCTGCATGCGATACATGCCGACGTTTTGCGATCCCGTTTGCGGATGCTTCGTGAAGACGAGCGGCAGCGTGATGAACGGTCCCCCGTCTTGCGGCCAGGACGTGATGACCGGCAGCGACGTGAGGTCGACGGCGTCGCTTTCGAGGACGACTTCCTGACAAGGCGCGCTGCGGACCGTCTTGGGCATGATGCCCGCGAGATCTTTGAGCTCGAACAGCTTGCTCAGCGCCGATCCGCCGCCAGGCTGGAGCGTCTTCAGGATGTGGCGGACTTTGTCGCCGAGCTCGTCGAGATCGCCGACGCCGAGCGCCGCGGACATGCGGCCGCGCGTCGCAAGCGCGTTTATGAGCACGGGCATCGTCGAACCGCGGACGGCCGTGAACATGAGGGCAGGGCCGCCGCTCTGACTCTTGACGCAGCGGTCCGCGATCTCCGCGATCTCGAGCTTGGGATCGACCGGTGCCGAGACCTCGATGAGTTCGCCGCGCCGTCGCATATCGTCGACGAACTCGCGCAGGTTGGCGTACACGGCTCCGCACGTTCTCATCGGGCGGATTGAAAGCCTCGCGAAAGCATGTCCCGGCGCGCCCGTGCGCGGAACTCAGAGGATGAGCGAAACGTTGTCTAGGATGACGAAAGAACGGGCATGATATGGCGAGCGCCGGGCGGCTCTCCGCTGCTCAGCCCGCGTAAAGGAGACGGCATCCACGTGAAACTGAAGACGACCATCGCCGCTTTGATGATGACCGCCACCATGGCGGTGGCACCGCTGACGGCTGCGAACGCCGACTCGTTCATCAACAAGGTGTTGACGGGCGCGGCAGGCATCTACGGCGTGAAGCTCATCGCCGGTCCGCTGAACAGCTTCCTCGATAACCTGTTGCTGACGAACCATGTCGCGAACGAAGGCAAGACGAAGGTCGTGCCGATCCTGCAGACGGGCACGGGCACGTACGTCGGCGCCGCGCAGGTGAGCGGTCCGGCATACGCGGTCGACCGCGTGCAGGCCGTGGGCTCGCTCGCGTTCGAGTGGAACAACAACGTCTGGCGGGGCAGCGTCCTCATCCCGATCGACAGCCTCAACCCGCTCAAGGGGTTCAAGCGGGTGTATGGCGTCGGCGTGGACGCGGTCATCAACGCCAAGCTCTAAAGGATTCGCCTACGGGCGATCTCGAGGCCGCCGGTGCGCAAAGCGCCGGTGGTCTTTTGCTTTTCAACCAACGCAAGGAGAGGGCCGGCACCCGCCGGCCCCTCATCCATGTTAGATCGAATCGCTGGTCTGTTACCTCGTATGCGGCGGTGCCTTCCGGCCCACCGTCTCCATCGGGAGCCGAGGTTTATTGACGCCGTAGGGCTTCGCGACGATCCGATAGCTGAAGTCGAGCGTCGAGTGTCCGTCCTGGTTTTCTCTCACCGTGAATCCGGCCGCAGTCTTGTCGGTCACATAGAGTCCCCGGCTGTCGCCTTCCGGCGTGATGAAGACGAGGTAGGTCGCCTTGCGATCGACGACGTTGGCGAAATCCGCGCTCAGCGCTACGTTGGCGCGCCCATTGACGAGCTGCGCTGCTCCGAAATCCTCGATGCTCGGCGTCGACTGTGTGGGGACGTACGACATGACCCTATGCGATAGCCCGTGACTTGGGCCGCTGCAACCCGAATTGCAGCTGCCGCCCGTGGCAATGAGCCCCTTGATCATCATGTTTCCGCCATTGTCGAGTAAGAACACTCTCGATCCCGATCCGACGGTGCATGGATTGTCGCTGGGCGAACTGCAGCCCGCTATCAAGAAGAAGCTGGTGCCGGTGTTACCAGTGACGACGCTCAAGACGGGGAAGTCGTTGAACCCGGTGCCCCCGCCGCCGATCGCGTTGAGCGCTACGTAGTTCGAGGACGAAGCGGAAATGCCGATGCCGTTGGTGGACGAGCCCGCGACGCCGACGTTGAGCGTACCGCCGTCGGTCGAGTCGTCGTGGCCCCAGACGCCCGACCGGCCGACGAAGTCGTTGCTGCTGTTGTTCCGCGTGCTTGTGTTCGTGCCGTCGTTGTTCAGCCCGATGACCTGCGAGCCGTCACCGGAGCCGGTGTTTTCTGCGAACAGTGCGCTGCCGCCCGACGAGAGTGCCACGACGCCGTTGGCGCTGGAAGAAGAGCCCTCGACGCCGGTACCGTTTATCGAGGTGCCCTCGATGCCGAAGTTGAGGTTGCCGCCGCCCGACTGCAAGTCTTGTCCTAGAACGCCAGCGTGACTCGTACCCGATGTGGTCCCCTTCGACTTCGTCGTTCCGACTACGCCGTGGCCCTTCGTACTAGTGCCTTTCACGCCGGGACCCGTCGATGTGTTATCGCCTTCGATGCAGGCGTTCGTCGTCGCGCACGACGTCGCCGGAGCAGACCCGTCCGTTGCCGAGGCGCGCGTCGCAGCCGAGCCGGCCATGATGGACGCCGACGCGGCTGTGATGACGAAGATGCCGACCACTGCTGTAAGTTTCATTCCAAACGCCCCCTTCAGCCAAGTGCCAATGATCCGTGATGGTGCGATGATAGCGCCAGCGGCGTCCAACTGGAGTCGAAAATAGCGTCCCACTCTTCGAAACCGTCAAGTTCGGCAGGGATTGGTCAACCGCTTAACAATACGCCGGTATACATTCAACCGCCGTAAAGACAGTTATCGGAGGCCCTGAGAGGGCAATGGCCTTGAGAATAGATTCACAGACAGCCTCGGATCCGCGAGCTCTCCATATCGCACTCACCGGAGATCTCGATGCGGACGGGGCGAGGGTGGTGCGCCGCGCTCTTGAAGCGCACATCGCGTCCGGACGTCTGGACGTGACGCTCGATCTCGATCGCGTCGGATTCCTCGACTCGTCGGGCCTCGCATCGCTTATCGTCGCGCTTCGGCGCGCGCGCGAACACGGAGGCGACATCCGCGTTGAGGCTTCGAATCCGCGGATCCGGCGAGTCCTCGAGGTCACGGCGTTGGCCAGAGTGTTCAAACTCGGACCGCCGGCGCGAGCCGCCGCCTGATCCTTTCGACAGAACTATAGGGGGATCGCCCGACATGCGCGTCGCCTTGGCCGTTGCGCTCATCGCGAGCGGCTTGACCTTCGCCGCCCAGCCGGAGCTTGCGGTCGCCGCCGGTCATTCGGCGCCTTCGCCGCAAACATCGCCCACAGCATCACCGGCGCCGGCCTCGATGCCGACGTCTTCGGCGACAGCCGGATCGAGCGGACCGGTCGTCCGCATGACGCTCGGCGACGCACTCGCGCTTGCTGCGGCGAACAACCTGACGTATCAAGCGGCGCTCGCCGATCAAAAGGCTGCAGCTGCTCGCGTCGTCACGGCGAGCGCGGGAAAGGCACCCTCGCTCACCGCCTCGGCGGCACGACAGCATACCCAGAGCGCCGGCGCCTTCGTGTTCCCATCGCCGAAAGGGCCCGTGAGTTTCCCGATCTCCGCGACGAACTACAACAGCATCTCCGAGACTATCCAGTGGGCGATCTACACGGGCGGCGCGGTCGAAGCCGAGATCGGCGAGGCTGCGGCGGGGTTCGCCTCGGCGCAGAACGGCGTCGCGGCGACGCGTGCCGACGTCATCAACGAGACGACCACGAAGTATTTCGCGCTTCTCGCAGCACAACATCGGGCCGCGATCGCGGATCAAGCAGTCCTCGTGGCGCGCGATGACGAGAAGCTCGCCGAACAGCAGTTCAACGCAGGAACGGCGGCGCGTGCGGACGTCTTGCGCGAACAAGTGACGCTCGCCAACACGCAAGTGCAAGCCGTTCGGGCCGACAACGAAGCGGCGCTCGCCAACGCCGACCTTGCGAACACGCTCAACATCGACCTGGGCAGCAGCATCCAGCCGACCGAGAATCTCAACACCGCATTGCCGTCGTTCACGCTCGGGCAGATCCTCGCCGACGCGCGAGTCAAGCGGCCGGAGCTCGCGTCGTCGGCCGACGCGGTGACGATCGCTTCCGACGCCGTGAAGGCCGCGCGCGCGGGTACGCTTCCGACGCTGGCGCTGCAGATCCAAAACGCCGGCCTGACGCCGAACTTCGAGAACATCAAGCAGCCGCAGCTTTCCGAGACGTTGAGCATCACGTGGAAGCTGTTCGACGGCGGCATGACGCACGGCGAAGTCGCGCAGGCGCAGGCCGAGGTCGACAAGGCGAAGATCAATCTGAAGCAGCTGCAGAACGGCGTCGACCTCGAGGCGCGTCAGGCGTATCTCAACTATGTCGCGTCGCAGGCGCAGCTCGCCGCCGCCCGCTCGGCGCAAACGTCGGCGACGGAAGATCTGCGCGTGACGCGCATCCGCTTCCAGGCCGGCGTCGGAACGTCGCTCGAGCTATCCGACTCGCTGCTCGCCGATACGCAGGCGAAGACGCAATACGTCACGGCCCAAGCGGCCGTCCAGTCGGCACTCGTCACCCTCGAGCGCGCCGCCGGCCTCTTGTAAACACGACAAGCGATCAGGAAGGACCTCGTAGCGGTCGAGCTTTAGCTCGACCGCCGCGGCCATTGCCTCAGGGCGCTCCCAACACGACGTCCGTCGTGTAGCACAACATCGCAGGCTCGGGCCCTTTGCACTCGACGTACAGCATGCCTTGGCTCGCGGGCAACGCTTTTGCAAGCTTCGCGCTTCGATAGACGTGTATGTTCGCGGTCTTCCCGACGACGTTGGCCTTCAAGTCGACGGCATCGTCCGGCAGATATGCCGACGTGATCGAAAAGGCGTCGGCGGGCGCCTTGCCTTCGTAGAAATCCATCGAAAAACGAGTCGCTAATCCGTCGACGCCGGCATAGTGCACGGTCACGTAGCCGTGCTCGGTCGTGTAGATCGGCGCATCCGGCGGCGGCGACGGGTATGGATGGAACTTCGACGACGGCTCCGGCGGTGACGGCTTTCCGAGCACGGCTTCGACTTGCGCGCGCGAGTAACCGGGCGCGGCGCAACACGCCGGCGGCCGCGACGGCACGAGCTTCGTACAGGACCCGCCAATGACGGCGATCACGGCGATCGCTAAAAACGTTCCTGGCTTCATCGCGTCGCTAGTTTCACACCGAGCGCGATGATTCCGCGCTGGAAGACCGCGGCGGTCGAGATAAATCTCGACCGCTCCCCAAGAAAAGCAACGGTCGAGATAAATCTCGACCGCTCCCTTTTCGTGTCGCCCGGGTTAGTTGTTGGCGGTTTCCAGCAGACCTTTGCGCGACAGGTTGATCCGGCCTTGATGGTCGATCTCCATGACCTTGACTTGGACCTCGTCGCCGACCTGCACTTCGTCCTCGACGCGGTTGACGCGATGGTTGGCGAGCTGCGAGATGTGGACGAGGCCTTCTTTGCCGGGCAGGATCTGGACGAACGCGCCGATCGTGATGATTCGTTTGACGACGCCCGTGTAGATCTCACCGACCTCGACGTCGCGCGCGATGTCCTCGACCATCCGCTTCGCCTTTTCGCCCGCTTCGGCGTCCGGCGATGCGATAAAGACGCGACCGTCGTTCTCGATGTCGATCTTCGCGCCGGTGTCGGCGACGATCTTGTTGATCACCTTGCCGCCTGGCCCGATGATGTCTTTGATCTTGTCGGGGTGGATCTCGAGGACGAACATGCGCGGTGCGAAGTGCGAGAGCGAGCGGCGCGGCGCCGGGATCGTCTCCACGAGCTTTCCGATGATGAACATGCGGCCCTCGCGGGCTTGAGCCATCGCGCGCCGCATGATCTCGATCGTGATGCCGCGGACTTTGATGTCCATCTGGACGGCGGTGATGCCGTCGACCGTTCCCGCGACCTTGAAGTCCATCTCGCCGAGAGCGTCTTCGAGGCCTTGGATGTCGGTCAGCACCGAGTACGCGCCGTCTTTGAGGACGAGGCCCATCGCGACGCCGCCCACGTGCTTGCGCAGCGGTACGCCCGCATCCATGAGCGCCATCGTGCTCGCGCAGACGGAACCCATCGACGACGACCCGTTGCTCTCGAAAGTCTCGGAGACGAGCCGCAGCGTGTACGGGAACTCATCCTGAGGCGGAAGCATCGGCACGAGCGCACGCTCGGCGAGCCAGCCGTGACCGATCTCGCGCCGGCCTGGGCCGCGCATCGGACGCGTCTCGCCGACCGAGAACGGCGGGAAGTTGTAGTAGTGCATGTAGCGCTTGAAGTATTGCGGCAAGAGACCGTCGACGCGCTGCTCGTCCGAGATCGAGCCTAACGTCGCGGCCGTGAATATCTGCGTCTCGCCGCGCGTGAAGAGCGCCGAGCCATGCGTGCGCGGAACGACGCTCGTCCGGCACGAAATCGGACGGATCTCGTCAAGCTTGCGGCCGTCGGGGCGCAGTCCTTCGTCGACGACCATGACGCGCAGCTCTTCCTCTTCACGTGCCTTCACGCACTTGTCGAAGTCTTTATTGCGCCCGTCCTCGAGAAGCGGCCGCAACTCCGCCTCGAGCGGATGGCCGGCGATGCGGCTGCGAGCTTCCTCGCGCGAGATCGACTCGAAGGCGCGATTGCGTTCGGGCTTCGACGTGACGCGCATCGCGCGCGCGATGTCGCGCCCGAAGGCCTCTTCGACGAACTGACGCATCGACGCCGACGGGTTGAACAACGGAACCGTACGCTTCGGTTTGCCCGCCTTGGCGACGAGCTCGCGCGTGCGGACGAGGATCTCCTTGATCGCTTCGTGACCGGCCTCGACGCCGCCGAGGAATTGCTCCTCGGAGATCTCCTTAGAGCCGCCTTCGACCATCATCACCGCGTCGGACGTGCCGGCTATGATCATGTCGAGTGTGCTCGTCTCGAGCTCGGTGCGCGTCGGGTTGATCAGGTAGCGGCCGTCGATGAGTCCGACGCGAACGCCCGCGATCGGATGATCGAACGGGATGTCCGAGACCGCGAGTGCGGCGCCTGCGCCCGTCAGCGCGACGACGTCCGCGTCGATCTCAGGATCGATCGAGAGAATCGTGCAGACGACGTGGATGTCGTTGCGGAAACCTTCCGCGAAGAGCGGTCGGATCGGACGGTCGATGAGGCGCGCTGTGAGCGTCGCCTTCTCGGACGGCCTGCCTTCTCGCTTTATGAAGCCGCCCGGGATCTTGCCGGCGGCATACATTCGCTCTTCGTAGTCGACGGTGAGGGGGAGAAAATCTGCGCCCTCGCGGGGGTTCTGGCTGAGGGTCGCGGCGGCGAGAACGCACGTGTCGCCGTAACGGATAAAAACGGAGCCGCTGGCCTGGCGCGCGAGCTCACCGGTTTCCATGGTGAGAGTGCGCCCGCCCAGCTCCATGCTGACGGACTCTGGCAAGAAGGGGTTCCTCCTACGCTTTTCTTTTGCTAATTTTATTGATGCGGGTTCTTGTTTCTGAGCTAGGCCGGCCTATCCCTAGGGACAGCGCGCTTAGTGACGCAGGCCGAGCTTGCTGACGATCGCGCGATAGCGCTCGAGGTCGGCTTTTTCGAGATATCTCAGCAGACTGCGACGCTTGCCGACCTTCATAAGAAGACCGCGACGGCTCGCATGGTCTTTCTTGTGCACCTTGAGGTGCTCGGTCAACTCGTTGATCGACTCGGTGAGCAGAGCGACTTGGACTTCCGCCGATCCGGTATCGTTTTCTTTGCGGCCGAAGCGGCCGATCACCGACGACTTCTGATCTTTCTTGAGTGCCACGGACGTGTTGTGCTCCTTCCCGTATTCGCGTGCGGCAGCAGCCCTTGACTTACCGGGCCGCCGGCCGCCGTAGCAGGCACCCGACAAGGATACCATAGCGGCCCTCGGACCGGCAAGGCGAGGTACGCCGGAAACGACACGTGTAGAGCACAAAAAAAAGCGCTCGTGCGCCCAGGGGAGCGGTCGAGATTTATCTCGACCGGCTTGCGCTGAATCAGCGCGGTATCAGCAGGACCTCGCCGGGATGGAGCTGTTTGCCGGCGGTAAGGTGATTGATCGACGAGACCTCGTACGCGGCTTCGGCGACATCGGATCCGGCCTTCGCGCGCCGAGCGACGAGACTCCAAACGGTGTCGCCGGACTGTACGACTACCTTGTCGTAATGCGTCGGACTGGATGCGTAGATGCGGGCCCCCCAGATGGTCGGCAGGGCGAACACCAGCACGAGGGAGAGGGCTTGGATAAAGGGAATCAGCGAGACCCGCTGGGTGCGGCGGTAGCGGAACATGAGTCCATTCCTCTGTGAGTGGCGTGTTTCGAACATATGTTTGTCGCCCTAATCTTATCGCCGCCCACCTGGGCTGTCAAGAGATTGTCGAACAGATGTTTGCATCCGGGACGTCGATGTGTTAGAATCCCTATTGCTCAGCGTGTCGGGCTGCGTTTTCGCTAGCCCGCTCCAGGGTCGCCCTTGAGGGCGGCTCTTTTGTCCCGCACCGGTGTTGAGATGAAAGGGCGGTAGACTCCCGTGGATCGCAAGACGACGCCAAGGCAGCAAGCCATACTCGACACCATCAAAGACTTCACGCGCGAGCACGGCTATCCGCCGTCGGTCCGCGAGATCGGTGAGCGCGTCGGTTTGTCGTCGAGTTCGACCGTCCAGTGCCATCTGCGCACGCTCGAGAAGAAGGGGCTCATCAAGCGCGATCCCACGAAGCCCCGCGCTCTCACATCCGAATCCGATTCTGTCGCCCGCGACGTCATCGCCGTGCCGATCATCGGCCGTGTCGCTGCCGGCGTGCCGATCACGGCGGCCGAGAATATCGAAGAAGAATTCGCGCTGCCTGCCAGCCTTGTCAAAACGTCCGGGTCGTTCATGCTTCGCGTCAAGGGCGAGTCCATGGTCGACGCCGCCATCCTCGACGGCGACCTCATCCTCGTCAACCCGCAGAAGATCGCGAACAACGGCGAGATCGTCGTCGCGATGATCGACGGCGAAGCGACGGTGAAGTCTTTCTATAAGGAAGAGAATCGCGTACGGCTGCAGCCGCAGAACAAGTATATGGAGCCGATCTACACGGACACCGTCGACATCGTCGGCAAGGTTTCGGCCATCATACGAAAGCTTTGACCGTAGTAGGCCGAGCGCAGCTCGGCATAGCACTTCGCGATCGGCCGCGCAAGAGACGCGGCCGCTTCGTTTTTCGAGGCAAGCCCGAGACCCGCGTCTAACCACAAGCGCGATGAAGCCGAGGATTGCGGTCACCGTAAACCCTGGTGAGGCGTCTGCCCAAGGGGCGCGCAAGAGGTACCGTGACGCGGTGACGGCGGCGGGCGGCGAGCCGATCCTCATCGACGGCGTCGATCGCCCGACTCTTACGCAAGCGCTCTTGGAGTTCGACGGCATCCTCTTGCCGGGCGGCACCGACGTGGATCCGGCGGCGTACGGCGGA
The DNA here is from genome assembly GCA_025450855.1 of Vulcanimicrobiia bacterium. Classification (GTDB taxonomy): domain Bacteria; phylum Vulcanimicrobiota; class Vulcanimicrobiia; order Eremiobacterales; family Eremiobacteraceae; genus JANWLL01. Next base: position 34,929 of record JANWLL010000023.1, read on the forward strand.
AGGCCGCACCCAAGCATCAACATCGCGGATCCCCGCCGCGACACGCTCGAGCTCGAAGCGGCTCGTGTCGCCAAGCGATCCGGGCTGCCGCTGTTCGCGATCTGCCGCGGCATGCAGGTCGTCAACGTCGCTCTCGGCGGCACGCTCTTCGAGGACATCGCCGATCAGTACGAGGCGCCGAACGGTTTGCGCCTCCGCCACGAGCAGACGCCCGATTTCGGCCGGCATGAGACGACGCACGAAGTCGACCTGAAGATCGGCTCGAGGCTTGCCGAGATCACGGGCTCAGCCGCGATCCGCGTCAATTCGCTGCACCACCAAGCGGTGCGTCGCGTCGCGCACGGGCTCGAACCTGTCGCGCACGCGCGCGACGGGATCGTCGAAGCGTACGAGTTCCGCGGCGAGCACCCGTTTTTCGTCGGCGTGCAATGGCATCCTGAAGAGCTCGTCGGCGCGGACGAACCGAGCCGTCGTCTCTTCGCCTCATTCGTCGCGGCCGCGTCGCGCCGCGCTGCGGCGAAGCAGCTCGCCGCGGACCGGAGCTAGCGACGACCGCGAGCGCGCGCGAGCGCCGGACCGGCGTCGAGGCGTTCATCGCGTCGATCGAGTCGCGGTTATTCCCGGTCCTTCATCGCATCGCCGAAGAGCCGCACGTCGCGGCCGTACGCGTCGCGATGGGCCCGTCGTTCGCCGGCTTGATTGCGGTGACGGTCATCGCGTTCTTCACTCCGCCGGAACCGTCGCTCGGCACGTCATTCACCGCCCTCTCGAACCGCTTCTTCGCCGCCTACCACGTCGGCTTCGGCGCGATGGGTGTCGTCCTCACCGCACTGCTCGCCGACCGGCTCGCGCGCGCTTTCGGATTCAATCGTCCGCTCGCGTGGATCGTCAGCCTTGGTGCGTTCGCGTCCGGCCTCAAGTGGCCGCTCGCCGACGATCTCGCGGTCGAACTCGGCGCCATCTCGTCGACGAGTATCCTGCTCGGCCTTGTCACCACGCTTGCGACGGGTGAGGCGTTCAGGTTCGCTCGCAAGTACGTGCGAGGCGCGATCGCTGCCGACACGGCGGGCGCGTTCGCGGTCGCGATCGTCTTCGGCGGCCTCGCGCTCGTGCACGTGACGCTCGGCGACGTCCTTCTCACCGTCATCCGCCCCTTGGTCAGCGCGAGCGATACGCTGCCCGGTCTGCTGCTCGTCGTCTTTTTCCAGACGTTGCTTTGGACCGCCGGCGTTCACGGCCCGGCGTTTCTCTCAGGCATCGTCACGCCGGTCTTCTTGAAGGCGCTCGACGAGAACAGCCAAGCCGTCGCCGCGCATCAAGCGCCGCCGCACATCGTCACGATCATGCTGTCGATCTTCTACTTCCCCGGCGGATCCGGCGCGACGCTGCCGCTGACGCTCGTCATGCTCCGCTCGCGCGTCGCGCGGCTGCGCAAGCTCGCGATCGCGTCCATCCTGCCGACCGTCTGGAACGTCAACGAGACGATCATCTTCGGCGTGCCGCTCGTCATGAACCCGAGCTTGACGATCCCGTTCCTGCTCGTGCCGCTCGTCCTCGCAACTATCACGTATCTCGCGACATGGCTCAATCTCGTCGGCCACACGATCGTATACTTGCCGCCCGTCTTTCCGTCGTTCGTGACGGCGTGGCTGACGACCGCCGGGGACTGGCGCGCGATCGTCCTCGTCTTCATCAACATCGCGATCGGCGCGATCATCTACGCGCCGTTCTTCCGGGCGTACGAGAAGGCGATCGTCGCGCAGCCCTCCGAGCAGAACCGTCTGCTTCGAGAAGCCGAAGCGATCCGCGAACAGGAGCGCGATAAAGAGATGCATCCGGAGCGCTCGACGCAGTGATCGATCCGCTCCGCACTGCCCTCACCGGTTTTGACCTGCCCGACGCCATCATCCGCCTTGCCGTCGAGGCGTGCGAGACCGCCTCGCCGGCCTGGACCAGGCGCGACGCGAACGCCGTATCACTCACAGCGAAGACGGTCAAGGCCTTCGCCGAGCTCGGCATCACCGACGCGCATCTCCAAGGCACGGTCGGGTACGGCTATCACGACTTCGGCCGCGAGGCGTACGAAGCGATCCTCGCTCGACTCATGGATGCGGAGGCAGCGCTCGCCCGCGTCCAGCTGACGAGCGGAACGCAGGCGATCGTCGCGAGCATCGCCGCGCTTGCGGGCGCCGAGGGCGTCATCTGCTCGCTCACCGGTAAGCCCTACGACACGCTTGGGCTCGCGCTCACCGCCCATCCACGCGCGCTTCGCCCGCGCGGAGAACGATACGTCGAGGTCGCCTGGGGTCCGGGAGCGCGGCTGGACGAAAACGCGATGGTCGAGGCGCTTGGTCGCGGGCCTGCTGTCGTCTTCATCCAGCGCTCGCGCGGCTATGCTCCGCGGTCGAGCGCGTCGATCGATGAGATCGCACGGCTGGTCGCACTCAGCAAACGCCACAGCCCGCGAGCGGCGGTCATCGTCGACAATTGCTACGGCGAATTCGTCGAACCGCGCGAGCCGTGCGCGATCGGCGCCGATATCGTCGTCGGTTCGCTCATCAAGAACCCGGGCGGCGGCATGGCGGTGACGGGCGCGTATGTCGCTGGGACCCGCGACTCGATCGAGCGCATCGCGGAGCACGTTTTCGCGCCGGGACTCGGTTCGAGGATCGGGCCGAGCCTCGAGGTTGTGCGGTCGATGTACGCGGGTCTGCACCGCGCACCGCGAACGGTCGCTGAAAGCCTCAAGACGATGGATTTCGCGGCGGCCCTATTCGCGAAGCTCGGCTACGAGGTCGATCCGAAATGCGGGGGCGAGCGGACCGACATCATCCAGGCGATCCGGCTCGGATCGCGCGAGCGGCTCGAACGCTTCGCGCACGGCTTGCAGCGCATGCTGCCGGTGAACTCGCGCGCGCGCCCGGAACCCGGGCCGGTTCCGGGCTACGCGGATCCCGTCATCATGGCAGGCGGCGCGTTCATCACTGGGTCGACGTTAGAGCTGTCGTGCGATGCGCCGCTGCGCGAACCGTTCGAGGTGTATCTCCAAGGCGGTATGGATCTCGTCCACGGGATCATCGCGGTAGCGAGCGCGGCGGCCGCGGTGGGCGCGGCCTAGGTCAAAGCCGCGGAAGCGGGTGCGGACCCGGCTGATCCTCGAGCCGGTTTCGCTCGAACCGCTCGAAGCGGAGCGCTTGGTCTCTGTCGCCGCAGCGATCGCCTTCGTAGGGATCTCGTGACCGCTCGAACCGTTCCCGCGTGTCTTCGAGGCGATCGAAGCGCTCGCGCTGGTCGGCGCGCTTATCGTCGGGGTCGCATCGAGGCCGCTCGTCTTCCTCTGCATCGAGCGGTTCGAAATAGACCTGTGCCGAATCGACGGGCGAAAGATAACTCATGTCTTCATGACTCCTTGCGGTCAAGCCCGCTGCACGACTATCAAGCGAGCGAGAACACACGTCAAGCCGATGCGCGCAGGCAGGCGCATCGGCGCCGCACGAGAACACTCCTCGCATGACGGGAGACATGCATCGGCGGCAATACGTCAGAGTCGAGGTCTCTTTGCCGGTTGAGTTCTCGCTCGAGGGCGAAGCAGCGCCTCACGACGGCGCGGTTTTCGATCTCGGCGCCGGCGGCATGAGGCTCGTCGCGTCCTACGACTTGCCCCCGCGCTCGAATGTCAACTTGAAGTTCAGGCTGCCGGCGGCCGACCGCGGCATCCTCGCCCGCGGCCGAGTCGTGCTCAGCTTCTTCCAACGCAACGAGCAGAAGTTCCACCACGGGATCGCGTTCACGTCGCTCGATCCGCGGGACCGCACGCTTATCGCGGAATTCGTCGACCACCAAGAGGCTCGCCGAGCCAACTAATCTCGCGCCACAAAAGAAAAAGACCCGAGCGGGTCTTTTTTTTTCGTTTAGGGGCCCGCGTCGTTACGCGCGCGACTCGCCCATGAACCCGTAGAAATAGTATTCGGTGCCGTCTTCCATTATGACGACCACGCGCGTATCCTCATACGTCGCTTTCGCGACTTCCTTGCCGGACATCGTGTCGAGAATGCCTTGCGCGAAAACCTTCTCCGCTTCGCGGAGCGCGTCGGGATCGATGTCGAGCAGGCTGGAATCTTGGAGATCGTTCACGGTTTCTTGATCATCCACCCAAAGTTCTCCGGCGCCGAGGCGGCTTAGCTAGTCGGCCGGTCGACGCCCATGGGTCGCTCGGTGCTTCCTTGTAACTACCATCGGCTCGGCGGCAGGATAAGATTAGGGCTTTTGCCGCCGCTGCGCGCGAAAAATATGTCCACACCAGCTGGGGTAGCCCTCCCGAAGCACCGCCCGCGCCCAGCCGAGGGAGTTCGTTTCTGGCTGCACGAAACGCGATTTTCCATGTATATCATCGAAGCGATGAACGGACCGCTCGACGGAAAGCGATGGCCTTTCGAACGGGACATCACGATCGGCCGAGACGAGCACGTCGCGCAAGCCGCATTGACGACCGATCGCTCCGTCTCGCGACGGCACGCCAGCGTCACCGTCGACAACGGCGAGGTCGTGCTCTCGGATGCGGGCAGCAGCAACGGCACGATCGTCGGTGGGCAAGCGATCGAAGCGCCTGTGCGGCTACAGCTCGGTCATCCGTTCCGGGTCGGTTCGACGATGCTTCGGGTTTTGGACGCTTCCGGGAGGCCCTGATGCCGACCACCATCCAGACGTTCGCCGAGAAGAAACGACGCGGCGAGAAGCTCGCTGTCATCACAGCGTACGACGCGCTGACCGCGGCGATGGTCCACGCTGCCGGCATCGACGCGATCCTCGTCGGCGATTCCGCGGCGATGGTCTTCGCGGGCTACGAGTCGACCCTCCCGATCACGATGGACGAGATGCTTTATCACACGCGCTGCGTCGTCCGCGGTGCGAAAGGCGCGTTCGTCATCGGTGACATGCCGTTCATGTCGTATCAAGCCGGACACGACGACGCGGTCAGCAATGCCGGCCGTTTCCTCAAAGAGGGCGGCGCGAACGCCGTCAAGATCGAGGGTGACGATCCAGCGCTCGTCGCGCGGCTCGTCCACGCCGGCATCCCGGTCATGGGTCACCTCGGCCTCACCCCCCAATCGGTCAACGCGTTCGGGGGATTCCGCGCGCAGGGCAAAACCGAGGCATCCGCCGCCGCGATCCTCAAAAGCGCGATCGCGCTCGACCAGGCCGGCTGCTTCTCGATCGTATTGGAATGCGTGCCGTCGCCGCTCGCGGCCGAGATCTCTCGCAGCATCGGCGCGGCGACGATCGGCATCGGCGCCGGTCCGGACTGCGATGGGCAGGTGAGCGTGATCAACGACGTGCTCGGGCTTTCGACCGGCTATCTGCCGCGCCACGCGAAGCGCTATGCCTCGTTCTACGACGACGGCTTGTCGGCGGTGCGCTCGCACATCGACGAGATCCGCTCGCACGCGTTCCCGGCGCCCGAGCATGAAGTCGGGGCGCACGCTCCGCAGCGCTCGAAACCGGCCAGCGAGAGCTCTCCCGCTTCCTGACGAAATGCGCATCTGCCGTACCGCGGCCGAACTGCGCGCCGTGCGCAGCTCGTTGGAATCGCCTGTCGCACTCGTGCCGACCATGGGTGCGCTCCACGCCGGGCACGAGTCATTGCTCAAAAACGCGCGCGATGGGAACGCGACCGTCGTCGCCTCGATCTTCGTCAACCCGCTCCAGTTCGGACCGAACGAAGATCTGGCGCAATATCCGCTTACGCCCGACGATGACATGGCGCTGCTCGAGCGTTTGTCGTGCGACGTGCTCTTCGCACCGACCGTCGCTGAGATGTATCCCGCGGGCTCGCAGACGCGCGTGCAGCCCGGCGAAGTCGCGGCGCACCTCGAAGGCGAGCGCCGCCCTGGGCATTTCGCCGGAGTCGCGACGGTCGTGCTGAAGCTGTTCTCACTCGTCACGCCCGATCGCGCGTACTTCGGCGAGAAGGACGCGCAGCAGCTCGCCGTCGTGCGCCGGATGGTGCGCGACTTCGATCTTCCGGTCGACATCGTCGGTTGTCCGACCGTGCGCGAAAGCGACGGTCTTGCGATCTCGTCGCGCAACCGGCGGCTGAGCGACGCGCAGCGCCGCGACGCAGTCGGTCTCTCGCGTGCGCTGCGACTCATCGTCGAAGCGCTCGAGCGCGGGGCTACGGACGTCGGCGCCGTCTTGCGCGCGGCCTCGGCGGAACTCGGTGCGTTGCAGCAGGACTATCTCGCCGTCGTCGATCCAGCGGATTTCGTGCCGCTCGACACGGTGCCGCGTAAAGCCGACCTGCTCGCGGTCGGCGCTGCCTTTTGCGGAACGACGCGACTCATAGACAATATGAAGCTCTGCTCGGCATAGGACGAGCAAGCGGCGCCGACAAACAAGGTATCTCCACTATGAGCGACTTCGACCGGCCTTCCACCTTCGCGGGCCGCACGATCCTCGTCGGCGTATGCGGCGGCATCGCCGCATACAAATGCGCGGGCGTCGTCAGCAAGCTGCGTCAAGCCGGCGCCGACGTCCACGTCATCATGACGGCCGCGGCGCAGCGCTTCGTCACGCCGCTCACGTTCCAGGCGCTCTCGGGCAACGACGTCCACACCGAGATGTTCGACGCCGGTACGACTTGGCAAGTGGCGCACATCTCGCTCGTCCGCAAATCGTCGCTCTTCCTCATAGTCAACGCGACGGCGAACACGCTCGCGAAGCTCGCCCACGGCATCGCCGACGATCTCTTGTCGACGTGCGCGCTCGCGACGCGCAACCCGGTGCTCGTCGCGGCCGCGATGAACACGGCGATGTACGAGGCAGAACCGACGCAGCGCAACATCGATACGCTGCAAAGTCGCGGCTACGAGTTCGTCTCGCCTGGATCGGGTTTCTTGGCATGCGGCGAGATCGGCGAAGGCCGGCTTGCCGAGGAAGACGAGATCGTCGAAGCCGCCGGAGTCGTGCTCGCGCGAAGCGCGTCGATGTCCGGCGACGTCGTCGTCGTCACCGCAGGACCGACGCGCGAATTCGCCGACCCCGCACGCTTCTTGTCGAATCCGTCGACGGGCAAGATGGGCTACGCGATCGCGAGCGAAGCGCGCGCGCGCGGCGCCCGCGTGACGGTGATCAGCGGGCCGACGCAGCTGCGCGCGCCCGCGGGCGTCGACGTCGTCCACGTGACGACGGCACGCGAGATGCACGCCGCAGTGCTCGAGCACATCGGCGGTGCGACGCTCTTCGTCGGCGCTGCCGCGGTCGCTGATTTCCGTCCGGCGGTCGTCGCTGCGGGCAAAGTGAAGAAGGACTCGGCCGAGCTCGCGCTCGAGCTCACCCGAAATCCCGACATCATCGCCGACGTCGCCGCGCATCGGCCGTCCGGCTGCTTCATCGTCGGGTTCGCCGCCGAGACAGACGGCATCGAAAAGGCCGGCCGTGAGAA
>JANWLL010000024.1 GCA_025450855.1 Vulcanimicrobiia bacterium
ATCCCCTTCAACTACGAGACGATGGGGCTTGGCGGATTTGAGGCCGCTCGCGGCGAGTCCTGCAGCACGGAGACGGCATGGGCCGCTAGTGCGTGCGTCGCATGCGTCTTCGACCATAGCTCGAAGGCGACCGCCGCGATAACGATGACGACGAGCACCGCGATGATGATGCGTGCGACGCGATACGGGCGTACCGGTTTCGTCTTGATGATCTGTCGTCTCATAGCGATACCCTTATCGGATCGTTGATCTCGTCGACGGGCACGTCTTTTTGCAGTTCGCTCAGCGTCACGAATCGATAGCCGGCGCTCCGGAATTCGGCGACGATCGCCGGCAGCGCGTCGATGGTCGCGTCTTTCCCGTCGTGGAGCAAGATGACGACGGGCGCGCGGGCTTGATCGGCCGCGAGTTTCGCGATCGCGTCCGGCGACAGCGTGCGCCAATCGCCTGGATCGTCGTTCCAGAGCGCGACCGTCTCGCCAAGGTCGAGCGCCGCCTTTATCGTGTTCTCGTCGTAGTTCCCGTGGGGCGGCCTGAAGTAGGCGACGCGCTGTCCGGTCGTAGCGTTGACCGCAACAGCACCCGCGTCGATCTCGGCGCGCTGCGCGTCGTACGCGAGCGTCGACATCTCTGGGTGCGTCATGCTGTGATTGCCGGTCTCGTTACCGCTGCTCGCCAGCCGGTGCGCGATCGCCGGCTGCTGCAGAGCGTCCCGACCGATGAGGAAAAAGTCGGCGGGGACGTGGAGCCGGGCGAGCTCGTCAGCGAGCGCGGGCGTTTCGACCGGATACGGCCCGTCATCGAAGGTCAGCACGGCGAGCCTCGGACGCGACGGACGAGTGACGAGCTCGCGCGCGTCGAGCATCATGCGCGTCGCGATCGCGCTGGGCGGCGGATCGACGACGGCGTGCGCATCTGCGCCCGGCATGACGAGGACGGGCACAAGTTCGAGCTGCGCGTGGTGTATCCAACGCCGCAGGCCGACGACCAGTCCCACCGCGACCGCGACTAGCGCCGCGGCGATCAGAAAACGCTTCACACCCAGGCCGTTATTGCGTCCTGTAGTCCTGACCGACGACGATGTCGACGTCGCCGCCTTGAACCGTTCCGACCGCTATCGCCGGATCGTGCACCGGCAGATCTTTGACGACTTCCGCGACGACTTTTTGGTCGGCACCCGTGATCTTCGTCCTCGGATTGTTGAATGTCGACGCGTTGCCGGTCTCGACGATCGTGAAGCCGCGACGACGCAGATAATCCGCCATCGCCGACGCGGCGCCGGGCGTGCCGGAGCCGTTCTCGACCTTGACGTGTACGGTCGACGGATCGAACGTATTGCTGAAACCGACGACGAGATACTTATGGATGATCGACTGCGCTTGCGACTGATCGGCGAACAAGACGGACTCGCCGTCGGTCCACCCGACGTTCGCCGGCACTTCCGCCTCGTGCACCATCTGCGGCGTCACGTCTTGGAGGCCTTTGGCGAGATCGAGCATCTGCTCGAACGAGAGATTCGTGCGGACGTTCTGGCGGACGACGCCGATGAGCGGCACGACGTGCATCGCGATCGACGGATCTTTCAGCCGCTTGACGAGCAACTGCACGACTTGGCGCTGGCGGCGCATGCGTCCGAAGTCGCCTTCGGCGTCGTGGCGGTATCGTATATAACCCACGACTTGATCGCCGTCGAGATGGTGCGGGCCCTTCTTCAAATGGATGTGGAGGTGGCCCCAGTTGTCGTCGTAGTCCATGTCCTTTTCGACGTCGACGTCGAGGCCGCCGATGGCGTCGACGACTTCCTTCGTCGCATTGATGTTGAGGACCATGTAGTAGTCGAAGGGCGGCGTGCTGAGGTTCTTTTCAAGCGTCGCTTCTGTGCGCTCGGGCCCGCCGTCGGCGATCGCCTCGTTGAGCTTGCCGTAGCCGTCCTTCGGGATGTCCACCCAGAGGTCGCGCGGGATGGAGACGACGCCGATCTGATGCGAGTGCAGGTCGATCGACACGGCTATGTTCGTGTCGGAGCGCGACTGCGACGTGTAGACCTCGTCGGTGTCGGTCCAGCTGTCATCGACGCCCATGACCAAGACGCGGATCTGGTCTTTGCCGAAAACCGTCGGCAGATCTGGGGTGAAAACGCCCTCGAGCGCTTGCCGGATGCCACCTTTGACGGTGACGTATGCGGTCACCGCGGTGGCGAAGATACATAGCAGCGCGAGCGCGACGGCGAGTCCGATCGTGCGCTTGCGGGGGCGCGGTAGAGGTTGCGGTTCCGACTCGGGTGCGGCGGTCTCGTCGGGCGCCTGCTGATCAGCAGGCTGCTCGTCACCGAGCCGCTCGTCGGTCGTCTCTTCGCTCAAATCGCCTTCCCTACGGAGGAAGCAGGCTTGGACAACGCGCTCGCAGGCCCCCCTTACCCGGCAAGCGTCCCGTATCGGTCGAATTCAGTATGCCCGTTGATCGTGCAATCCACAAATGAACCGACGGCGTACTCGCCGGCGATGTAGACATTTCCGTCGACGCCTGGGGCTTCGCGTATTGAACGTCCGACGGATACGAGTCGTGTCCCGAGCGCTTGGCGAATGTTCGATGACGCCGGCATCAGACGCCGCTGCTCGATAAGGACGTCAAGCCGTTCTCCGATCCGCGCCGCGTCGTTCGCGTTCGATATCGTCCGTTGCAGATCGCGCGCCCGGGCGATCCGTTCGTGCTTGACGCGCGTCGCGACGCGATCTGTCATCGAGTACGCCGCCGTGCCTTCCTCGCGCGAGTATTCGAAGAAGCCCGTACGATCGAGTTTCGCCCGGCCGATGAACGAGAGCAGATGCTCGAAGTGCTCTTCCGTTTCGCCTGGGAAGCCGACGATGAACGTGCTACGGATCGTCGCACCCGGCAATGCGGCTCTGATCTCATCGAACAGTTCGAGGTATCGCTGCGGTTGGGGAGGACGCCGCATCGCTTTGAGGACTTCTGGATGCGAATGCTGGAGCGGCATATCGACGTACGGCACGACCTTGGTCGATGCGCGCATCGAGTCGACGATGCGCTTCGTCACCGACGTCGGGTAGAGATAGAGCAAGCGCACCCAGCGCAGACCGTCGATCGACTCGAACGCCTCGATGAGTCGGGCGAGGCCGTCGCGCATACCGATGTCGCGTCCGTAGTCGGACGTGTCTTGCGCGACGATGACGAGCTCTTGCGCGCCGCCGGCGACGAGCGACTTTGCCTCGGCGACGAGCGAGTCGATCGTCCGGCTCTTGCCGATGCCGCGAAGCGTCGGGATGATGCAGAACGCACAGACGTGGTTGCAACCTTCCGAGACCTTCAGATACGCGGTCGCGCGCGGGGTCGTGACGACACGCGGCAGAAAGCCGAGCCGGTCGAGGTATGCGTCGCGATCCTCGAGATGGAGCGGACGCGCGCCGCTGCGCGCCTCTTCGATGATCTCGCGGATCTTCGGAAACGCGCCGGTGCCGATGACGGCATCGATCTCGGGGACGAGCTCCCGCAGCTCGGCGCCGTAGCGCTGCGCGAGGCAGCCCGCGACGATGAGAAGTTGTCCGCTTCGCTTTGCGCCGGCATAGCGCAGGATCTCGTCGGTCGACTCCGCCTTCGCCGGGTCGATGAACGAGCATGTGTTGACGACGATCGCGTCCGCGTCGCCGGCGTCGGTCGTCAACGCCCACCCGTCGGATGCGAGTCGGCCGAGCATGACCTCGCTGTCGACGAGGTTCTTCGCGCAGCCGAGACTGGCGAGAAAGACGCGATCGGGCCTCGATGCGACGGCCACTAGCGGTAGTTCACGAACTGGACCGGATAGTCCAACTCCATCGACTTGATAAGCGCCATGACCTTCTGCAGATCGTCCTTCGACTTGCTCGAGACGCGCAGCTGCTCGTCTTGGATCTGGGTCGAGACCTTGAGCTTCGACTCTTTGATCGACTGGACGAGCTTCTTGGCCTTATCGGTCGGGATGCCTTGCTCGACCTTGATGACTTGGCGGAGCGTACCCCCTGAAGCGGCCTCCGGCTTCTCAAAACGGAGCGACTTGAGCGACACGCCGCGCTTGACGCATTTGGTCTGGAGGATGTCGACGACGTTTTTGAGCTTCATCTCATCGTCGGCGACGATCGTGATGTCCGCGCCGGTCTGCTCGATCGACGACTTGGAATTCTTGAGGTCGAAACGCGTCGCGACCTCGCGGGCCGCCTGGTTGACGGCGTCCTCGAGCGCTTGTTTTTCTACCTTGGAGACGATATCGAACGAAAAATCACTCATGCACCCCTTCTTGGCCGACCGGGGGCGTCTTCACTGCGAAAACGCGGTCTTCTACCTGGCCCGGACCGCCAAGCGTGCCGAGATGCTGCCCATCGATGGTCGCCATCACCCCGCCGGCGTTGCCGGCGCGTAGCGTGATCTCGCGGACGCCGTGGAATTCTTTGACCGTACCCGCGGGCAGCGTCTGGTAGACGACGCGTTTGCCGTCGACCATGACCGAAAGCCAGCACGATTGGGTGAGCTCGAGCCGCAGATAGACGCCGCCTTGCGACGCCTTCGCCGCCGCGTTCGGTCCCGGCACGAGACCTTGCTGCGCGCTAGTCGATACCATCGCCGACGCGGCGGGTGGACGGAGTTCCGTGTGGCCGGCCGCGCTCGGAATCACCATCGTCCATACGACTTTGATGACGAGGAAGGCCGCGAGCGCCGACATCCCCGCGAGCAGCCACGGATATCTGAAGCGGTTGCGCGGCGGCTGATCGAAGTCGAGCGCGACATCGGCAGCCGCTGCCTCGACGAAATCCGATGCGTTGAAGGTCGCGACGCATGCGACGGGGTCGAGTCCGAGCAGGCGCGCGTAGTTGCGGATGAAGCCGCGGACGTAGACCGGCTCGCCGATCGTCTTCCAATCTTCGCGTTCGATGGCATCGACGAACATCGCGCGCATATGGAGGCGCTGCGCGGCTTGGACCGTCGTCATGCCGAGCCGATCGCGCGCCGCCTTGAGCTGTGATCCGATGTCTGCCATGTGTCCGACGCCCCAAAAAGAAGCGCGAGCCGGGACGAAGAAGTTATATCCCTCCATCGGTAGTCCTCCAGTGGGACTATAGGCAGCCAAGCGCTCGAGCTGCGCACCATTTCACGTGGAAGCCGAATCTGTGACCTCAGACATCGATAATTTGCGCGCCGCGTTCGGCGTGCGGCCCGGCACGACGGCGCTCGCCGCGATGAGCGGCGGCGTCGACAGCGCCGTCGCGACCGCCCTTGCTGTCAGAGCGGGCACGCAGGCGGTCGGCGTCACCATGCGGCTCTTCACGCCCGGCGGCGACGACATCGCCGAGAAGGCGCGCCAGTGCTGTGGGCCCACGGCCTACGAGGACGCACGCTCGGTCGCAGCATCGCTCGGCATCCCGCACCACGTCGTCAACTTCGAAGCCGCGTTTCACCGCGCCGTCGTCGACTATTTCTGCGACGAGTACCTCGCCGGCCGCACGCCGAATCCGTGCGTCGCCTGCAACAACCTCGTCAAGTTCGGCGCGCTCCTCGACTTCGCACGAGCTGTCGGCGCGACGACGATGATCACCGGTCACTACGCCCGCATCTCGAACGAGGAAGACGGCGCGCACTTGCGTCGCGCGGTCGACCGGACGAAAGACCAGTCCTACATGCTCGCCGGTCTTCGCGCGGATCAGATCGCGTCGGTCATCACGCCGCTCGGCGAGCGCACGAAAGAGTCGACGCGCGCCGCGGCGCGCGAACTCGAGATCGGGATCGCCGACAAGCCCGACTCGATGGATCTCTGCTTCGTCGACGGCGACTATCGCAAGTTCATCCTCGAACGGCATCCTGACGGCGCGATCGCCGGTCCGCTCGTCACGGTCGATGGTCGTCAGGTCGGCACGCATGACGGTCTGCTCGGCTATACCGTCGGTCAGCGGCGAGGGATCGCGACTTCAGGCCTCGGCGACGGACCATGGTACGTCGTGAAGACGGATCGTCGGGCGAACGCGGTCGTCATCGGTCGACGGGAAGATCTCGAACGCGTCGAGATCGCGTGCAGTCGAGCGAACGTGCTCCAGCCGGAGCTGTTCGAGGCGTCGCAGCGAGGCGACGGCCTTCTCGCGGTGTGCAGATATCGGAGCAAAGCATTGGCTGCTGACGCCACGCTCGATGGAGACCGGCTCGTCGTCAGGCTGCGCGAACCCGCCCAGGTCGTATCACCCGGTCAACTTCTCGTGCTTTACGATGCGGCCGGCGACGAAGTGGTGGCGAGCGGCATCATCGAGGCGTGACTCGCTTCGCAAATGCTCCTGCCAAGAAGGATGGCCCCGGCGGAATCCGGTACGGGGTCCTTGTGGCGCCTCTTTGGCAAGCGGATGATCGCCGTCGCGGGCTCCCAGGCCGCCTGTTGTTCCCACTCGCGATCGTCTGCGCGCTGAGCGCGTCGCTCGTCGCGTGCGGGCCGCAGACGCCGCAGACAAACGGCTATAAGGCCGGCGTCCACCCCGGGATGACGAAAGATCAGGTCGATTCGATCCTCGGCAGTCCGAAGACTGAAGCCCCGTTCTCGCTGACCAACAACGTGTCGGCGTACGTCATGACGTACGGCTTCGGGCAAGTGCTGCTCGAGAACGACAAGGTCGTCGCGATCACAGTCGCCGACGATGCGACCTACGTCGGCCCGTTCGGCATCTCGCTCGGTATCCAAGAAGACGCGATGAAGGCGGCCTTCAAAGCGCACAAAGCGAGGCGCACCGGTCGTCGCGATGCGTACGACGTCGTTGTCGGGACGACGGACACGCGGACGCGCGACTACTATGACGAGACCGACGGGCTCATCGTCGAATTGGCTGCCGCGAATCCTAACGATCCGCTGGCACCGTTCAACGTCATCTCGATAACCCAAGCGAGCGCCGAAGGTCTATCACTCATGGGCGCGCTCACGAAGGCCAAGGTGGGCGGCCTCTATCCCGACCAGCATGTATTCAACTTCGTATCGGAGCCATGGTCGACATGACGGAGACGGACGACTTCCATATCTCGCTGCCGGCGAACGCGCGCATCGCGAGCGTGGAGTTCGGCGACAACCAACTGCGCGTGCAGCTCGACGACGGCGGATCGGAGCGCATCGTGTCGCCGGCCTCGATCTCGGCGATCCACGGGGCCGAGATCCGCAGCGAAGGGCTCCATCCTGCGCCGCTCGTATCGCCGACCCTCGTCGAAGTGATGATGGGCAAGGAAGGCCAGGCGCGGACCGAGGTGCGTCAATACGTCATCGCGTTGCGTGCCGCGAAGGTCGGCGAGCTATGGTATCTCGTCGCCGACACGTTCAATTTCCGGAAGAGCCTCGGCTCGCAAGCGGGCAACGCGCTCGAGCAGAACTTGCGCCTGCTGCTCGAGCGATTGACGACCTTTGCGCCCCAAGCGGTGCAAGACGGCTTCGTCACCGCGCTGCTCGCCGATCTGCCGCTTCCGCCGCCGCTCGGCAGCCTCATGGAGTTCTTCAAGGTCGTCTCGCGGTGACCGAACCCCAGTCCTATGCCCCGCCTCCGAATGCGCGCATCGATCTTTTGACGTTCGACGATAAAGCGAGCGCGCTTTCGATCAGCCTGCGCGGCGGTGAGGGGTCGCGCGATGTCGAGGCCAGAGCGATCTCGGCGCTGCTCGGCGCGCAGATCCGGCACGAACAGGTCGTCGTCATCAAAGACGCATCGCGGACGCTCGACTACGGCACGCTTGCCGCGACCGCTGCGATGGGCATGCCGGTCATCAGGAAGTCGAGCAGTAAGGATGCGACCGCGATAAACCAGCACCTCGACCACGTCGTCGCGCTTCGGGTGGATGGCGTTCCCGAGGTTTGGTACCTGCTCGCGCAGTCGTTCAACTTTCGAAAGGCGCTTGGGCCGGACGCAGGTTACTCGAGCGAGCTGAACTTACGAGCCTTTCTCAAGCGGCTCGCTGCCTTCGCGGCGAACGCCACAAAAGACGCTTACATGGCTGCGATGATCGACCGCAAGGACCTACCGCCGCCGGTCGACAGCCTGATCGACTTCCTGCGGATCGCCTCAAAGCCCTAATATTTTGTAGCGGTCGAGCTTTAGCTCGACCGGAGCCGACGTCGCACTTGAGTGGAGGGGAGCGGTCGAGCTTTAGCTCGACCGGAGGCGAGCTCGCATTGGAAAGACCGCGGCGGTCGAGATGAATCTCGACCGCTCCCTATATTTCACTCGCGGTCGTCTAGGCGGACGTGGCGAGCGGGTAGTCGCGCTTGTCGAAGTACGTGTCGCGTATGACCGGCTTATAGCCGGCGGCGCGGATCGCACGCTCGAGATCGGAGCGGTGCGCCGTGTTCGTGCTGCCGGCCAGCGTGACGACCTTCTCCTCGAGAATCGTACCGCCCATATCGTCACAGCCGAACATGAGGCCGAGCTGCCCGAGCTTCATGCCGGGCGTCAGCCACGACGACTGCAGATGAGCGAAGTTGTCGAGGTAGAGGCGGCTGATCGCGAGCACGCGCAGATATTCGAGGCCGCTCGACTCTTTGCCGCGGAGCGGCGTCTTGAACGGTACGTAGTACCACGGGATGAACGCGGTGAAGCCGTGCGTCTCGTCCTGAAGCTCGCGGAGGACGTCGAGGTGTTGGATGCGCTCCGCATCCGTCTCGACCGATCCGAACATCATCGTCGCGGTCGTCGGCATCCCGAGGCGCTGCGCGACGCGCATGACCTCGATCCACCGGTCGTCGTCGATCTTGCGCGCGGAGATGCGCTTGCGGACCCGCTCGACGAGGATCTCCGCTCCTGCGCCCGGCAGCGACTTCAGACCTGCGGCGCGCAGGGTCTTGAGCACGTCTTCGACCGTCATCGACTCGCGCTTCGCGATCCCGCATATCTCGCTCGTCGAGAGCGAATGGATGTCGACGTGCGGGAACTCTTTGCCGACCGCTTCGAACAGGTCGACGTAGTACGAGACCGGGATCTGCGGGTTGACGCCGCCCTGGATCATGATCTGCGTCGCGCCTTGGTCGGCGGCCCACCGAACGCGGGTCAACACCTCGTCGATCGACATCGTGTAGCCTTCGGCATGGCCTTCGGGCCGGAAGAAAGCGCAGAACGTGCAGTGGACGTCGCAGATGTTCGTATAATTGATCGTCGTGTCGATCACGTACGAGACTTCGTCGCCCGGGTAAAGCGCTGTACGCCTCCGGTGCGCGGCGGCGCCGATATCGTAGAGCGACGCTTCGCGGTAGACGCGAAGACCCTCGTCGTACGAGAGCCGTCCACCTTCGGCGGCGCGCTCGAGCAATGCGTTGACGTCAGACACGAGCCAAATCCTTCGTGAACATCTTCAATCCGCTTGCGTGCGAGAGCAGCCCGTGTTTCGCCGCGAGGTCGTAGAACGTCTCGAGTCCGAGCCGCGCGTTCTCGTTGAAATCGAAATCAAGTGTCCGATAGTAGTCCGCGTAGAAACCGTCCGGACGACCGATGCGTGACTGCGCGCCCGCTATAACCCGATCGATGTTCGCCATGCCCCACGCAGCCGCGTCGATGAGCGAGCGCGAGAGCGCGTCGACGTCGTCCGGCCGGCGTTCCGCCGCGTCGCGGCGCACGGCCCACACGGCATACACCATCTGCTTGCCGGTCAGTCCGCCCCAGAGCTCGCCGACGTCGTACGAATCGGCCCTCCCGGCCGCAAGATGGGCATCGATCGCCTTATCGCCGATAAGCAGGCACGGCGAGCCGTCTTTGCCATACGCCTCGAACGGGTCTTCGGCTTCGAAATACTGGGGTACGAAGCCATAGCTCTCCGCACATATCGTCGCGAAGAGGTTGCGCCCGGTGCTGCTCTCGCCGGTCACGGCGATCGGAACGCCGGCGAGCGAACCGGGCGGCGTCTTCGATATACAATAGATGGAACGCACCGCGTTTCGCGAGCCGATGCAGACGCCCGGCAGCACCAGCAGCTCGTCCGCGTGCTCGGCGCAGAAAAACGAGCTGATCGGGCTGACGTCCAGCTCGCCCTCGATGAGCATCCGGTTCAGCTGGGTCGGCACGCCGGACACGAGCGTCGCCGGGCACTCGACTGCCCCCGCGTCGAACGCAGCGTAGATCGGCAGGTCGTTCGTGTAGGAGATGCGCCCGCAGCGCAGCGGCTCGCCGGTCATGCTGTCGCCGGCTCCATCACTTTGTAGAGCAGGTTGCG
>JANWLL010000025.1 GCA_025450855.1 Vulcanimicrobiia bacterium
GGGAAGACGGGCAGCGGCCCGAACTGGGTGCTCTCCGTCATCGATGCCGTCGGTCAAAGCCAGTACTGGAACAACACGGCGATCTTCGTGACTTGGGACGATTGGGGCGGATGGTACGATCACGTCCAGCCGCCGACGCTCGACATGATCGGCCTCGGCGAGCGCGTTCCGCTCGTCGTCGTCAGCCCGTACGCGAGAGTCGGCTACGTGAGCCACACGCAGCACGAGTTCGGAAGCATCATCCACTTCATCGAGTCGACGTATGGATTGCCGAATCTCGGGGAGACCGACGTCCGTGCGGACGACCTATCCGACTGCTTCAACTACGGCCAGTCGCCGACGGTTTTCCAACCGATACCGCACGGCACGTTCGCGCCCGACATCCCCGGCGAGGTAGCGCCCGATGACGACGACTGATACGACGCCTCCGCGTCGTTCGAACGTCGCGCTGACTTTGGCGCTGTACACGGCCGCCGCGTTCGCGTGCTTCGTCGCTGCGTGCAGCGCATCGGGCGTGACGTCCGTCGCCGAACCGGCCGGCACGCACGCGCGTGCCGCGTCGCCCTCGCCCATAACGCATATCGTCATGATCGATCTGGAGAACCGCAGCTTCGACAACATGTTCCACGGTTTTCCAGGCGCCGATTCGGCGAACACCGGGAAGATGCACAACGGACAGATCGTCACGCTGCAGCCGCTCCCGCTGACGCAGATAAACGATCTCGGACACTCGCGAAAAGACTGGATCGTGGCGTATGACAACGGGAACATGGACGGCTTCGATCTCGAGAAGCTCATACCGGGGACCGGCCAGAGCCCGCCGCCGCCGACGTACCCATACAGCTACACCGATCCGTCCACCATCCAACCCTATTGGGCTCTTGCTTCGCAGTACACGTTGGCCGACCGCATGTTCCAATCGAATGGCGGACCGAGCTACCCGGCGCACTTCTACCTGATAGCGGCGCAGACCGATAACATATTCGGCAATCCGACGCACCCGCCGTGGGGCTGCGACGATCAAGCGAAGTCGAAAGTCGCCTACTACAAGACCGACGGAACCGTCGCTTACGAGTTCCCATGCATCGACATGCCGACCCTTGCCGATCTCTTGAACACGGCCGGCATCTCGTGGAAGTCGTACACGCCGGCGGCAACGGCGTCGTTCGAAGCGTACGAATCGATCTCGCACATCCGCTTCGGACCTCAATGGTCGACGAACTTCCCGCTCAACACGCATATCCTCAACGATCCAAAACACGGGCAGCTCGCTTCGGTCAGCTGGGTGATCCCGACGTTCGACGAGTCCGATCACCCGAAGACGAACAGGGATGTGGGTCCGAGCTGGGTCGCGTCAGTCGTCAACGCGATCGGGGAAAGCCCGTATTGGAACAGCACCGCTATCTTCATCACCTGGGACGATTGGGGCGGCTGGTACGACCACGTTCCACCGCAGCAGCTCGACAAATTCGGTCTTGGTTTCCGGGTGCCGCTCATCGTCGTCTCCCCGTACGCGAGGCACGGCTACGTGTCGCATACGCAGCATGAGTTCGGCAGCATCGTGAGATTCACCGAAGAGACGTTCGGGCTCCCGAGCCTCGGCCAGACCGACGCGCGCGCGGACGATCTCTCGGATTGCTTCGACTTCACGCAGTCGCCGGCGCCCTTCGTTCCAATCCAATCGCAGCTCGACGCGAAATACTTCCTCCACCAGCCGCCGGACTTGAGACCGGTCGACGACGACATGGGAACGCCTTAGCCGAACGCTCTCAGTTCGTCGGCAGCGGCCCGACGCGTTTGCGGCGCGGAAACGCAGCATCGATGGCCGCGACCTCCTCGGCGCTCAGCCGGAGGTCGCCGGCCTTGGCGTTCGCGATCACGTGATCGATTCGCGACGCCTTCGGTATCGCGAACACATTCGGTTGGCGCACGAGGAACGCGAGCGCGACTGAGTGCGCGCTCGCGCGATGTTTTCGCCCGATCGACGAGAGGACGCGGCCGCCGCGGGTCCGCGCGTCGAGCGTGGGCAATCCGAGCGGCGTGTATGCGACGAGCGCGGCTCCGTTCGCCCGGCACCATCGCAATTCGTGATCCTCAGGCGTCCGCTCGCCGAGATTGTACATCACTTGGTCGCATGCGATCCGCTGCGCGTTGAGACCGCGCGCGGCTTCGCGCAGATCCCACGGGTCGAAGTTGCTGACGCCGATCGAGCGCGCGTGTCCGGCTTCGACCTGCTCTTCGAGCGCGCCCATCGTCTCTTCGATCGGCGTATCGCCCCGCCAGTGGATGAGCAGGCAGTCGACGTAGTCGGTTTTCAATCGCCGGAGCGACGCGGCGCACGAGCGGGCGACGCCGCGGCGATCTGCGTGGCTCGGCAACACTTTCGTGACGATGAACAAGCGCGAACGCCGAATGCCGCAGATCGCCTCGCCAACGATGCGCTCGGATTCGCCGTCGCCGTACATCTCGGCGGTATCGATGTGCGTCATTCCCAGGTCGATGCCGCGGCGTAGCGCGTTCGCGACGGGCACCGGCCACGTTCCTTGGCCGATCACCGGTACGCGCGGACCTCCCTTTCCGAACGGCTTTTCGCGCATGGGGCGCATCGTTAACCGGAGGTGGATGCTCATCCGCCGCGGTTTCTAAGGCGGGCGGGGCGGCCTTCGCCGTTATCGCAGAATTAGTCGTCGAAATCGTATTCGAGCAGGGATGGGAGCGAGATGGCAACTATTTCCATAGTTGCCATGAGAATAAGCCCGTCATATCGCTATATCTACGCGTTCGGCGTCGTCGCCTCGCTCGTCGCCGCCTGCGCGCTTCAAGCGAACGCAGCCGTCGACCGCTCGCATCTCTACCCCGCGGCGCTCGTGACGGCGCCGCCCGCATTCGACCCGTCGCTCACCGATCCGGCGTGGTCGTCGGCGGTCACCGCCAACGGCTTCGAGGATATCACGACGCGCCGCCCCGCGCCGCTCGACACGACCGCTTACATATTATACGACCAGACGAACATCTACGTGGGCTTCAAAGTATCGCAGAACGGCGTCCCGATCCACCAGGAGCAATCGACGAACGACGTCGGCTTCGGACAGGACGACGCGGTCGGCGTGTGCATCGACACGAGCGGCGCCGGTACGCAAGTGTATTGCTTCGAGACGACGCCGCGCGGTGTGCGCTACCAACAGGCGTCGGAATCTGCACGATATGCGCCGGCGTGGCGCGCGACGGCGAAGGTCGATGGTTCGAGCTGGACGGCGATGATGGTCATCCCGATGAAAGACCTGCGCGCTCCCGGCGGCAAGAACCGGACGTGGCTGTTCAACTTCATCCGCATCTGCGCCGCGACCGGCGAACACTACAGCTGGGCATACGACGGCCTCATGCAAGACTCGCAGCCGCCGAACTGGCCGATCTTCACCGACGCACGCTGGTGGCCGTCGCTCACCGGTCTCGATATAGCGGCGACGGCCGGCCGGCCGCAACCGCGAGCGGAGATATACGGGCTCGAGAGCGCCGGGCGCGACCGGAATCAGTTCGGTCAGGGGCAGCAGACCGCGCGTAACGAAGGCATTGACATCACGTATCCGTTCACGAGCACGATCGCAGCCGTCGGCACGCTCAATCCGGACTTTTCGAACGTCGAGGTCGATCAGCAGACGATCGTGCCGCAAGAATTCCGCCGCAACCTGTTCGAGTACCGGCCGTTCTTCGCGCAAGGCGCGCAATATTTCACGCCCGATCAACTCGTGCCGGCCGGCGGATTCGACTCCGCGCCGGACTCGGTGTTCTACAGTCCGAGCATCGGCACGTTCGACCGCGGGGAGAAAGTCGAAGGGACGTTCGGCGCGCAAGCGTTCGGCTTGCTCGAAGTCCGAGGAGTCGAGCCGGACGGGTCGTCGATCGATGACACCGTATTCGGGTTCGATCACATCCTGCCGAACCGGACGTTCCTGCTCTGGACGAACGGCGTCCTCGCGCACCACAGCATCGGCGACGATTCGACCATCGACACGGGCATCGCCGGCCGCAACCTGAGCAGCGGCCTCGTGTGGGGGTACAATCAAGCCGTCGAGGATCGACGCTTGATGTTCGATCCGACCTCTCAGTTCTCGTATCTGCGCAACGAATTTCTCGACGTGCACAAGCCGAACTACGAAGTGTTCCAAGGCTATCAGGACATCGGCAGCGGCTACGGTCCGATGGACGGCTTCACGACCATCGACGACTCGCACGGTCCGGTCTATATGTTCAACTTCGCCGGCACGACGCCGGGGCTCAAGTCGTGGACGGGGTTCTTCACCGGCGATCGCTTCGAGACGCACGACGGCACCGTCCACCAGGCGGATTTCTTCGGCAGCCAAGACATCGTGACGGACAAGCTCGTCCACGTGAACGTCGGCGTCAACGTGAGCGAGCTCGACGACCCGTTCTTCACGGGGGGCGTCACGCTGCCGTTCAATATCACGTCGCTCTCGCTCGGCTATCGCGACGGTACGCCGACGCCGTTCGACACGTTCTACGGGGCGGGCAACTTCGCGAATTTCTATCTTCAGCAGTTCCAGATCGCGTCGACCCATCCGATCGGGAACAAGTTCAGCTTCCAGTGGGCGTACGACGGCACGCACGAGCGCTCGGATGCCATAGGCGTCGACGGTCAGCTGCTGCGCAGCGTCGGCATCGGTGACTCGCTCGGTCCCGACACCGAAGTGACGCTCGCATACCGGGCGATCAGCGGCCGAGGCGGCTTCGCGTCACCGGGCGACAACCTCGCGGCTGCATTTCACACGAAGTTCAAGAACGGTAGCGAGCTGTTCGTCAACTTCGGCACGCCCGCGGCGCCGGCGACGCTCGACCGCCTCATCATCAAGTACCTGCTGCGGATCGGCGGCGGTGCCGGTACCTGACCGGCAAAAATCCTCGATTTTCCGAAGGCTTTCGCGAAACCGTGCATAAGTCACGAGGCTATCTAGTATCGCGCTTCAGATGCGCGCGGTAATCGCGTGAAAGGACAGATATCGTGGCCAAGGGTATGACGAAATCCGAAGTCATCAAGACGCTTGCCGAGAAGACGGACGTCGACCGCAAGACCACCATCCGCTTCATGGACAA
>JANWLL010000026.1 GCA_025450855.1 Vulcanimicrobiia bacterium
ACGATCGCGATGTCGCCGTTCGCACCGGCTTGTGCCGACAAGCTCTGACCGCGTGACGCGGTTCCAGCGAGCAGCGCCTTCGAGAGCGGCGCTCGAAGGCGTTTTTCGACGATCCGCCGCAGCTGACGCGCGCCTTGCCGCGGGTCGTCCGCTTCGCGCGCGAATGCATCGATCGCCGAATCCGCCACGCGCAGCTCGATGCCTTGCGCGGCCGATGCGGCGACGAGCGGCGCGACCTCGCGCACCGCGATCGCGCGCAGCTCATCAAGGCCGAGCGACGAGAAGATGACCGCATCGTCGAGCCGGTTCACGATCTCCGGCGACAGCAGCACGCCGATCGATGACGGGTCGGCGTCGGCGGCGAGATTCATCGTGAGGATGACGAACGCGTTGCGGAAATCCGCGAGCCGGCCGGACGCGTCCGTCAAACGGCCGTCGTCGAGCATTTGTAGCAGCAAGTCGAGCACCGCCGAGTCGGCACGGTCGACGTCATCGAAGAGCACGACGCAATACGGCCGGCGCCTCACGGCCTCGGTCAGCTCGCCCGCGCGATCCGATCCGGCGTAGCCGGGCGGCGACCCGATGAGCCGCGCCACGGACGCGGCGCTGCCGAACTCCGACATGTCGAAGCGCAAGAGCGCATCGTCGGAACCGAACAGCACCTCGGCGGTCGCTCGCGCGAGTTCGGTCTTCCCGACGCCCGACGGGCCGGCGAACAAGAGCGCCCCAGCCGGTCCGCGTTCCCGCCGCAAGCCGGCGCGCGATTGACGCACGCATTCCGCGATCGCGCGCAGCGCCGGTTCTTGCCCTACCACGCGTCGCCGCAGCCGATCTTCAAGATCGAGCAAGCCCGCCGCCTGGTCGGCGCTCATCGTCTCGACGGGCACGCCGGTCCAGCCGGAGACGATGCGCGCGATATCATCGCCCGTGACGTTCGTGCCGCCGCGCATCGCGACCATAGCGGCCGCTTCGTCGACGAGGTCGAACGCCTTATCAGGCAG
The DNA here is from genome assembly GCA_025450855.1 of Vulcanimicrobiia bacterium. Taxonomy (GTDB): domain Bacteria; phylum Vulcanimicrobiota; class Vulcanimicrobiia; order Eremiobacterales; family Eremiobacteraceae; genus JANWLL01. The sequence goes on from JANWLL010000026.1 coordinate 1,002, forward strand.
GCGCCGCTCGGGGATGAATCGTGCGGAAAGCCGCACCGCCGCGACGAGCGCGCCGTCCTCGATCTGCACGCGATGATGGCGCTCGTAGCGAGGCCGCAAGCCTTCGAGCATCGAGCGGCAATCGGACTGCGTCGGCTCTTCGACGATGACAGGCTGGAAACGCCGCTCGAGCGCCGCATCGTGCTCGATGTGTCGCCGGTAATCCTCAAAGGTCGTCGCGCCGATGCAGCGGAGATCGCCGCGCGCAAGCGCCGGCTTGAGCATGTTGGCGGCGTCGACGGTCGAGCCTTCGGCGCTGCCCGCTCCCACGAGCGTGTGCAGCTCGTCGATGAAGAGGATGACGTCGTCGGGAAAGCGCTTCAATTCATCGAGCACGCGGCCGAGCCGCGCTTCGAACTCGCCGCGATACTTCGTGCCGGCGACGAGCACGGCGGGCGAGAGAGCGACGATGCGCCGGCCGAGCAGCGTCCGGGGTACTTCGCCGCTGATGATGCGCAGCGCGAGCCCTTCGACGATAGCGGTCTTCCCGACGCCGGCATCGCCGATGAGCACGGGGTTGTTCTTCGTCCGTCGCGCGAGGATGCGTACGACGCGCTCGATCTCGGGCGCGCGGCCGATCACAGGGTCGAGGCGCCCTTCCGCGGCGAGCTGAGTCAAGTCGCGCGAGACTGAGTTGAGCGTCGGCGTCCGATGGGCCGTGGCGACGGCGACCGCACCGCCCGAAGAACGCGTCTGCGGCGCGTCGGGCGACTGTTCGGCGTTGCGGCGGGCGGCGAAAGCGGCAGCCAAAGCAGCCGCGCCAAAAGCGGCGAGCGCGGCGCCGCTCGCGATGACCGTCCGCGTCCGGTCAGCGGCCGCCCTGCACGAATCGCAAAGCGGCTGTGCGACGGCGCGTCCGCCGCGAAGGGCGATGCTCGTGCCCGTCGCCGGCTTCTTATTGCAGCGCGAGCATAAGGTCTTCATCTCGTCGCGTCGTCCTCTCCGAACCAAAGCGTCAACAATCCGTGGATGATGCGTGCGGTCGCGCCCCAGATGCGATCCTCGCCGACATGATACGCATAGATCGTGCGCGACGTTCCGTCCGGACCGCGCAGCTCGTACGACTCGACGCCTTGCGACAACAGCGTCGCGAGCGGAACGGTGATCGGTCGTGCGACTTCGAGCGGATCGCACACGACCTCAGGCTCGGTCCCGATGAAACCGGCGACCGGCGTGATGATGTAATTCGAAACGACGGTGTGGACGTCGTCCAGCATGCCGAGGACGCGGACCGACGCCGGCTCGATGCCGAGCTCTTCGCGGGCTTCGCGCAAAGCGGCGTCGACGACGTCGCGATCGTCTTCTTCTATAGACCCGCCCGGCAGACAGATCTCGCCTTTGTGGTCGATCACTTCGTGCGTGCGCTCGAAGCACACGAGCTGCAGACCGGCGGGCGCGGAGACGATCGGCACGAGGACGGCTGCGCGTCGAGCGCCGGCGTCGTGATACTCGACTCGCGAGCGAGCGGCAAGACGCAGGTGCAGCGTCTCGATCAAGGTCGAGGCGTCGAGCAGCGGGTCAGTTGAGCGAGATCCGTACCGTAAAGGCCTTGCGCCGCTCATCGTCATTGCCATCATCGCTTTCGTGGTCCGCCTTCGACGCATTCGAAGCGCGCAGCCGCCGTGTCTCCTCATCGAGCAGTCTCAGCTCGAGGTCGAGCCGCTCGGCCGCCGACGACGACTCGAGCAGCGATTGCTTCGCAGCGGTGTCGACCTGCATCGCGTCGGCGATGAGGAAGGAAGAGACCGCCGGATCGTCCGGCAGCTGCACTGCCTCGAGTTCGCGGCCCGAGAGCTGGAGCAGCGCTTGGAGGTAGTCACGGAAGCTCTCGAGTGCGGCGGCGCGCAGCCGTACCGCCGCGCCGACGGGCCCTATCGGCTCTTCGAGATATGATACCCGCGCGGTCCAAAATGGTTTCGTCTTGACGAATCGGTCGACGCGGAAGCGCTGAAGGCCGCGAGCGACGATATACAGGCGTCCTTCGGAGAGCTTGCGCACCTCGACGATGCGCGCGACGGTCCCGACTGTCGCCGGATCGAGATCGTCGCCGACTTCATTGCCCGCTTGATCGAGCACGACGCCGAACGGCGCGTCGCGCTCGATGCACGAGCCGATCATCGTCTTGTAGCGTTCCTCGAAGACGTGTAAACGGATGCTGCCGCCGGGCACGAGCACGGCGCTGAGGGGGAAGAGATCGAGTTCGGTGTGGGATTGCATACGGTGCGGCCGCGTGTGGTGCGCCGCGGATCAGCGCGGCGTCAGCGAGCCGCGAATTCCTCGCGCCATGCGCCTGCTATTCGCTCGAGGGTCTTCTCGTCGGCGCGCTCGGGGTCGTCCTCGAAGTCGTCGAGTTCGGTGACAAGGCGAAGCAGCTCCGGCAACGCGACCTGCGCCGGGTCTTCGTCCGGATGAGCCTGTGCCAGCTCGAAGCCGATGTCCTCGATATCCTGCCACGTGAGGCCCATGAGCTACAACCTTCCCCCGCCCGAGCGGACCCCCAATTTGGGCGTCCGCGCAGCCGTGACCTTTAAGAGATACCGACGACGTTGTATCCGGCATCGACGTACAAGACGTGGCCGGTAATCGCAGTCGAGAGATCGCTTGCCAAGAATACCGCGGCGTTCGCGACATCGTCGGCGACCGCGTTGCGACGCAGCGGCGACTTCGCTGCGACATCGCCGAGGATGCTCGTGAAACCGCTGACGGCGCGCGCGGACGCGGTCTTGATAGGTCCTGCGGATATCGCGTTGACGCGAATGCCGCTCTCGCCGAGATCGACGGAAAGATAACGCACGGATGCTTCGAGCGCCGCCTTCGCGACGCCCATCACGTTGTAGTTCGAGACGGCGCGCACCGAACCGAGATACGTCATCGTCATGACCGACGCGTTCGGCGCGAACACCGGCGCGAGCTCGCGACACAGCGCGACGAGCGAGTATGCGCTGACGCCGAGCGCGAGGGCGAAGCCGTCGCGCGAAGTCGCGTAGAACTTGCCCGCGAGCTCTTCCTTGCGCGCGAACGCGATGCTGTGGACGAGCGCATCGAGCTTCACGCCTCGTTTGTCGATGAAGGCGCGCAGCGCCGCGAGGCTTTCGTCCGTCGAGACGTCGCACATCGTCGCGACGCCGCCGCATTCGGCGGCCATCTTCTCGACTTCGGGCTGCGTCCGCTCCCCTTCGTAGGTCAGGATAAGATTCGCGCCGTGCGCGTGGAACGCACGCGCGATCGCGTACGCGATGCTCCAACGGTTTGCGATGCCGGAGACGAGTGCGGTCTTCCCCGACAGCAGCGCCATCAGCGCCCGGCCTCGTCGAGCCGCCTGTTGATCTCATCCCAGTTGACGACGTTCCACCACGCCCCGAGGTAGTCGGCTCGGCGGTTCTGGTACTTGAGATAGTACGCGTGCTCCCAGACGTCGTTGCCGAAGATCGGCGCGTTGCCCGCCGAGATCGGATTGTCCTGATTCGGCGTGCTCGCGATCTCGAGCTTGCCGGCGGAGGTCTTCACGAGCCACACCCAGCCGCTGCCGAACTGCTTAGTGCCGGCTTCGTTGAACGACTTCTTGAACGCGTCGAAGTCGCCGAAGGTCGACGCGATCGCTTCGCCGATGCGTCCGGTCGGAGCGCCGCCTTTGCCGGGCCCCATGATCGTCCAGAACATTGTATGGTTGACGTGACCGCCGGCGTTGTTACGGACAGCCGCTTTGATGTCGTCGGGCACCTTCGAAAGGTCTTTGATGAGCTCGAGCGCGCTCTTCGATCCGAGCTCGGGATGCTTTTCGATGGCCGCGTTGAGATTGGTCACGTACGCCTGATGATGCTTGTCGTGGTGGAGCGTCATCGTCTCTTTGTCGATATGCGGCTCGAGTGCGTCGTACGCGTAGGGAAGTTTCGGGACTTCATGCGCCATTACGGATGACCTCACTTCATTTCGGGTATGCGTTAGATGTCAGCAGTTTGCAAGGGCTAGATGTTACGGACAGCGAGGGGTCAAGTCCTAGTCCGGCGTACGTCGAACCGCATGCGGGTCACCGTCCGATTGTTCGCCGCGCACCGCGAGGCGGCTGGAACGAGCACCTACGTCGCCGATCTCCCTGACGGCGCGACGGTTTCGGATGCGTATGCCCACGTCTGCGCATCGTTCCCGAAAATCGCGCATAGGGCCGGGTCGACGGCGTTCGCGCTCAACCGAACGCACGTGAGCGGCGACGCACCGCTAAATGAAAGCGATGAGGTCGCGATCCTTCCTCCGGTCGCAGGCGGATGACGCAGCACTTCGTGTTGACGAGCCAACCGCTCGACGAACGTGCCGTTGCGGCGCTTCTCGATCGGGATGGCGCCGGTGCTGTCGTGACGTTTGTCGGTCACGTTCGCGCGCACTCGCGCGGCCGAGATGTGACGAAGCTCGAGTACGAAGCGTATCCTGAAATGGTCGAAGGTGTCTTCAAGCAGATCGCCGATGAGATCCACGCGCGCGGCGGCGTCATCGACGTCGCCATCCACCACCGTGTCGGGACGCTGGAGGTCGGAGAAGTGAGTGTCGTCGTCGCGGTAAGTGCAGCGCATCGGTCGCCTGCGTTCGACGCGTGCCGTTACGCGATCGACCGCCTTAAGCAGATCGCACCTATATGGAAGAAGGAGCATTCGCCGGACGGCGCCGTGTGGGTCGAAGACCGCCCGTGACTCGCACAGGCTGGGCAATCGCAGCGATTTCATTGCTCGTGGTCGGATGCATCGGAAACTCACGCACCGCTCACTCGCCTTCAACACCACGGCCCACGGTGATGACGAGTGTCGGCCAACTCTCGAACGGTTTGCGAGAGCGAACCGTGAGCTATGATCCCCCCAAACGAATCGAGCCGAGCGAATTGCTGACGAGCGAGAGTTACTTCTCCAGTTTCCCAGGTGCACCGTCGCTCGTCTTGCGAAGCGCGTGCATGCGTAGCAGTACGCCTCCGCAGGTAGAGCCGTCGTACGAACAGCCGCCGTCGTCGAGCGTCCGTCACCCAAGGATAAGCGTTGTTCGAGGATGCACAGCGCCGGAGATAACGGAGGGCAAGTGGACAGGCCTGCTCGTGAGCCCAGACGGTGAAGTGTTCACGCCGATGTCGCCTTGAAACTGACTTGATCCGCGGACTATCGCTTGCCGTCGTAGTGGCGCTCGTAGGTTGTGCTTCGACAGCGCGGCACGCCGCGGTGACGACGACGTACGTCAACACGCCTAAAGGGCTACACGAACGAATCGTTTCCTACGATCCCCCAAAACGCATCGGACCGAGCAAGTGGATGACCCGAGAACTCTACTTTTCCGATGTTCCCGGCTACCCAAAGGCCGTTTTCAGGATACCGTGCGTGCGAATGAATGAGGTCGACCCGCCTCGTACGAGTACCGAGGTGTGTGAGGGCGCCAAAATCGCTAAGGGTGAGCTAGCAGGCATGGTCATCACGCCAGATGGCGAGATCATCACGATGCCGGGGTTTTGAGAGCGAATTTCATCCTGGAAAAACCGCGGCGGTCGAGATAAAATCTCGACCGCTCCTTTTTCTCACTTCTTTAGGACTTAGAAGTCGTCGTCGCCCTCTTCCGCCTGGAATTCTTCTTCCTCGTCGCCGAAGCCGTCCTCGTACTCTTCCTCTTCTTCATAGTCTTCGACTTGTAGCATCGAGTCCGGGTTCTCGTGTTCGAGCCGGGTCTTGTCCGAAGGCGTTTCTTCACGCTTCGGCTGCCGCGGAGCTGCTGCAGGACGAGCTGCGGGAGCCTGGCGCGGTGCGGCAGGCGGAGGCTCCGACTTCTTAGCGGCGGCTCGCTTCGGGGCCACGCGCTTCGGCGCGGCCTTCTTCGCAGCCCGTTTGGGCTTACGCGCTGAAACGCGCTTCTTCGTCGCTGCCCGCTTGGCTGCCGGCCGCTTCTTCGCGGACGACTTCGGCTTGCTCGCTGCCCGCTTGCGGGGCGTTTTCGTACGCTTCGCGGCGCGCTTTTTCGGCTTACCTCTCATCTCCAGCCTCCGATGTCATGATACCCGTACGGTCGACGGCGATGCGCGCCGTTCGTCGGTCCTCGACGCACTCCTTCTGCTCCCTTAATCCTAGAAAAATCGACGTTTCAGAGCGCCTCGACAACGGCCAGGACCTCTGCAGCATGGCCGCGAGCGGAGACGTTCTCGAAGACGTGGCGCACGATTCCCGTGTCGTCGATCACGAACGTCGTTCGGCTGGCGAAGCCGAGCGGGCCGGCGACGCCGAGGCGTTTCAATATCTCGGCATTCGGATCGGCGAGGAGGTGGATTCGCAAATCGTGCTTCGCCGCGAACCGGCGGTGCGATTCGACCGTATCCTTGGAGATTCCGACGAGCGCTGCGCCGGCCTTGTCGAAGTCAGCAGACCGCTGACTGAACTCTACGGCTTCGACGGTTCAGCCAGGTGTGTCGTCTTTCGGATACGACCAGAGCACGACGTGTTTGCGGCCGCGGAAGTCGGCGAGATCGAGCGGCCCTTCGGGAGTCTCTCCGGCGACGGCGATCATCGGTTCGCCGACCTTGACGTTTGTGCTCACGGAATGATCCGGCGGACTTGGAAGATCCGATCGCCGGTGTCGACGGTCGTCGGCTGGCCCGTCACGGGCGTCAGCGCCGCCTTGAGCACGCACGAGCCGACCTGGTCGTCGTGGATATACACTTGTCCCTCGTACAGGCGCGTCGAGCTCTGGCGGCACGTCGTCCGGCGTACAAGCTCGCCGCCGGCCGCTGCAAGCCCGATCTCGCATTCGCCGACGAACGGCTTGGCGAACGACAGGCTCACGTAGAGCACCTCGCCCGGATAGTAGACGTCTTTCCTCGGCGTGTAGTCGACGCGTTCGATCTGAACCGGCATGACGGGCGCGAGTTCGCGCAACCGGCGTGGCGTCCTTGTCTTTAGACCGGGGCCCGGTCGAGGCGCGGGCGAAGCAAGCGCGCCGATGGACGTGCGCTTTGCGGCAGCTCTCGAAGCGATCGTCGGCCGTCGTCATGCGCTGACGACGCCGCAGGAGATCCGCGCGTACGCGTACGACGGCGGCGTCGACCGGTCGCTGCCGCTCGCGGTCGTGCTGCCGGGATCGACCGAAGAAGTCGCGGCGGTCGTCCGTGCGTGCTGCGAACGCGATATGCGCTTCGTGCCGCGCGGTGCGGGCACGGGCTTATCCGGAGGCGCGATCGCAGCCGGCGACGCGATCGTCATCTCGACCGCCCGTCTCTGCCGCATCCTCGAGATCGATGCGCCGAACCGGATCGCGCTCGTCGAGCCGGGCGTCGTCAACGCCGACGTCTCGGCAGCCGCACATCCGCACGGCCTGAGGTACGTGCCCGACCCGTCGAGCATGGCGGCATGCACGATCGGCGGCAACATCGCGGAAAATTCCGGCGGTCTGCACTGCCTCGCATACGGCGTCACGTCGGCTCACGTCCTCGGGATCCGGATCGTCACGCCCGACGGCGATATCGAATGGCTCGGCGGAAAGACGGTCGACACTCCGGGCTACGATCTCGCCGGTGTCTTCATCGGATCGGAAGGTACGCTCGGCATCGCGACGCAGGCCGTCCTCGCGTTATCGCCGATCCCGGAGACGGTGCAGACGCTGCTCGGCATCTTCGATTCGACCGATGCCGCGACCGCTGCCGTCTCGGCGATCATCGGGCGCGGTATCGTGCCTGGCGCGCTCGAGATGATGGATGCGCTCGCGACCTCCGCGGTCGAAGCGGACGTCGGAGCGGGACTGCCGACCGACGCTGCCGCGCTACTCCTCATCGACATCGAGGGTCTGCGCGATGGGCTCGAGGGGACGGTCGATGCGGTCGCATCCATCTGCCGCGAGCGCGGCGCGCGTGAGGTCCGCATCGCTCAGGACGGCCCGCAACGCGACCTTCTATGGAAGGGCCGCAAGAGCGCGTTCGGCGCGATGGGGCGCATCAGCCCCGACTACTACGTCCAGGACGGCGTCATCCCGCGCTCGCAGCTGCCCGCAATGCTGCGCGACGTCGCGGCAGCGGGCACGAAGCACGGATTGCGGATCGCAAACGTCTTCCATGCCGGCGACGGCAACCTGCATCCGCTCATTTTATTCGACAAACAAAAGGAAGGCGAATTCGATCGCGCGCTCGCGGCCGGCGCTGACATCTTGCAGGCGTGCGTCGCACGCGGTGGGAGCATCTCGGGCGAGCACGGCATCGGTCTCGAGAAGCGCGATTGCATGCCGCTTCAGTTCACGCCCGAAGATCTCTCGTTCATGGATCGCCTCAAGAGCGCGTTCAATCCCGACGACCGCTGTAACCCCGGCAAGATCTTTCCGACCGGCCGACGCTGCGGCGAGTCGGCCCGTACCGCGAAGTCCGGCACGCTCGACGAGCGCACGGCCGCTTTGGCCGGCGAACCGTTTTGAAGCGCACGAAAGTCCTCCGTTCGATCCCGTTCGACTTGAGCTTGCGCGACGCGTTGGGCGAGCGGCTCCGCGTGTTGCCCGACGATTGCGCCCGCTATCGGGTCTCGGGCGTGACCCCGAAATCCGTCGCGCTGCCACGCGATGCGAAAGAAACAGCTCTTGCGCTCGAGGCCGCGACCGCCGAGGGTGCGATCGTCGTCGTCCGCGGAGCGGGTACGAAGTCGCATCGCTTGCCGCCGCCGCGAACGGTCGACGTCGTCGTCGACACGTCCTCGCTCGACGCCGTCGTCGAGCACGCTGCGGAAGATCTCACCATCACGGTCGGCGGCGGCACGCCGCTCGTCAAGCTCGAATCCGTGCTTCGCGCGCGCGGACAGTTCTGGCCGTGCGACGCCCCGTTCGCCGCGTCAGCGACCGTCGGCGGTACGATCGCGTCCAACGCGCATGGAGCGCTGCGCCTTCGCTACGGCGCGTTGCGCGAACACGTCCTCGGGGCGCAGATCGCGACGCCCGACGGCGCTCTCGTCCGCACTGGAGCTCGCGTTGTCAAGAGCGTCGCCGGCTACGACTCGCATAAGCTCATGACGGGTTCGTTCGGCACGCTCGGCGTCATCGTCGAAGCGACGCTGAAAGTCGCGCCGCTAGCGGAGACGGAGAACATCGTCGTCGGGCGATTCCGCAGCGCGGTGACCGCTTCGGCGATCGCGCGCGCTGTCGCGGCCTCGCCGCTATTCCCGCTCGCGATCGTGCTCGTCGACGACGCGTGCGCCCGCCGCGTCGGCGCTTTGCTCGCCCATGCTTCGACCGGTTCCTGGCTACTGCTCGTCCGCTGTGGCGGGAACAGGCGATCGCTGGCACGACAGGTCTCCGATCTCACGAAAGCGTGCGAAGCGACCGGCGCTGATTCCGTGAACGTCCTCGATCACGCGGCGACACCGCGTGCGTGGAGCGACATCCGCGAACTGACGGGCGGCGCGCCGTACGACGCCGAGCGCTTCATCGTCGTGAAGACGACATCGCTGCCCACCGACACACCAGCCGCCATCGCCGACTCCCGAAACCGATGGCCTGCAGCGGAACTGAGCGCGCAGCCCGGGTCGGGCGTCGTGTACGCGCATATCCCCGTTTCGGATCTCGGGCAGCCGGCCGACCCCAACGGCGAAGCGCCACACGTCGAGCCGCTCACTCGCGCTTACAGACGCGCCGGTTGGAGCGCAACCATCTTGTCGGGACCGGCAGCGTCGTCGACGGCATCACAGCTTTTTTTGCACGCAGCGGCGCCGCCGCCGTACGTCACGGCGCCGTCGGCGCCGACGCGTTTGTTCAGAGCGGTCAAAGCTGCGCTCGATCCCGCAGGAACCCTCGATCCAGGCCGCCAGCCGGGCGGCGTATGAGCGCACCGGCACAGCCGCACGGTATCGGCACGTGCACGCGCTGCGGATTGTGCCAGCAAGCGTGTCCGACGTATCGCGACTGGCGGCTCGAAGCGGACTCGCCGCGCGGACGCGTCGAGATCGTCGAACGCATCGCGGCTGGCGAACGACCGGATGCGGCGATGGCCGAGCATCTCTACGCGTGTCTCGGCTGCCGCGCGTGCGAGACGGCGTGTCCATCGGGTGTGCCGTTCGGCGATCTCCTCGAGTTCGGCCGCCGCGAAGTCGAACGGACCGGCACGCTAGCGCCGGAACGCGGCGGATGGCGCACGTTCCGCTCGTTCGTCTTCGAGCGCGTCCTGCCGTCGCGTGCGCTGTTCGGCGCGATGATGATGCCGGCGAAGACCTTGCGCCACATGCCGACGCTCGCCCGTCTGCTGCGGTCGCTGCCGATGTCGAGCGGTGCGCGGCGCGCGCTCGCGATGGCGTCGATCGAAACGCCGATGGGCAACGGCCGCTTGCCGGCGCACTCGAAGGCGATCGGCGAACGGCGCGCTCGCGTTGCGCTCTTCACCGGATGCGTCATGGACGCTCTATTCGGCGGCGTCAACGAGGCGCTCGTCCGCGTGCTGCGCTCGAGCGGTTGCGACGTCGTCGCTCCTTCAGGGCAGTGGTGTTGCGGTGCGCTCAACGTGCATGCCGGCGAGCAGCGCCGAGCGCTCGCGATGGCTCGTCGCAACATCGAAGCGTTCGAACGCGCGGACGCTGAGGCGATCGTCGTCGATTCGGCGGGTTGCGGCGCGCACATGAAATCGTACGGCCGGCTGCTCGAAGGCGAGCCGGCGTTCGCCGATCGCGCCGCCGCATTTGCGGGTAAGACCGTCGACGCGACCGAGTACCTCGATCGGATCGGCGTGACGATGAACCGCCCGCCGTCAGCGCGTCGCGTCACGTATCAAGACGCTTGCCATCTCGCGCACGGACAGAAGATCCGTCAGGCACCGCGCGCGTTGTTGCGGGCGATGCCGGGAGTCGAATTCGTCGAGCTGCGTGACGCGGACCGCTGTTGCGGCGCGGCCGGCGTCTATTCGCTCACCCACCCGGCCATGTCGCAGCGCGTGCTCGACGAAAAGCTTGCGAAGATCGCCGAGGCCGGCGTCGACACGGTGACCGTGACCAACCCCGGCTGTCACCTTCAGCTCGCGCCCGCGCTCGCGCAGCGCGGCGTGCGCGTTCGTCACGTCGTGGAGCTTGTCGACGAGGCGATACATCACTCGTCCCGAGGGACGGCCTTTTAGATAGCCCCATCGCGCCATGACCCGCGGCCGCTGCCGATAACCTCATTATACCTTCGCAACTATCGTCGCGCTGAGGGAATACCGGACGTTGCCTTCGCGAGTTCCGCATCTACAGCCGGCCCCTCCGGCGCCGTCGACGCCGCGCTCTAAGCCGCCGCCGCTCGCGTCGCTCATCCGAGTCGCTTCGACCGCGGGCCATGACGAATTCTTCGCGCACCTCCACGCGGCGCTGCGGCGTGAAGTCGGGCATTGCGATCTGAGCGTCTGTCAGCTCGACGGCGCCGGCGCCGGCTTCATCACCCGCTACTCTCGCGCCGACGACGGAAGCGATTTCGATCCCATCATCACGGCGGTCGATGCGTTCGCTTTGCTCGCTTCGAGCGACGCGTGGCGCCAAGGCCCGAACGGGCGTTTCGTCGTGCCGTTGCGATCCGAAGGGCGCGGCATCGGCTACGTCGCTCTGAAGACGACCCGGCCGCTCGACGACGCTGCGATCGAGTGGGTCTCTGGAGCTGCGGGCGTCGCGGCGCTCGTCGTCGGCGCGGCGACTTCCGCCGATGAAGCGTTGGCGCGCACCGAAGACATCCGGCTGTTGCTGAAGACGGCACGCGCGCTCGCGAGCGAGCGCGACCTCGAGCACCTCTTCGAGCGCTTCCACGAGCTCATCAAACCGATCATGGACGCGACGTCGTTCTTCGTCGCGCTCGGTTCGTGGGAGACGGGTCAGATGACGATCCCGTTCGGGATGGACGGCGACGATCGCATGGCCGCCGGCGGCAGCTTGCCCATCGAGGCGTCGCTCACCGGTCACGTCTTCCGCGAAGGCCGGCCGATCATCGTCAAGACGCTGGCGGATTTCGACGCGTATCCGAGCGTCATCCGAGGCGAGGGCGCCGACACGCAGAGCGCGCTCGTCGTGCCGATGCGCGTCGAGAACCGCACGATCGGCGTCATCTCGGTCCAATCGCTCCGACCGGGCGCATATACCGAGCGCGAACGCGATCTGCTCGCGGCGATCGCGGAACAAGCGGCGATCGCGGTCGAGAATTCGCAGCACCTGAGCAGCAGCGCGCAGCTCGCGCGCGAGCTGACGCTGCTCGCCGAGGTCTCGCGAGCGCTCTCCAAGGAATTGTCGCTTCGCGAGCTGTGCAAGACCGTCTGCCGCGAGGCGCGCCGCGTCATGGACGCGCCGGTGTTCATGGTCGCGCTGCGCGTCGACGGCACCGACACGATGCGCATCGAGTACTGCGTCCAAGATGAAACGGAGTTCGAGTTCGCCGACTACTCGCTCGAGAACTCGATCGCGAAGCGCGTCATCGAGCAGAACGAACCGATCGTCCTCCAGACGCGATCGGATCTCGACAGGACGCCACACCGCTATTTGGTCCAGGATGACAAGTCGCTGCGGTCCGTCGCGATGGCGCCCTTGCGCCTGGGCGATAAATGCATCGGCGTCATGACTGCTCAGTCGTACATGGACGGCGCATACGACGACTCGAGCATCCGGCTGCTGACCGCGATCGGCGAGCAGATGGCGCTGGCCGTGCAAAACGCGCAGCTCTTCCGCGAAGCCCGCAACCGTGCGGATCGCGACCCGCTGACGAACGTCTACCATCACCGCTATCTCAAGACACGGCTCGAGGAGGAGCTGAACCGTGCCCGCGGTTCGACCGAGTCGATCGCGGTCATCATGCTCGACCTCGACAACTTCAAGCTCGTCAACGACACGTACGGCCATCTCGTCGGCGACGAAGCGCTGCGCGTCGTCACGGCGGTGCTGCACAAGGCGTGCCGCGCGACCGACATCATCGGCCGGTACGGCGGCGACGAGTTCATGATCGTCCTGCCCGATACGGCCCCGGATCAGGCGATCAACGTGGCCGAGCGCATCGAAGCCGAGCTTGCGGCGCAGCAGCTGAGGCCCGGCGAAGGCGAAGCGATCCCGCTCCATTGCTCGATCGGCCTCGCGACGCATCCGCGCGACGGCGCGACCGCGGCAGACCTCATCGCCAAAGCAGACGCGGCGCTCTATCAAAGCAAACGCCAGGGGCTTCCGATGTCGCGCTTGCAGCGCGTCGGCAACACGCAGCTGCGGCTCGAAGGCGATTTCTCGGCGGTGTCGGAGCTGCTCGCGGCGCTGCTCGCACGCGATCCCGCGACGCGCAGCCATCTCGAACACGTCAACCGGCTCGCGTCGGGCTTTGCGACGGCGCTAGGACTCAGCGCCGCCGAGCGCGACACGCTGCTGCTCGCGAGCGTGCTTCACGACGTCGGCAAGATCGCGATTCCGGACTCGGTGCTGCGCAAGCCCGGCAAGCTGTCGG
>JANWLL010000027.1 GCA_025450855.1 Vulcanimicrobiia bacterium
GCGCATCTTTAAGAACGCGTGAAGCGGTGATTAAGGCGTCGATCGCCGGCATCGCCTCGTCCGTCCCACCGCTAGTGCGTCAAAAGGGCAAGCGGCGCGGCGACGTAGAACGCGCTCACGGAATGACCGATCCGCAGACTGCGCGGCCGTCGAAGGTGCTCGTCGTCGACGACGAAGTCGCCATCCTTCAGACGCTGCGTTACAACCTCGAGAAGAACGGCTACGTCGTCTGCGTCGCAGGCGACGGACGCCAAGCGCTGAGCGTCGTCGAGATCGAAAAGCCCGACCTCATCCTCCTCGATGTCATGCTGCCGTCGCTCGACGGCATCGAAGTCTGCCGCGAGATCCGCCGGCGGTCGAACGTTCCGATCCTCATGCTCACGGCGAAGGGCCAGGAGATCGACAAAGTGCTCGGCCTCGAGATCGGCGCGGACGACTACATCACGAAGCCGTTCTCCATCCACGAGGTCATCGCGCGCATCCGCGCACACCTGCGACGCGCGAACGCCGCGATCCATCAAGAACATCCGCCCGTCCTCTCCGGCGGCGACGTCAGGCTCGACGTCGGAAGCCAGAGCGTCACGAAGCGAGGTGCCGCGATCGATCTCGCGCCGAAAGAGTTCGGCGTCCTCCAGGTGCTGCTCGAGAACAAAGGCCGCGTCGTCACCCGGCAGGCGTTGCTCGATCGCGTCTGGGGATTCGATTTCTACGGCGACCAGCAGACCGTGAACGTGCACATCCGGTGGCTGCGCGAGAAGATAGAAGACGATCCGAACGACCCGAAATGGATCCACACGATCCGCAGCCGGGGGTACGTCTTCCGCGACTGAAGCAGTGGATTACATCATCTTGACGATCGGCGCGCTCTTGGCATCGGCGGGTTTAGCGGCGCTCGTCGTCGCGCGGCGCTGGGGGCCCACAAAGCAAGAGGCCACGGCAGCGGTCGAGCTGCCGGAACCGCCGAGCGAATCGTCGCGCCGCATGGCTGCGCTGCTCGAAGCGTTGCCGGCGGGTGTGATCATCGTCGCGCCGGACGGCCGCATCGCCGGGGTCAATGCGTCTGCCGCATCGATGTTCGGCATCGCGCCCGAGCGCGCGATCGGACGTGCGCTCATCGAAAGCGTCCGTTCGTACGAGCTCGACCGGCGCGTCACCGCGGCGCTCGCGGGCGGCGTCGAGGAGTCATCCGAGTTGACGTTCATCGCGGCGACGGAAAGGCGACTGCACGTCGCGACGCGCGCGGTCAACCGGGGCGACGGCAAACGGGAAGCGCTCGTCGTCGCCGTCGACCGCACGCGCGTGATCGAGCTCGAGACGATGCGCCGCGATTTCGTTTCGAACGTCTCGCACGAGCTGCGTAGCCCGCTCACGGCCATCAAGATCATGACCGAAACGCTCCAAGACGGCGCGGATCCGGCCGCCGCGAAGGAGTTTCTCGAGAACATCGCGCGAGAGACCGAGCGGATGATCGCGCTCGTCGAGGACCTGCTCGATCTCGCGCGGCTCGAGAGCGGGCGGCTCGACCTGCGTTTCGATTCCGTCGACCTCTCGGCGCTCGTATGTGACGCGGTCCGAAGCCAATCGACCAGGGCCTCGAAGCTCGGCATCCGCCTCGACGCGGTGACGCCATCCGGCGGCGCGGCGATCGCGGGCGACCGCGACATGCTGACGCAAGTCGTCGTCAACCTGCTGGACAACGCGCTGCGCAATACGCCCGCGGGGGGTGCGGTCACGGCACGTGTCTCTTCGAACGGTTCGGGCGTCGCCGTCGACGTGGAGGACACCGGGATCGGCATCGCATCGGACGCGCTCCCGCACGTGTTCGAACGCTTCTACGTCGTCGACAGGTCGCGCGCGAAGTCAAAGGGCGGCACCGGACTCGGTCTTGCGATCGTCAAGCATATCGTCGAAGCGCACGGCGGATCCGTCGAAGCGCAAAGCGAGCTCGGCCGCGGATCGCTGTTCAGGTGCTCCTTCGGGCCTGCCGTGAGGCGCTAGGTTTACAAAGCGCGCCCGAACGCATATAATGACGAAGTATTTTTGACGGAGGTCGTACGGCTTCGTGGGTCGTGAGAATTTTCATCGGATCTTGAACGAGACGCACCAAGACGTGCTGCGCATGGGCAGTCTCGTGGAGGAGGCCATCAACCGCGCGGTCGACGCGCTCGGGCGGTCGGATGTCGCGTTGGCCGACGACATCCTCCGCTTCGACGATATCATCGACGACCTCAACGTCCGTATCGAGACGAACTGCCTCAACCTACTCGCACTCCAACAGCCGATGGCATCCGACTTGCGCACGATCGCGGCGATGCTCGACATCGTCATCGACCTCGAGCGCATCGGCGACCACGCGTGCGACATCGCGCAGATAACGAAGTCGCTCGCCGAGGAGCCGCCGCTCAAGCCGCTCATCGACATCCCTCGGATGGCGGCGAAGGCTCGCGAGATGCTGCGCGAATCGCTCGACGCGTTCGCGAACCACGATGCCGCGATCGCGCACCTCGTGCCTCAAAAGGACGATGAAGTCGACCGCCTCTACCGCGCCGTCTTCAAAGAGCTCATCGAATTCATGGCGCACGATCCGAAGGCGATAAGCCGCGGGAGCAACCTCATCTTGGTCGCGCTCTACCTCGAGCGCATCGCCGACCACGCGACGAACATCTGCGAGCGCGTCGTCTACATGGTCGAGGGCGTCCCGAAAAAGTTGAAACGCTCGGTCGTCGAGATAAATCGGGCGGTCGCGCACTCGGATACTTTGCTTAATCCTTCTTAAGTAAACCTTAATCTTGGGTTGATACGGGACCGATAGGCTTGGTCTCAGTGCCGTGGTCTCGGGCCGCGCCCGCTACCGCCTGCCATCCCAACAGGAGTGAACGTTGAAAAGCATCCACAGGGCTGCAGCTGCCGCGCTCGCCTGCGCGGTTCTCGGGACCGGATCTCTCGCGCTGGCCGACACCCAGATCGTCGGCGCCGGGTCGACCTTCGACAACCCGTTCTTTTCGCGCGCTTTCTTCCAATATAAGAGCGACCACCCGGACGTCACGGTCAACTACCAGTCGATCGGGTCCGGCGGCGGCATCCAGCAGTTCACCGCTCGGACGGTCGACTTCGGGGCGAGCGACGTGCCGCTCAACCCGAACGAGATGAAGGCCGCCAGAGACGCGAACGGTGCGGTGGTCGAATTCCCCGTCACCCTCGGCGGGGTCGCGATCGCCTACAACGTGTCGGGCGCGCCCGGGCACTTGCAGCTCTCGTCGAGCGTGCTCGCGAACATCTTCCTCGGGAAGATCAGCGTCTGGAACGATCCTGCGATCACGTCGCTCAACCCGGGCGCGAACATCCCGAACTTGCCGATCATCGTCGTCCATCGCGCGGATTCGAGCGGAACGACCTACATCTTCACCGACTACCTGAGTCGCATCAGCGCGCAGTGGAAGAGCCAGATCGGCACGTCGAAGTCCGTGAGCTGGCCCGCACCATCGTCGGTCGGCATGAAGGGCAACGAAGGCGTCGCCGGTCAGATCCAAAACACGCCGGGCTCGATCGGCTACATCGAGCTCGCATACGCGCTCGAGAACGACATCCCGTACGCGGCGCTGCAGAATCAGGCGGGCAAATTCGTCGTGCCGACGCTCGACAGCGTCCGCGCCGCCGCAGCGCAAAAGCCGACGGTCAGCCCGGACGACTTCTCGATCGTCGATCTGCCCGGCGCCGACAGCTATCCGATCTGCGGCTACTCGTGGGTCATGTTGTGGCGCAACCAGGCGGATCCCGACCGCGGCAAGCAGCTCGCTGACCTCTTCAAGTGGGTCGTGACGTCGGGACAAGCGTACGCGGTGAACGTCAAGTACGTCGCGCTACCCGAAAGCGTCCAAGCGATGGCGCAGAAGGCGCTTGCGACGATCCATTCGTGACGACTTGACGCCCGCGTCACGCACGACGGGAGCGACAACACGATGAGAGGCGGGGCGGCCTCAGGCGAGAAACCTGGGCTCCGCAACGCCTCGACTCTTCCGGACGAAGACGCAGTCGCCGAGCGAGCTCGGCAGAGAAATTGATGTCGCAAGACAGCGCCGATCTCGTTTCGTTCAGGGTGGCACGCCGCGTCGAGACGGGCGAGCGAGCGCGGTCGCATTTCGCTGACCGCATCTTCTCCGGACTGCTCCTCGGCTCGGCGTGGATCATCCTGATCGTCGTCTGCGGTTTGCTCGCGGTGCTCGTCAAGGCGTCGTGGCCGGCGTTGACGACGATCGGTTTCAAAGCGGCGACGCTCGCGTGGAGCCCCAGCGACGATCGGTACGGCGTTCTGTCGTTCGCGTTCGGCACCGTCGTCACGTCGATCATCGCGTTGGCGCTCGCTGGGCCGATGGGGATCGCGGTCGCGCTCTTCCTCTCCGAGCTCGCGCCCAAACGACTGGCCGGGCCGGTGTCGATGCTCGTGGAGCTGCTCGCCGCGGTACCGAGCGTCGTCTACGGCCTATGGGGACTTTTCGTGCTCGCGCCCGTCATGCGCACCGTCGTCCAGCCGGCGCTCGGGAAATGGCTCGGCTTCCTTCCGCTGTTCCAGGGGCCGCCGCTCGGCATCGGCATGCTCACCGGCGGCGTCCTCCTCTCCATCATGATCCTGCCGACGGTCGCGGCGATCGCGCGCGACGTCTTTGCCGCTGTGCCGATCGAGCAGCGCGAAGGCATGCTCGCGCTCGGCTCGACTCGCTGGGAGATGCTGACCAAAGCGGTGCTCCCCTATGCGCGTCAGGGCGTCATCGGCGCGCTCGTGCTCGCGCTCGGCCGGGCGATGGGCGAAGCGATGGCGGTCGTCATGGTCATCGGCAACACGCCCGCCGTGAGCGCCTCGCTCTTCAGGCCGGCATACACGATGGCGAGCGTCCTCGCGAATGAATTCACCGAGGCGACAGGCCAGACGTACGTGGCGATGCTCATCGAGATCGGCTTGCTGCTGTTCGGCATGAGCATCGTCGTCAACGTGATCGCGCGCGCGCTCGTGTGGAGCGTGTCGCCGAAAGGCACGCGCGCCGTATGAGCAGGCTCGCCGTCCGCAACGCGTGGAGCGCGTTCATGATCTGCGTCGCGGCGGCGTGCGCCGGCATCGCCGCGCTGCTGCTCGCGATCATCGTCCTGTACGTGCTGAGCAAAGGAGCCGGGGCGCTGCGTCCGACCTTCTTCACGCAGATCCCGCGACCCGTCGGCATCCCCGGCGGCGGCGTCGCGAACGCGATCCTCGGCTCGGCGGAGATCATCGCGCTCGCGTCCATCGCGGCCGTGCCGATCGGGACCGCGGCCGGCGTTTACCTCGCGCTCTTCGGTCGCGGTCGCGTCGCCGCGAGCGTGCGCTTCCTCAGCGACGTGCTCACCGGCGTTCCATCGATCGCCATCGGCGTCTTCGCGTACGCGCTCGTCGTACTGCCGGCGCGCCAGTTCTCCGCCGTCTCCGCATCGGTCGCGCTCGGCATCATCATGCTGCCGATCATCGTGCGGACGACGGAAGAAGCGGTCCGGCTCGTGCCGCATACGATCCGCGAAGGCGCGCTCGCGCTCGGCATCCCCGCATGGAAAGCCACGCTGCTCGTCACCGTTCCGGTCGCGCGTCCTGGCATCACCACCGGCGTGCTGCTCGCGATCGCTCGCGTGGCCGGCGAATCGGCGCCGCTGCTCTTCACGGCGTTCGGCAACCCGCAATGGAGCGTCGGCCTGACGCACCCGATCGCCGCCCTCCCGCTCGTCATCTTCCAATACGCGATCTCGCCGTACAAGGATTGGCAGCAGACCGCTTGGGGCGGGGCGCTCGTCCTCATCGCGCTCGTCTTCGCGCTCAACCTCGCCGCGCGCGTCGCGCTCCGGAGCCGCTTTGCTCGATAGAATCGGCGCATGAAGCAAGAGCTGCGGACCGATCGTCTCAGCGCGTTCTACGGTGCCCACTGCGCGATCCGCGATATCACGATGACGTTCCGCCCGAAGTCGATCACCGCGCTCATCGGCCCGTCGGGCTGCGGCAAGTCGACGCTGTTGCGTTGCCTGAACCGCATGCACGAAGTCATCGCCAACACGACGGTGAAGGGCCAAGTGATGCTCGACGGGTCGAACGTCTACGATTCGGGCATCGACACGACGAGCCTGCGGCGGCGAGTCGGCATGGTCTTCCAACGGCCGAACCCGTTCCCGACGATGTCGATCTCCGACAACGTGCTTGCGGGCGTGCGGTTGGCGGGCGACGTCTCCGACCGAAGCACGCTCGCCGAGATCGCCGAGCGCAGCCTCCGCCGTGCGGCGCTGTGGGATGAGGTGAAGGACATCCTCAACCGCCCCGGCACGTCGCTTTCGGGCGGCCAGCAGCAGCGCCTCTGCATCGCGCGTGCGCTCGCCATCGAACCGGAAGTATTGCTCATGGACGAGCCGGCGTCGTCGCTCGACCCGATCTCGACGATGAAGATCGAGGACCTCATGCGCGAGATCAAGACCGATTTCACCATCATCATCGTCACGCACAACATGCAGCAGGCGGCGCGTGTCTCCGATTTCACCGGCTTCATGCTCGCCGGCGAGGCCGCTCCCGGCGAGCTCATCGAGTTCGATGAGTCGTCGAAGATCTTCACGACGCCGCAGGACAAACGAACGGAAGACTACATCACCGGCCGTTTCGGCTAGGAGATACGTCATGAAAGCAGCTCGAATCGCCACCCTCGGGATCGTCGCGGCTCTCGCGGCATGCAGCGGCCAGAGCGACTCGCCGGCGACCGCCGGATCCTCCATGACGCTCGTCGGTGCGGGGTCGACCTTCGTGTATCCGTTCTTCTCGCGCGCATTCGACGCATATCAAAAAGCGAACCCCGGTGTGACCATCAACTATCAGTCGATCGGGTCGGGCGGCGGCATACAGCAGTTCACCGCACACACCGTCGACTTCGGCGCGACCGATGTGCCGATGAGCGCGAAGGATCTGTCGGCCATCGAAGGCGGTCGCAACTCGATCGTCGAGTTCCCGGTCGCACTCGGCGGCGTCGCCATCGCGTACGACGTCCCCGGCGCCGCGTCAGGTCTCGTCCTCTCGCCGGACGTGCTCGCGTCGATCTATCTCGGCACGGTGAAGACTTGGAGCGACCCACGCATCGCGAGGCTCAACCGGTCCACCAAGCTCCCCGACCTCGCGATCGTCGTCGTCCATCGTGCTGACGCGAGCGGCACGACATTCATCTTCACCGACTACTTGAGCGCGGTGAGCGCCGGATGGAAAGCGCGCGTCGGCAAGTCGAAGACGGTCTCGTGGCCCGCACCGTCGTCGGTCGGCATGAAAGGCAACGAAGGCGTCGCGGGGCAGATCAAAAACACGCCCGGCGCGATCGGCTATGTCGAGCTCGCATACGCGCTCGAGACGGAGATGACGTACGCTTCGATCGTCAACGCGAGCGGCGCGGTGGTCGCGCCGTCGATCGCGTCGGTGCGCGCCGCCGCCGCGACGAAGCCTGGGGTCGACCCGGTTGACTTCTCGATCGTCAACGCGTCGGGAAAAGCCGCGTACCCGATCGCCGGCTACACGTGGGCGCTGCTGTACAAGCACTATCCCGACACGCCGAAGCAAGCCGCGCTTTGCGATCTCTTCCATTGGGTCGAGGCGGACGGACAAAAACTCGCAGTCGGCCTCGACTACGTCGATATACCGTCGGCGGTGAGCGCGCGCTCCGCGGCGGCTCTCGGCCCCTGCACGTTGTAATAGGCCGAGCGAAGCTCGGCAACGGATTTCGCGCATTGCGTCATTGCCGACGCGAGGGAGTCGCTCTTAGCGGGCGTTCTGAGGGCGCGAGAGCGCCCGAAGACAGCGGCGGAAGGCAAGTATTTCCCGATTCGCCGCGTGCCCGCGAGAGCGACTCCTCGCGTCGGCGATTCAATACACGCAAAGGGGCGGCGCTGGAACGGGGCAAAGCCGCTCTCGATGCCATCCGTCTCGGAGCGTCTGTTCGCCGCGTGCTGCAAGCTTTGCGCCGCGATCGTCGCTCTGATGCCAATAGTCGTCCTCACCTTGCTGGTGTGGGCGGCCATCACGCTGACGTTCGAGTCGAACGGACGGGGCGAGTTCTCCGGCTGGATCGCGGTGGCGGCGTCGACGATCGTCGTGAGCATCGTCGCCGCATCGTTCGGCAGCGCGCTCGGAGCCGGTGCGGCGTTCGCCGCTGAAGAGCTCGCCTCAACACCGGTCCGTCGGTCGATAGAAGGCGCGGTCGGCTTCTTCGGCGCCATCCCGTCGGTCGCGTTCGGCTGGCTCGCCGCGACCATCATCGTGCCGGCGGCTGCGGCGAATCCCTTGGGGTTCGTGACTCCCTACGCCGTGGCGGCGACCATCCTCGCGGTGATGACCGCGCCGACCGCATGCGCGCTCGTGATGCGAGGGCTTCGACGGGTGCCCGACTCCGTCCGACTCGCTTCAGCCGCAGCCGGTGCGACGAAGCTGCAGACGGCGACGCTCGTCGTCGTCCCGGCGCTGCGCCGCCGGATCGCAATCGCCGGACTGGCGGCGTTCGCTCGCTCGATCGGAGAAGCGACGGCGATGCAGGTTCTCTTCGTCGCGCTGGCACACGCGGGTGTTCGAGCGGTGCCGACGGCGGCCGCGATGGTCTTCTCGCGGCTCGCGCTCGGTCCGCCCGCTGCGGATCCATCCTATTATATAGCTGCGCTCGTGCTGCTTTGCGTCGCCGCGGCATGCGTCCTCGCCGTCGGACGCGAGGTAGGGGGACCCCAATGGGCATGAGCGCCGCGCGCGCCAGGCGCGACAGGAGCGGACGCGCATTCGCATCGCTCGTCCAAGGCGTAGCGATCTGGGTGAGCGGCACGCTCGTCGTCGCATTCGCCGCCGCGTTCATCGCCGTCCTCGCGGTCGAAGGCTGGCAAGGACTGAAAGCCGCATCGTCCTCGCCCGTCGGGTTCGACCTCACACGCTCGCTCATCGGAAGCGGCTACATCCTCGGTATCGCGCTGCCGCTCGTCATCATTCCCGCATTTCTCGCTGCCGCTGCCGGCTACGACGTGGAGCTCGGCGGCCCGACGACGCGCTGGCTGACGACATCGCTGCGCGTCGGACCGATGACCCCCGCTATCGCGATCGGTGCTGCAGCGCTTTGGTTCGGCGTACGCGGCGGCCAGATGCCGACGTTCTCCGGGCAAGGCCTCATCATCGCGGGCATCGCGCTCGCCGCGCTCAACCTGCCCATGCTGACACGGCGTATTCTCGCAGGCGTGCGCGAGGTTCCGGACCGCTTCAGGCTTGCGGCGATCGCCGCAGGCGCAGCTCCGCACACCGCGTTCCTCAACGTCATCATGCCGCGAGCGCTGCCGGCGATCACGGGAGCACTGCTCGCGACGGCGGGCAGGATGTTCGGCGAGACCGCGATCGTCGCGACCGTCCTCAACTATGCGGGGACGTCGCTGACTCCCGTGACGCTCGATCTGTGGCGCCGCTTGACGGCGCCGGAAACAGGCCCGGGTGCCGGCGCACCCATTGCGACGGAGACATTGCTCCTCGTGACGATCATCGTCGCGTTCCGTTTTGCCGCACGGTTGCTGCAGGGCCGGCGTAGAAGCGGAGCGGTGAGATGACGCCCGACCACCCGACAAGCGTCGAGACCAAGCTCGAAGTCCGCGATCTGCACGTCTGGTTCGACAAGCGCCACGCGGTTCGCGGCATCAGCCTCGACGTCGCGGATCGAAAGACCGTCGCCCTCATCGGCGCGACCGGATCCGGGCGCTCGGCGGTTTTGCGCGCGCTCAACCGCCTTCACGATCTCGATCCGTCCGCCCGTGTCGAAGGCAGCGTGAAGATCGACGGCGCGGAAGTCCTCGGGTCGACGACCGACGTACCGGCGCTCCGCCGCCGGATGGGGATGATCTTCGGCGAGCCCGCGACGCTGCCGATGACCGCGTACGAGAACGTCATATTCGGGCTGCGCGCCAAAGGCGTCACCGATGAACGCACGCTCGACGGTGCGTCCGAACGCGCGCTCCGACAAGTGATGCTGTGGGACTCGCTTCAAAAGCAGCTCCACGAGAACGCGCTCTCGCTGCCGCTCGATTGGCAGCAGCGGATCTGCATCGCACGCGCGCTCGCGGTCGGACCCGAAGTGCTCCTCTTCGACGATCCCGCCGCCAAACTCGACCCGGTCGCTTCGCAGCAGCTCGACGACGTCATCTTCCGGCTGCGTCGGGACTTCACGATCCTCATCGCGACGAATGACTTGCACCAAGCGGCGCGCTTGTCGGACCTCACTTTCTACATGGTGAACGGCGAGATCGCGGAATCCGGCGAAACGCTCGCCATCTTCAACCGGCCGACGGATTCGCGGACGGAAGATTTTCTCGCAGGGAGGGCTTGGTCGTGAAGACGGAGCCGGCACCGTCGCGGCTCGGACCGATGCGCGACGACGGGATGCGCTATTACGATTCAGCGCTCGACGTCGTCGGCAACACGCCGCTCGTGAAGCTGCGCCGCGTCACGGACGGCGCGAGCTGTCTCGTGCTCGCGAAGGTCGAGTACGTCAATCCCGCCGGCTCGGTGAAAGACCGGCCCGCGCTCGAGATGATCCGCGAGGCCGAAGAACGCGGTCAGCTCAAACCGGGCGGCACGATCGTCGAGGCGACGTCGGGCAATACGGGCACAGGCCTTGCGATGGTGGCGGCGATCAAAGGTTATCGCTGCATTCTCGTCATGCCCGACAAGGTGAGCGAGGAGAAGATCCGCTTGCTGCGCGCGTACGGGGCCGAAGTCGTCATCACACCGACGAAGGTTCCGGCGAGCAGTCCCGAGTCGTACTACGGCGTCTCCGCGAAGCTCGCAAGCGAGATCCCCGGCGCCTTTCAGCCGAATCAATTCGCGAATCCCATGAACCCGGCAGCGCACGAGAAGACGACCGGCCCGGAGATATGGGAGCAGACGGCCGGCAAGATCACGCACTACGTGAGCGGCATCGGAACCGGCGGCACGATCTCGGGCGTCGCGCATTACCTGCGAAAGCGTAAGCCGGACATCGTCGTCGTCGGCGCCGATCCCGAGGGCTCGATCTACTCGGGTGACACGGCGAAATCGTACAAGGTCGAAGGTATCGGCGAAGATTTCTTGCCCGCGACCGTCGACCTGAAGGCCATCGATCGGATCGAGCGCGTTTCGGACAAGGACTCGTTTCTGATGGCGCGCCGCATCTGCCGCGAAGAGGGGTTGCTCGTCGGCGGGTCCTCGGGCACCGCCTGCGTCGCGGCGATGCGCGTCGCGCGCGAGTTGCCGCCCGACGCCGTCATGGTGGTGCTGCTGCCCGACAACGGCCGCGGCTACATGTCGAAGATCTTCAACGACGAGTGGATGCGCGCGAACGGTTTCCTCGGAGAAGGCGGCCACCGCGCGACCGTCGGCCAAGTGCTGCGGACCAAAGGTGCCGTGCCGACGATGATCACCGTCGCGCCGACCGACGCCGTCAAACGAGCGGTCGAGCTCATGCGCGAGTTCCAGATCTCGCAGATCCCCGTCGTCGACGGCGGGGAGCTCGTCGGAAGCGTCAACGAAGTCGCGGTCATGCAGCTCATCTACGACCGCTCCGATATCGTCCACGCCGAGGTCCGGGAAGTCATGGGCCAGCCGTTTCCGGTCCTCGGCGACGACGCCGAGGTCGAGCAGGCGTACAAGGCGCTGTCTCTCGGACACGCGGCCATCGTCGTCGCATCGGGCGGCACGCCCGTCGGCGTCCTGACGAAGATGGACATAATCACCTACCTCTCCGGAAATTAGGCTGCGCAATGGATTTCGCGACCAAGGCTATCCACGTCGGACAAGAAGCCGAGCCCGTCACGGGCGCGACGATCGTGCCGATCTTCCAGACCTCGACGTATACGCAGGCGTCGCCGGGCGTGCACAAGGGCTTCGACTACTCGCGCACGATCAACCCGACGCGCGTCGCGCTCGAGGCGTGCCTGGCATCGCTCGAGAACGCGCGCTTCGGCTCGGGCTTCGCGAGCGGTATGGCCGCGACGTCCGCCGTCATGAACCTGTTGTCGTCGGGCGACCATGCGGTCGTCACCGACGATCTCTACGGAGGCACCTTCAGGCTCTTCGACAAGGTCTTCGCGCGCTACGGCCTGACGTTCACGTACGTCGACGCGACCGATCCTCGCAACATCGAGCGCGCGATGAAGCCGTCGACCCGGATGGTCTGGCTCGAGTCGCCGACGAACCCGCTGCTCAAGCTCGCCGACATCGGCGCGATCGCGGCGATCGCGCGCTCGCGCGGTGCGCTCACAGCGGTCGACAACACCTTCGCGACGCCGTATCTGCAAAATCCGCTCGACCTCGGCGCCGACATCGTCGTCCACTCGACGACGAAGTACGTCGGCGGCCATTCCGACGCCGTCGGCGGATTCGCCGCGTGCAACGACAAGGCGATCCACGACGTCATCAAGTTCCACCAGAACGCGGTCGGCGGCGTGCCGGGTCCGTTCGACTGCTTCCTGACGCTGCGCGGGGTCAAGACGTTGGCGATCCGGATGCGCGAGCACGAGCACAACGCGCGTGCGCTCGTCGCGTTCCTCGATGGCCACGAAGGCGTCGAGCGGCTATACTATCCGGGGCTTCCGTCGCACCCGCAGCACGACCTCGCCAAGCGACAGATGCGCGGCTTCGGCGGCATGGTGTCGTTCGTGCTGCGCGGCGGATCTCAGCGCGCGCATGCATTCGCTTCGAAGACGAAGGTGTTCTCGCTCGCGGAAAGCCTCGGCGGCGTCGAGTCGCTCATCTGCCATCCGGCGAGCATGACGCACGGATCGATTCCGAAAGAGGTCCGTGACGAGCGCGGCGTCACCGACGGGCTGTTGCGGTTATCGGTCGGCATCGAATCGCAGGCCGATATCATCGGCGACGTCGAGCAGGCCATCAACGCGACGCGAACGCTCGCCGTTATCTGAGGCGGATCTTAGGGAGCGGTCGAGATTTACCTCGACCCCCGCGACCTTTCCGCTCTCTTGCCCGAGCTGCGAGGGTGTCGCTCCCGCGGGCACGCGGCGATTCGGGAAATACTTGCCTTCCGCCGCTGTCTTCAGCTGCTTTCGCCGCTTCAGAACGCCCGCTTAGAGCGACACCCTCGCAGCTCGGCCCGAACAAAATAAGCGGTCGACTGTTGCGAAAAGGCTAGCTTGATCTGCGCCGCAACCGGTTCTCATGATACTCCTTAGGCCACTTCCGCCACGAAAGTATCTCGCGATTAGGCGATCTAAGCCTGACGATTTCGAACTGCGCACCGCGCTCGCGCATCAATCGTCGAAAACGAGGGCCCTTCTTCTTGCCCCAAAGTCCGACGTAGTGATGGTCCTCGCCGTGGTCATAGAGAAGTACGTATCCGCCGAATTCCGCTGCCAGCTCGGCATAGCTGAAGAAGCGCTGGACGAACGGTTCAAGGCCATCGCAGAAGGTCTTACCATCCAATGTATATTCGTAGAGTGTGTTCGAAACCGTCACAAGGATCGAGCGATCGCGCGCGCTTCGCGGGCGACCGCGTCCGCGATCCTTTCAAGGTTCGCGTCGTCGATGTGGCGCGCGAAGCCGGCGACCCAGACGACGGCGGCTAACCTGCCGTCTTGTGCGACGACCGCCGCGGCCGCCGCGCGCATGCCATCGACGTACTCGTCGACGTCGAGCGCCACGCCGCGCCGCTCTGTTTCGTCCACGGCACGCGTGTATGCGCTCCGGTCGGTTACGGACTGTGGCGTGAATCGAGGAAGCTCGGTGTGCGCGATGAAGCGAGCGCGCCGGCGCGGTTCCCAAGCCGCCAAAACCGCCTTGCCGACGGCACCGGCGAGCAGTGGGATCGAGGATCCGACCGGTGCGGAGACAGCCATCGCCGGCCGGCCGTGCACCAGGTCGAGGATCGTCACGCTGTCCGTGCCGACAAGCCCGAGAAATGTGGTCTGCTCCGTCTCGGCGGCAAGTCGCTCGAGGTGCGGCCGCGCCGCCGATCGCACGTCTTGACGCGCGACCGAGCGCATCGCAAGAGCGGTCAAACCGCGTCCGATCCGGTAGCGCTTCGCGCCGTCCGCTGCCTCGATGGCGCCGACATCGTGGAGCGTCGTCACGAGTCCGTAGACGGTGCTCTTGCCCATCTCGAGGCGGCGCGCAAGCTCGGAAACGCCGAGCGGCTCCTGCGACTCGCTCAGGATATCGAGCAACCGGAATGCCTTGAGCACGGCAGGCACTGAAGCGTTCGCCCGAGTGCGCCGGCCGTTCTCCAGCGTGAACATGCCGCAAGCCTTGGAGGGCGCGGAAAAGGTAGCCTGCTTGCCCGGCCCGGCACGTGGAATAGCCGGCTGCTCATATGCTTTGCCGGAGCCCAGCGCCGCGTGATGACTGTCGTGCAGAATTGTGGCAAGGGCGGTCTCGGCGCCGTCGCCAATGTGAGGCCGCTGGCCGGCGATCGCGCCGGCTGTCGCGTATGACGGAGGGTCTTTTACGAGTGCGATTCGAGGCTGAGGCGAAGCGGGCGCTCGACACGGCGACCGCGCGAGGCGCGGACTACGCGGACGTCCGATTCGGGGCGGTCCACGACGAGCACGTCGAAGTGCGCAACGGCGTCGTGTCCGGCTTTGCTGACAGTGAGAGCTTCGGCTTCTCCGTCAGAGTATTGCGCGGCGGCGCGTGGGGCTTCGCATCGAGCGCCGACATCAGCGATGCCGAGATCGACCGCGTCGCGGCGAAAGCCGTCGAAGTGGCCGATGCGAGCGCCAAAGTGAAGGGCCGCGGCATCTCGCTCGCGCCCGCCGGGAAGTTCGTCGACACCTACCGCACGCCGTTCGAGATCGATCCGGCGACGGTGCCGCTCGAGGACCGGGTCCGCTACCTCTTGGACGTCGAGAAGGAAGTGCGCGCCGCGAAGGGCGTGACCGTCGGCAAAGCCTCGATCGACGTGTGGCGGAATGACAAGACGTTCGCGAGCACCGAGGGCAGTCTGATCGAGCAGACCATTCTCCAGTGCGGAAGTGCCATCCATGCGCTCGCCGTCGGCAACGGTGATGCGCAAGACCGCACATTCCCAGGCACGTGCGGCCTCTTTCAGACCGGCGGCTACGAGATCGTCCGCAAAGCAAAGCTGCTCGAGAACGCGCGCCGGATCGGCGAAGAGGCGGTCGCCCTGCTCACCGCAGACCAATGTCCGACGGGCGATATGGACGTCGTGCTCTCCAGCGACCAAGTATCGCTCCAGATCCACGAGTCGATCGGCCACGCGCTCGAGCTCGACCGCGTCATGGGGTGGGAGGCGAACTTCTCCGGAACGTCGTTCGCGACGCTCGACAAGCTCGGCACGTTCCGCTACGGCAACGACCTCGTCAACGTCGTCTGCGATATGACATGTCCGCTCGCGCTCGCGACGCACGGCTACGACGATGAAGGCACGCCGGCGCGCTCGGTCGATCTCATCCGTCACGGCATACTCGTCGGATATATGGCGGGTCGCGACACCGCGCACGTCGCGAACGTACCCGTCGGCGGCGTCGTTCGATCCGAGTATTGGGGCCGCTTGCCGATGATCCGCATCGGGAACGTCAACCTCGAGCCCGGAGACGTTTCGGAAGAGCAGCTGATAGGCGACCTCCGCAGCGGCATCTATATGGAAAGCAACCGCTCGTGGTCGATCGACGACAAGCGGCTCAACTTCCAGTTCGGTTGCGAGATCGGCTACGAGATAAAGGACGGCAAGAAGACGCGTATGCTCAAGAACCCGACGTATGCGGGGA
Source organism: Vulcanimicrobiia bacterium (assembly GCA_025450855.1). Lineage (GTDB taxonomy): Bacteria > Vulcanimicrobiota > Vulcanimicrobiia > Eremiobacterales > Eremiobacteraceae > JANWLL01. Next base: position 15,772 of record JANWLL010000027.1, read on the forward strand.
TGACGCCCGCCTTTTGGGGTGCCTGCGACGCGATCGGTGACGCGAAGAGCTGGGTCGCCTGGGGCACGCCGAACTGCGGCAAAGGCGAGCCGATGCAGACGGCCCGATCGTCGCAGGGCTCATCGCCGGCTCGTTTCCGCGGCATCCAAGTCGGAGTCGGATATGGCGATTGACACGACGTCCGGTCCGGACGCGATCGAAAGCGTATTGTCCGGCGTCATCGCAGCGTCGACCGTCGACGAGACCGAAGTCCTCTTCGGCCGCTCCGAGGCGGCGCTGACCCGCTATACGCGGAACGAGATCCACGAGAACGTCATCGAAGGCGATGCGTCGCTCAGCATCCGAGCGGTGGTGGGCAAACGCGTCGGCGTCGCATCGACGAGCCGCCTGGACGACCGCGCGATCGCCGATACGCTCGCGCGCGCCGCCTCGATCGCGCGCCTGTCGCCCGAGGATCCGCTGTTCCCCGGCCTTCCGGAAACTGGCCCCGACCCTCGAGCGCTGGCCGGCGCCTACGATGCCCCCACGGCCGCGGCTTCACCGGACGCCCGCGCGGCTGCGGTCGCCCGGATCGCGGAGAAGATGCAGCATCATCAGCTCCACGCCGCCGGGTTTGTCGCCACTCGCTGCGACGCCGTCGCGATCGCGAACTCGAAAGGAACGCGCCGCTATTTCGAGTCGACCGACGCATCTGTGAACATCAAGGCGATCGGCGACGATTCATCAGGTTATGCCGAGGGCTTCGCGCGCTCGCTCGGACAGCTCGACTTCGACGCGCTCGCGGCGGTCGCGGCGAAGAAAGCGCTCGACGGTCACGATCCCGAACCGCTCCGTCCAGGCGCCTACACGGTCATTCTCGAGCCGCCGGCGTTTCGCGAGTTCCTCGGCTACCTATCGTGGGCCGGCTTCGGCGCGCAATCGCTCGACGACGGCTCGTCTTTCCTCGCCGGCCGCATCGGCGACCAGGTGATGGGTACGAACGTCACCATCCGCGACGACTTCGCGCATCGGCTCAGCCCGGGCATTCCGATCGACTTCGAAGGCGTCGCCCGGACGAGCGTGCCGATCATCGAGTCGGGCATCGCAAAAGGCGTCGTCTACGACTCGTACTACGCGCACAAGCTCGGACACGCGAACACCGGGCACGCGCTGCCTGCGCCCAACTCGGCAGGGCCGCTGCCGCTCAACATCGTCGTCGAACCGGGCTCCCGGAGCACCGCCGATCTCGTCCGCAGCGTCGAACACGGCGTGCTCGTGTCGCGCACGTGGTACATCAGGCTCGTCGATCAGAAGAAGATGCTCATAACGGGCATGACGCGCGACGGTGTGTTCCTCATCGAGCGCGGCGTCGTCACCCGCGGCCTGAAGAACATGCGCTTCAACGAATCGATCGTCGAAGCGCTCGGGCGATGCGAGCTCGCCGACGAGCAGGTCCGATCCGAGAACATGGTATTGCCGGCCGTTCGCATCAACGGCTTCCGCTTCACGAGCGCGACGACGTTCTGAACGACATCATATGGCGTCGCGAAATCCATCCGGAATCGTTTAACCTCTAGATATCTGGGTACCCAGACTCTGATCGTCCCAGGTGAATCGTTAGGGAAGCAAACGATTTCTGATGCGTATTTCTGCGCTGTTCGCGTACTCATTCGTCGTTCTCGGCATGGTGACGAGCGGCTGCTCGCAAGGCACCGCGGTGGCTCCGGCGTCGACCCTGCAAGGTCTGACGGAGCTGCACGCGCGGCGCGGCGGGCCTGCCCCGAATCACGTCCTCACCTGGCTCATCCTCGACGCACCGGGCGGCCCGAATATCGATCCGTCGAAAGTGGTCCAGTGGGTGGACTACACGATGACGAAACAACCGACGTCGCAGATCGCCCATAGCCTCGGTATGAAGACGATAATGTACACCGATCCTAACCGGACGGGTCCCGGCGATCTTATGCACACGAACGACGAGTCGACGTACGCGCACGACTGCAGCAACAATCGCATCCAGGTGATCGGCAAAGACAAGCAGCTCATGAACGTCTACTCCTCGCACTTGTGGAAGCTGTGGCCGAAAGCCGTCCAAGAGATGATCAGCTGGGATGGCGGCGGCGTGTACGACTACATCTTCGAGGACACGGCCGATTCGGTCGTGGGTGTGAAGTTGAGCGCCATCCCGTGCAACTTCGATCAGACGCGCTGGACGAACGAGACGAACGACCTCGACAGCACGCTCGGGTATCCGATCATCTACAACGGTCTCGCCCACGTGCCGCCCGGAACCGCGAGCCCAGCGCCGGCTATCGGGTTGAATCCGACGAGCAGCGGCGGGATGGGCGAGGACTGCTACGTCGGCCGGACGCCGACGGGATACCATTACGTGCCGAACTGGCTGGCGATGGAGAACACCGAGCTGACGATGCTGGCCGAAGGCCGGACGTTCATCTGTCACGGCGACGCTCACGTGCAAGCATCGTCGAACGACGCGCTTCGCACGTACTTCTTCGCGTCGTTCCTGCTGACGTACGACGTCGCGAGTTCGGTCGTGAACACGGAGTTCTTGACGCCGTCACAAGTGACGATCATGCCGGAGACGCAGCTCGTGGCCGAACAGCCGCTCGTGCCGACGCCGTCGAGCATTGACGCGCTGGCGCAGCCCGGCGGCGTATACGGCAGGGAATATGCGACGTGCTATCTCGCGGGAGCATCGATCGGCCCGTGCGCCGTGGCTGTGAATCCGAACAATCCGAAGGCGGTTCCGCCTCTGCCGTTCCCTTGGCCCGGCAAATACACGCACACGATGACGATGAACGGTGCGGGCGCCTACGACGGTGGAACGGTCAGGACGAACGGACCCGCGCCGCCCGCGAACATGAAGGGCGGAACGGCGGTCATCGCGTTTCCCTAGGGAGACGGGGTGGGCATCGGTTTGCGCGGCTCGCTTGTCGGCAGGTAGACGGGTTCGCCACCGCCGATCCCGAGCGCTTTCGCGACGGCGAGCGCGTCATCGTCGAGTTGCGATGATCTCGTGCCGGTGGGGCAGCTGAGGTCGGGGCTGCGCTGCCCGCGCCACCACACGAACGCAGACGTGCCGAAGGAAGCGCTCTTCATGCACGGCGCGACTTGAAGCTTCGAGAGCGGCATGCCGCTCGCCGCATCGGCGAAGAATTTCGTCGCCAAGGATCTGTCGATCGTCGCCGTTGCGCGGCGTGCGCCCCAGAAGAACTCTACGTTGCCGGAGCGTTGCACGACGATCCGATAGCCCGCCGCGTTCGTCGAGCCGGTGTTGAGGATGACAGCCGCATCCTTCGGAACCGGGAGGTACGGCACGGGTGCGGCCGCCGAGGCCGCAGATGCCGCCGCGATCAACGCGGTCGCCGCGAGTAATGCCGTCTTCATATAGGTGAGAACGCTCCTCGCCCACGCGTTCGTTGCGCTTGCGAGAGGCGTTTTTCGCAAGCGCGGGAAAACCTCGCGTCCCTGGCCGAAGTGGCGAAACTGGCAGACGCGCAAGTTTCAGGTATTTGTGTCCGAAAGGACGTGCAGGTTCGAGTCCTGTCTTCGGCAAGAAACGCGTCCCTTTCACCATGCCCCGCGCTGAAAATCACGAGGAGTTCGAATGTCTTCCACCCTTGACCGGTCGGCAGTCCAGTCCGAGAAGAACGTCTGGCAGATGGCTCAGGCGCAGCTCGACGACGTCGCGAAGCTCATCGGCCTCGACGCGTCCGTCCATGCGTATCTACGCGTTCCGAAGCGCGTGCTCACCGTGTCGGTCCCCTGCGAGATGGACGATCGCACGCTGCGCGTATTCGAGGGCTATCGCGTTCAGCACAATATGTCGCGCGGACCGGCGAAAGGCGGCATCCGGTTCCATCCGGACGTGTCGCTCGACGAAGTGAAGGCGCTCGCGATGTGGATGACGTGGAAGTGCTCGCTCGTCAACATCCCGTTCGGCGGCGCGAAGGGCGGCGTTATCTGCGATCCCAAGTCGATGTCGATGCGCGAGCTCGAGAACATGACGCGCCGTTACACGACCGAGATCTCGATCATCATAGGGCCAGAGAAAGACATCCCCGCACCGGACGTCTATACGACCCCGCAGATCATGGCATGGATCATGGACACGTACTCCATGCAGAAGGGCTACTCGATACCCGGCGTCGTCACCGGCAAACCGATCGCGATCGGCGGTTCGCTCGGCCGCGACAAAGCGACGGCGAGAGGATGCCTCGTCGTGGCCAACGAGGCGATGGCGGAGATCGGGCGCAACATCAACGGTGCGACGGCCTCTATCCAGGGCTTCGGGAACGCCGGCATGCACTCGGCCGAGCTCTTCGCGGAGGCGGGCTACAAGATCGTCGCCGTCTCGGACAGCCGCGGCGGCGTGGGCAATCCGAAGGGGCTCGACGTCGGCAAGCTCATCGCGTTCAAGCAAGAGACCGGCAGCGTATCCGGTTTCTCCGGCGGCGACACGATGTCGAACAAAGAGATCCTCGAGTGCGAGTGCGACGTGCTCGTGCCCGCGGCGCTCGAAAAAGTCATCACCGCGGAGAACGCGCCGCGAATCCGCGCGAAGATCATCGCCGAAGCGGCGAACGGGCCGACTCTGCCCGAAGCCGACGACATCCTCTTCGACCGCGGCATCATGGTGCTGCCCGACATCCTCGCGAACGCCGGCGGCGTGACGGTCTCGTACTTCGAGTGGGTGCAAGACCTGCAAGAGGACTTCTGGGATGAAGACAAAGTCAACGAGCGGCTCAAGCGCAAGATGACGAAGGCCTTTAGCGAGACGCTCGAGCAGTCGAAGAAGCTCAAGGTCCACATGCGGCGCGCGGCCTACGTCGTCGCGGTCAGCCGGGTCGCGGAAGCGACGAAGCTGCGCGGCGTCTATCCGTAACGGGTAGGGAAACACATCGGGCGGCGGCAAACTCTCACGCCCCCTGAGACGGAGGACCTGATCTTGGCCAGCAATCCAAGCATCGGCGTCGTCGGCGTGGGCCGGATGGGCGCGAATATCGCCCGCCGGTTGAAAGACGTCGGCTACCCGATCGCAGCGGTCCACGACATCCAGCCGGACTTGGCACGTTCGATCGCGGCCGAGTTCGGCGCGCAGGCATCGCCGACGCTCGCCGGCGTCACGTCGGCGTCCGATGTCGTCATCACGGTCGTGACCGACGACGCCGCGATGCGCCGCATCTACGCGCAAAGCGGCGACAGCCTTCTGCAGGGCGCGAACGGAAAGCTCTTCATCAACTGCGCGACGATATCGCCCGACGTTCACGTCGAGGTCGAGAGGCTCGTCGAAGCCGCCGACGGCCGGAGCCTCGAGGCGTGCATGGCGAGCTCGATCCCTCAGGCCCGTGACGGCTCGCTCTACCTCATGATCGGCGGTCGCAAGGATGCGTTCGAAAAGGCGCGTCCGATGCTCGAGCGCATGAGCAAGTCGCTCCGCTACGTCGGCGCGAGCGGTGAAGCGGCCAAGGTGAAAGCGCTCGTCAACATGGTCATGAACATCAACACCGCAGGTCTCGCCGAAGGCCTCGGCCTCGGTGATGCGCTCGGGCTCGATCTCGACATGCTGCGCGAGATATTCGCGCAGACCGGTGCGAACTCGCGCGTGCTCGAGACAGACGGCGCCGACATGCAGAACCGAGAACACGATTGCTATTTCTCGGCGGCGCACGCCGCGAAGGACTCGGGCATCGCGCTCGAGCTCGCGCGGTCGGCGGGTCTCGACCTGCCGCTCGCCGCCGCCACGAAGGGCCAGTTCGACGCGATGATCGGCCAAGGGCTGGGCGAACTCGACAAGTCCGGCGTCGCAGAATTGACGTTCAAATCCAGGCACGCTCCGACGCTCGCGCGCGCCTGATCGTACTCCGCTGCTCGCTAACCGAAAGGATCCACCCAATGGCAACCGCAACCGAAAAACAAGTCGTCCCGTTCATCCCGTCGAGCGCGATGGGCCCGCTCGGCGTCGCCCACCTCCCGCGACTGTGGACGAAGCTGTCGCTCGGCAACGCCGGGGTTCTCGCCGAAGGGTGGGATTATTGCGGCCAGGGCTTCGACGACATGACGATCGGCGACCTCGGACTCGACAAGTCCAAGCTGCTCGACTTCGTCAAGAACAGCAAGCCGACGTACGTGCAATTCGAAGAGTACGTCAAGGCGAACGGTAACACCGACGCCGCTACAGTCAAGAAGCACAACGACGCGGTGTTCGGATACAACCATGGCGACGACACGTGCAAAGGGATCCGGGGAGCGACCGGATTGAAGGGTGACAGCGTCAAGGATGCCGTCACGCTCAACATGCTCGAGGATCTGCACGAGCTGCACACGCAGCTCGGCCGCTAGGCGCTCACACTCCCAAGAAGGCCGCCACCTCCGTCGCGAACGCGTCGAACGCGGTGCGATGGAGGTTGTGGCCCTCGTCGGGAAACTCAGCGATGCGTACGTTCGCGCCGCCGCGCGCCTTCAGGTGCGCGACGTCATTTGTCGACATGACCGAGTCATCGGGTCCGGCTGCGAAGACGAGCAGCGGCTTCGGGTAATCGACGACCGCTTCGAGCAGGTTCCAACCACCTTCGTCGACGCGATTCTCCGATCCGAGACGTGCGATCGGCTCGGCCGCCATGTGCTCGACCGCATGCAGCTTGCCTTCGACGTCGGTCGGATGCCAGGCGGCGAGCGCCGAGCGGATCGAGAGTTCACGCGCGGGTTTCGGGAGCGCGAACAGCGCCTGCGCATCGTCGAGGTAGTCGGCGTTCCACGTTCCCGGCAGCACGCGCAACACCGGGTCGATAGCGACGACGCGTTGAGCATCGTCGCGTTTGCCGGCGAGGATGACGACTGCTCCGCCCCACGAATGCCCGACGAGCGCGAACAAGTCCGACCCGAGCGATCGCGCGACGGCGTCGATATCCGCGACATGCGTTTCGAGCGTCATCGGGCCACGCGTGCCTGAAGCGTCACCATGCCCGCGCTGATCGTACGCCGCTATCCGGCAGCGCCCGTCGAGGCGCTGTCCTAGCCTGACCCACGCTTTGCGAGAACTCGTCATGCCGTGGACGCAGAGCACGATGGGTCCGCCCTCTCCCCATACCTCCAGGATAGTGCGGGCGCCGTCGTCGAGATCGATTTCAGTCGTGGCCATAGCCGCGGCGATTCTCGTGGCGGCGGTCTCTGTCCCGCGTCGCAGCGAAGGTTTGGCGGGTTGCGTCTTAAGGCAGTCCGAATGAGCCGCGATGGATTTTGCCGACGACGTAAGGTCGGGCTTGAGCGCGCCGCAAAAGCGCCTTTTGCCGAAGTACCTCTACGACGACCTCGGGTCGGCGCTTTTCGACGCGATCACGGCGCTTCCGGAATACTATCTGACGAACGCCGAGGCGGAGATCCTCCGTGACCACGCCGGTGAGATCATCGACGCGGTCGGCTACCCTGTCGAGCTCATCGAGCTCGGCAGCGGCAGTGCGGTGAAGACGCGTCACCTCATCGACGCCGCGTTCGTGCGCCAGCAGACGTTGCGTTTCTGCCCGATCGACATCTCCAGCGCCGCACTCGACGCGAGCGCGAAGGCATTGCGCCGGGAATATCCGCGCATCGTCGTCGACGGCATCAACGCCGAATATCTCAGCGGCATCGCGCGGCTCTCGCGCAACGGCGCGCGCTGCCGGCTCGCGCTCTTCCTCGGGTCGAATATCGGCAACTTCGAGCCCGACGAGGCACGCTCGACGCTCTCCGCCCTGCGGTCGGTGCTCGACCCCGGCGACGGGTTTCTCCTCGGCGCCGACCTGAAGAAAGACGCGCGAACGCTCGAAGCCGCGTACGACGACCCGACCGGCGTCACCGCGGCGTTCAGCCGCAACCTGCTCGGCAGGATCAATCGCGAGCTCGGCGGCCGGTTCGACTTGTCGACGTTCCAGCACACGGCGCGTTACAATGCGGCTGCGTCGAGGATCGAGATCCGCCTGGTCAGCACGATCGAACAAGATGTGGCGATCGACCATGTCGGCATCGTCGCGCACTTCGACGCGGGCGAGCCGATCTACACCGAGTCGTCATATAAGTTCGACGACGCATCGATCTCGTCGCTGGCAGTGGCTGCGGGATTCGCGGTGACAGGCCGCTGGACCGACGCATCCGAGCGCTTCGCGGACTATCTGCTGACGGCTCAGAGCTGAAAAAGTCGAGGTGGCTTAGGGCGCCTTCGCGAAAACGTCCTGACTCTTGAGGGGGGACGTTTCATATGCGGAACCACGGGCTTCGAATTCTTGCGAGCGCCGGCGCGTTGAGCATCGCGGCGCTTTCGCTTTTCTGCAGCGCATCCGCGTCGACGACGCAAGGGATCGTGTACGACTTCACCGGCGGCAACGACGGCGGCAACGCGGCGACGTCGGTCGCGTTCGACCTTCAAGGCCGCGCGTATGTCACCACCGTTCAAGGCGGCGTCGACGGGTGTGGCACCCTCGACCGCCTGACCCCGAAGCAGGGCTCATGGATGGAGCAGACGGTGTGGACGTTCACGTGCGGCGCCGATGGGAAAAATCCGCACGGGGGCGTGACGTTCGATTCCGCAGGCAACCTCTTCGGAACGACCGTCGCGGGCGGCTCGGGCGGGATATGCGTGGGCGACGGCTGCGGCGTCATCTTCAGGAAGGGCGCGCATGACGGGTTTCGCGTGATCTACAACTTCACCGGCAACAAAGACGGCTTTGGCCCCGGCAATCCGGTGGCGATCGATTCGCACGAGAATCTCTACGGCGACGCTCCGGACGGCGGTGCCCACGGGGTTGGCGTCGTCTATCAGCTGTCGTTCCACCGCGCGCAATGGCAGCTCAAGGTGCTGCACGCGTTCACCGGCGGCAACGACGGCGGGATCGGATCGCTCGGCCCGCTGCTCGTCGACTCCGCCGGCGACATCTTCGGCGTCACCGAGATCGGCGGTCTCCACCAAGCGGGCACTGCTTTCAAGCTCGTGCCCGGGCCGAACAACACCTTCAGCTTCAGCGTCATCTACCAGTTCAAAGGCTTGCCCGATGCCGGCTCTCCGTACGGCGGCCTCATCGCCGATGCGCAAGGCGACCTTTTCGGCACGACGTACTTCGGCGGAACCTCGGGTAACGGCGCGGTCTACGAATTGATGCCGAGATCGACCGGGAGATACGCCGAGCGCGTGCTCTACAGCTTCACCGGCGGCAGCGACGGCGGCAATCCGACGTCGACGCTCGTGTTCGACGCAGCCGGCGATCTCTTCGGCACGACCGACGTGGGCGGCGGCTCGTGCGGCTGCGGCGTCGTCTTCAAGATCGACCACATGACCGGCATGGAGAGCGTCGTCCACGCGTTCGGCTCGACCGGCAGCGACGGACAATCGCCGCTGTACGGGCTGACGCCTGACGCGAACGGGAACCTCTTCACTTCGACTGTCGGCGGCGGCTCGTTCGGCCAAGGCGTCGTCTTCGGGATGACGCCCTCGGCGCGGCGCACTATGAAGGATGCGATCCGGGCGCACTAGCGTGAAGGCCAACTACGCGCTCGTCCTCCTCCGCTTGTTCCTCGGGGTTACGTTCGCGATCGCGGTGTACCCCAAACTCGCGGCGGGCGCGCAGTATCCTGAGATACTGAGCGCTTTCCTCGAACGCTTCGCACTGGCGAATGCGCACTCGTTCTACGCCGCGTTTCTCTCGAGTACCGTCCTGCCGCACGTGGCCACGTTCGGCGTCCTCGTCGAAATCGCCGAGACGTTCGTCGCGCTCGCGCTCATCACGGGTACCGCGACGAGGCTCGCGGCCGCCATAGGGATGTTCCTCGTCACGAACTACATGTTCGCCAAGGGTCTATGGTGGTGGTATCCGTCGAGCAACGATGCGGCGGACTTCATGATAGCACTAGCGCTCATCATCGGCAGTGCTGGGCGGACGTTCGGCGTCGACGCGCTCCTCGCGGCGCGATTCCCTAAGATCCCATGGTAGGTCGACGATCCGATGGTGGGCCCGGTGGGCGCGCGAACGACCTTTCTCGGTAAGCTGCTCGGTATCTATCTCGTCCTCGTCTCGATCGCGATGGCGGCGAACAAGGCTGCGACGATCCAGACGGTGACGGCGCTCATCCACGACGCGCCGGTGATCTTCGTCTTAGGCCTGATCTTGGTGGCGGCGGGGCTTGCCATGATCCTCAGCGTCGGCGGGTGGTCGCGGGGCGCACTCCCGCTCGTGGTCAGCCTCGTGAGCTGGCTGACGCTGATCAAGGGCCTCGCTTTTCTCCTCTGGCCGCCCAGCGCAGCGCCGGGTATCGTGCTCTGGGGCTCGCTGTACGAGCAGTTCTTCTATGTGGACGTGGCGATCGTGTTCGTTCTCGGCGCTTACCTGACGATCGCGAGCTTCAAGGCGCGCGCTTAACGCGATGCCACGAAGCGGCGTTCGAGCGCGCGTAGCGACCCGTCCGCCGCGAGCGCGAGCAGCATCGCGGCGATCGCGCCGGTGACGGCTTTCGCATCGTTGCCCTGATCGATGCCGGCGAAGATGAGCGTACCGAGACCGCCCGCGCCGACCCATGCCGCGACGCTCGCGATGCCGACGATCGATACCGTCGCGACGCGCACGCCCGCGATGAAAACGGGGGTCGCGAGCGGACGCTCGATGCGCCAGAACACCTGCCACGCCCCCATGCCGAGACCGCGCGCCGCCTCGACGACGCCGCGATCGACGCCCGCGATGCCGGCGGCGACGTTTCGCACGAGGATCATCTGCGCATACGCCGCGAGCGCCGTGACGGCAGTCCAAAAACCGAGACCCTCGACGAGGACGAGCACGCCGAGCAGCGCCATGCTCGGGATCGTGTAGATCGCGCCGAGGAGCCCGAGGATAGGAGCGCCGACGGCAGGTGCCCGCGCGGCGAGAACGCCGAGGGGTATCGCGATCGCGAGCGCGATGAGCAGCGACACGAGGGATATGAGCGCGTGCTGGCCGACCGCCAGCCAAACGTCCGATTGATGTCCGAGGAAGTACGTCATCTGCCGCGACCCCCGGTGAGGCGCCGCAAAGCCGCGAGCATGTCGTCGACGCTGATGACTCCGACCCGCGCGCCGTCGCGCTCCACGGCGACGCTCGCGTCGCCGCTCTGGGCCAGCACCGAAAGCGCGTCGCGAAGGGTCGCATCGGATCGAACGGCGGCGCGCGCCGGCGTGCTGTTGGCACCGGGCGCCGCGCCATCAAGGGCATCCGCGACCCTGACGACCGCGAGCAGACGAAGCGCATCGTGCGAGCCGACGAGATCGGCGACGAACGGTGTCGCCGGCCGGGCGAGGATCTCCAGCGGCGAACCAGACTGCTCGACACGCCCATCGCGCATGACCGCGATCGTGTCCGCGAGCCGCAGCGCTTCCTCGACGTCGTGCGTCACGAACAACACGGTCTTGCCCAAACGCCGATGGAGCGACGCGAGTTCGTCCTGCAGATGCGCGCGCTCGATCGCGTCGACGGCGCCGAAAGGTTCGTCCATCAAGAGGATGGCCGGGTCGCCGGCGAGCGCTCGCGCGAGGCCGACGCGTTGCTGCTGCCCGCCCGACAGCTCGCGGGGGAACCGGCCTCGATATTCCGCGGGCGGCAGGTGGACGAGGTCGAGGAGTTCGTCGACGCGCGCCGCGATGCGCGCCCGATCCCACCCGAGGAGCTCGGGGACGACCGCGATGTTCTCGCGCACGCGCATGTGCGGGAAGAGGCCGACCGCTTGGATCGCATAGCCGATGCGGCGACGCAAGAGCACGGGCGGGATCGACATGACGTCGACGCCTTCGACGAACACGTGCCCGCTCGTGGGTTCGAGCAGCCGGTTAGCGGTCTTGAGCAGTGTCGTCTTGCCGCAACCCGACTGGCCGAGCAGTACGCAAAACGAACCCGCGGGGACGTCGAGCGTGACGCCGTCGACACCGCGTCGTCCGCCGTACGAGTGGACGACCGCGTCGAAGCGGAGCGCAGGCGGCTTGTGGGGCTCGCCCGTCACGCGGTCAGTCCGGCCGAGCGGAGGAAATCGCGCGCGACGTCGGCGGGTTCTTGGTGACCGCCGTCGACGCGCCAATTCAAGTCGCGCATCGCCGAATCCGTGATGTGCGGGGCGAGCGCATCGAGCGCCGGCTCGATCGAAGGGAAGCGCGAGAGCATGTCATCGCGCACGACCGGTGCGACCTGGTACGGCGGCCAGAAGCGCTTGTCGTCTTCGAGCACGACGAGATGATCGGCGCCGATCTGGCCGTCGGTGCCGAAGGCGACGGCGACGTCGACGTCGCCGTCGAGCAGCGCCTTATACTTGAGCCCGATGGCGATGTAGCGGATGCTCGCGAACGCGAAGCCCCCGTACGCTTTGCGCAGTCCGGCAAGCCCGTCCGGGCGATCCGTGAATTCCGGCACCGATGCGAGCCGGAGCTTCGGCGCTTGACGCGATAAGTCGGATAACGTCCGCAGTCCGTACTTCGCCGCCACGGCTTTCGTCGTCGCAAGCGCTTGGCTGTCGTTCATCGGCGCCGGTTTCAGCCACCTCAAATGAAAGCGCCGTTCGTATTCGCGCTTGACGGTCTCGAAGGTGCGATCGCGATCGGTCATCGGCGGCAGCTTAAGCACGACGAGCAGCGCCGTGCCGGTATACTCCGGATAGAGATCGATGTCGCCTCGCGCGAGCGCCGCCATCGCGACCTCGACGCTGCCGAGGTTCAACCGGCGATCGACGCGCAGCCCGGCGTGCTCGAGCGATTGCGCATACAGCTCGCCGAGGATGAGCTCCTCGGTGAAGTTTTTCGACCCGATCTTGATCGCCACACCCGCCGGATGCGCGCAGGCAGCCGGGGCGAGCGCCAAGCCGGCGATCGCGGTGAGCGCGCTGCGCCGGCCGATCCGAAGTGGGGTCATGTGATCACAGTCCTTTCGATCGCCCGCTCATGCGGCACGCGCAAGACGCGCGATGCTTCCGAGCACGATCTCGGCGACGAGCGCCATGAGTGCGACGAGAGCGGCGCCCGTCAAGAGCATCGCGCTGTCGTCGAGCTGCAAGCCGTTGTTGATGAGGTCGCCGAGCCCGCCGCCGCCGATGAACGTCGCGAGCGTCGCCGACGCGATGACCTCGACGGCGGCGATGCGGATTCCGGTCATGGCGACGGGAAAGGCGAGCGGCGACTCGACGCGGCGGACGATCGTCGCGCCGCTCATGCCCATCGCTTTCGCCGCTTCGGTGATGGACGGTTCGACGTCGCGGAACCCGACGTACGTGTTGATGATGATCGGCGGCAGTGCGAGCAGCGTCAGGGCGACGAGCGCCGGACGAAAGCCGAGGCCGAGGATCGGAAGCATGAGCGTGAGGACGGCGAGACTCGGCACGACGCGAGCCGCGCTGGCGAAGGTCACGACCGCCGACGCGGCGCGTTTGTCATGCGCGCACCACAGGCCGAGCGGCACGCCGGCGAGCACTGCTATAGCGAGTGCCGCGCCGCTCAGGCCTGCATGCGCCTGTATCGCCGCGATGATGTCCGCGCGGTGGGCAGAGATGAACGTCGCGAACGAGGCGTACGGCATGAGACGACCGCTTCATGGAGGGGCCGGACTCACCCTCGTCCGATCGAGCTGCGCAGCGCCTCGATGACCTGCCGATCGTCGACTTCGCGGAAGTCGCGATAGTATCGTCCGACGGCGAAGTCGCGTTCGCGCGCGGCGATGACGACGGCGACGTCGTCGCACCGTCGACGTATGAGCTCGATCGATTCCGCCGGCGCGACGGGAGCGGCACAGACGACGCGAGCGGCGCGGGCGCGCCGGGCGTGCGCGACGGCGCACTCCATCGTCGCGGAAGTCGCAATGCCGTCATCGACGATCACGACGTTTCGCCCTTCGATCGGCACGCGAGGTCCGTCGCCGCGCACGCGCAGCTCGAGATCGCGCGCCCTCTGCGTCTGTTCCTCGAATAGCGGCGCGACCGGACCGCTGTAATATTCTTCCGCGTACGGCGCGACGACCGACTCACCGGACGCCGACACGGCGCCGAGCGCGAGCTCGGGCTGTCGCGGGTGTCCGACCTTCCGGATGACGACGACGTCGAGATCGGCATCGAGCGCGAACGCAACCGCGTGCGCGACGACGACGCCGCCACGCGCGATGCCGAGGATGAGTGGATCGCGCTCGGACGTGAGTAGTGATGCTAGTGAACGGCCGGCTTCGCGGCGGTCAGCGAACAAGAGGCGGCCTGCCTCTCCAAGCGGAGACTAGGCGGGTTCGGACTCCGACGAGAACGGTCGCACGCCGAACTGACGCCCGTACTTCTGGTCGTTGATGTACGTAGCGATGCGGTTCTGATCGTCCTGCGACAACGCGGTAAAGCGCAAGCCGTAACGGCACTGGAAGCCGTGCGCATCGGGCCGCGCGTAGACGACGCGGCCATGGACGTCGAACTTATAGCCGATGCCGAGGTTCATCGCGAGATCGATCTGGTCGCCGCCGCGCATGCGGGTGTGGCTGCGGATGCAAGCACCGCCGGTCGAAAGATCCTCGAGGATAGCAGGCTGATCGCCGTCGCCGATGGCGCGGAGCCGCGCGGGAACACTCACCATGAGGCGGGGAGACGAGCGCGGACTGCGCACGGCACGTGACGGCGCCCCGCGGAACACATTCAGGATCGAATCGAAGATCGACATGCGCGGCTTGTGTCTTCCCTCTCTGTCGGTCGGGTGTCCGTTGTTTTTCGCGGTCCGAGGCCGATCGGGTTCGGGCGAACGGCTGATTGTTGATGGGACCTTATGCCCATCGTGATTTCAATCATACTTTGCGGTGGTCGTAGTGTCAAGCAAAGCCGGGAGCGCTGTCCCCTTCCACAGTCTTTGCTGCCGATATATCTATGGATGAACCACCGCACATCATACACCGTGCGCGATCCGCGTTGAGCGCGTCCGCGAGCCGCCAACGGCACAGCCAAAGACACGGCATAACGATCGCAGCCGTTGCACGCGCCGCGAGCGCCGCGTCGTCCGCCGCAGCGCCCATCGCGCGCTTGCAATCACTGCTCGAAGAAGCGCTCTCCGCCTCGGGAGCGCGCCGCGGCTGCGTCTTCGCCCACGACCGCGTCACCGGCACGTACGGGATCGTCGCGCACTGCGGACTACGCGAGGACACGGCGTCCGGGTGGAAGCTCGCTCCGCCGACGATCAGCGATCCGGCCTTCTTCGCGCCCGAGCGCTTGCTCGCGGATCAATTCGCACAGTCGGAGCGAATCGGCAGCGCGGTCGCCTCGCCTATCACTGCCCGCGGCACGGTCGCCGGCGCGATCTGCTTGTTCGACCGCCCGCTCGGCGGTTTTGACATCGACGACGAAGACTTCGTAGTCGCGCTCGCCGCGGTCGCTGCCGGCGTCGTCGCCGAGCTATCGGAACGCCGGGAGATCGAGGCGGTTGCGGCTCGTTACGACGAGCAGCTGACGGCGGTCAACGATCTCAGCGCCGCGCTCGTCGGTGGCACCGATCTCGCGACCGTGCTCCCGGCTGCGCTCCAGACTCTGCTCGAGACGCTCGGCGCTGATGGCGGGCTCGTCTTCGAGAGGTCGGCCGCGAGCGGTGAGGCCGCCCTCGTCTGTTCGATCGGCATGCCGTCGACCGACGCCGCATCGCTCGCGCAGCGGGCGAACGATTCGCGCGCCGACAGCATCCTGCGGCGCACGATATCGTCGGGGAGCGCCATCTTCGCAGATGACCTGACGACGGACGAGCTGCCCGAATCATCGCGTCGGCTCGCGCAGCGTCTGGGCATCAGACAGATCGCATCGCTGCCGCTGCGTGACAGCGGAAGCGTCATCGGCGTTCTCCAGATATTCAACCGCTTCTCACGACCCTTCTCGCCGACCGAACGCGAGACGCTGCGGCTCGCGCAAGGCCAATTCGCGATCGCGCTCGGGCGCGCGCGCCTCGTCGACGAGATCTGCGATCAGAAGAACACGCTCGAGCGGGTGCTCGCGGGGACCGCAGACGGCGTCTACGTCATCGATGCAAAAGGCAGGTTCTTGCTGTGGAACGCGGCGGCCGCGCGGATGACGGGAGTCGGGCCCGAGGAAGCGCTCGCGATCGGCTACGAAGCGATCGGCGGCGCCGACCGCCAGGGCCGCTCGCTCGCAGACCTCGACCGGCGTGCGTTCGAGTCCGCCATCGCCGATCCGACCAAACGCCACAACTCGTTCTCGTACGAGGTCTACTTCGACGCGACCTCGCGCTGGGTCGCCGTCTCCGCGTCGCCTTTGCGCGATCACGCGGGTTCGATCGGTGCGATGGTCCACGCGTTCCGCGACGTGACCGCGGCGCGCGAAGTCGAACAGATGAAGTCCGAGTTCATCAGCACGGTGAGCCACGAGCTGCGGACACCGCTGACCTCGATCAAAGGCGCGACCGCACTGCTCTTCGATCAGATCGGCAACGACGCGGGGACGACCGGCGAGCTGCTCGAAATGGTGCGCAACAACTCGGAGCGCCTGTTGCGCCTGATCAACGATCTGCTCGACGCGACGAAGCTCGAAGCCGGTAAGCTCGCGATCCGGCGCCGCGCGGTCGAGCCCAAGCCGCTCCTCGAACGGGCGGTCGCGAGCATGGCCGGCTATGCGGAGGAATACGGGGTGATCGTGCGGGCAGACGTCGCGTCAGGTCTCGCACCGATAGTCGCCGACCCGGATCGCGTCGAACAGATCGTGACGAATCTCGTCTCGAACGCGGTGAAGTTCTCGCATCGCGGTGACGAGGTCGTCGTGCGTGGGTGCGTCGACGGCGACTTCCTTAAGGTTGACGTCGCCGATTGCGGCGTCGGCATCGCCGAAGACGACCTCCCGCGGCTGTTCGAGCGCTTCACGCAGCTCGAGCATGGACGACGCACGGGGCCAGGAACCGGTCTCGGACTTGCGATCTCGAAGGGTCTTGTCGAAGCGCACGGCGGCTCGATATCCGTGTCGAGCAGGCTCGGAGCAGGCTCGACGTTCACGTTCGCGCTGCCGTTCGCGAAACGCGCCGAAGACAAATAGGACTGAAGGTCAGGGAGCGGTCGAGATTTATCTCGACCGAGCTTGATCTCGACCGGATCACGCGCGCCGGAAAGCGCCGCCTTCTCTGTTGCCGACGATGACGCGGCCGTCTAAGACGAACCCGCTGCCGCGCATCGTCCGTGCCATCCGCTTATACTGCGCCGCACGTGCCGCAAGCCCGCCCCCACCGCTTCCCTGAGCAGCGGTCGCCGTGACGCCCGCGGCCGCGAGCTCGATCTCCGGCGGCGCCGAACGGACGTCCGCCCCGAGCAGCGACACTTCACGCTGGATGTAGAGGGCGGCGGCGCGGCGTTCGAACCGCTCGATGATCGCGATGCCCATCGCCTCGACGGTCCGCTCGCTCCCGACGACGACGAAGTTGACGCCCCCGAGATGGCCGACGAGCCCTTGGGGACCCTCGATCTCTTTCGTCACCGTGACGAGGCACTCGGCGAGCGCTTTGATGACCTCGTCGCCGCGGCCGTATCCGTGGCGCTCGTTGTACGCCCGGAAGTGGTTGATGTCGACGTGGAGCAGCGCGTACGGCGCTCCGGAATTCGCGCGACGTTCGATCTCTTGCTGGACGAGGGTTCTGCCGGGCAGGCCTGTCAGCGGGTTCGAGTAGCGGTTGACCGACGCTTGGAA
The DNA here is from genome assembly GCA_025450855.1 of Vulcanimicrobiia bacterium. Taxonomy (GTDB): domain Bacteria; phylum Vulcanimicrobiota; class Vulcanimicrobiia; order Eremiobacterales; family Eremiobacteraceae; genus JANWLL01. The sequence continues at coordinate 33,433 of JANWLL010000027.1, forward strand.
CTCGGTCATCGTGTGAAGCAGATCGCGCACGGAGACGACGCCCGAATAGACGCCGTTCTCCAAGACGATGACCTCGTCGTAGATCTCGGTCCGGCGGCGATGGACGACCTTGCGCGCGACCTCGTCGATCGAATCCTTCGAGTCGACGGAAAGATACGCGTCGTCCATGACGAGCCGAACCGGCCGCTTCGCGTAGATCGAGTAGCCGAATTGCCGCGACAGCCGTTCGTACAGTTTCGTGCGGCTGACGAGTCCGACGGGTGCCCCGTATTCGGTGAGCACGACGCTGTCGAGGTCGGGGTTGCGCTCGAAGATCTCGAGCACCTCACCGGTGTACGCCGTCGGCATGAGCGCGGGCGCACGACGCGTGATCGTGTTGACCGCCATGCGCGTCGGCGCGGCGACGACGCGGCTCGCCGACGCTCGCTCGCGGATGAACGCTGCGACTTCCGCCTTCGGCTCGACGAACGCGGGCGCCGGCCTCGCGAGCACGTGGCCTTGACCGTAGTCGACGCCGATCTCGATGAGCGTCGCGAGCTCTTCGACGGTCTCGACGCCTTCCGCGAGGACGCGGGCGTCGATCCGGCGGGCGAACATGATGATCGCGGCGACGAGCGCGTTCTTCGCGCGGTCTCTGTCGATGTCGCGGACGAGCGCCATATCGAGCTTGATGTAGTGCGGCCGGATCTCGGTGACCGCATGCAAACTGTTGTGCCCGGCGCCGGCGTCGTCGATCGCGATCTTGAAGCCTTGGCGGCTATAGTGGAGCAGCGTGCGCTTGAAGAAGTCGAAGTCCGCGATCGCTTCTTTCTCGGTGATCTCGAGTACGATGCGCTCGGCCGGGAGGTGGTGCTGCTCGAGGACGTCGTGCGTGAGACCGCCGTGGCGCTCTTCGAGCACGTTCGGGCTGATGTTCAAGAATAGGGAACAGCCAGGCGGCAAGCTCGAGGCACCGCTCAGTGCGCGGAACCGGCAGAGCCGCTCGAGGACCGGGCCGACGCCGCGCCGCCGCGCTGCTTCGAAGAGCGCGTTCGCGGTCTCGAGGCGCGTGCCGATCGGGCCGCGCGACAGCGCTTCGTATCCGATGACGCTGCCGTCAGCGAGCGACACGATCGGTTGATACTCGGTGCGGATGCGGCCTTCGCGCAGGAGCGTATCGAAATCGTCGTCGGAGAGCTCGCCGTCGGCAGCGGCGTCGGCTCCAGGAAACCGAGGCGGCCGCAAGACATGCGGCAGGACGTCCTCCGGGCGCTGAGAGAGACCGCTGCTCTCGCCGGTGACGTAGCCGAGCAGACGGCGCAGCCGTGCGCGCACCCGATCTGCTAGCGATTCTTTCACTCGGTCGTTCACCCGTCGATGAAAAAGCCGCACCGTCTAGCGGGCGGCGGGGCATCGTTCGCGCGGCCGGAGCGCGCGGATAAGATGGCCCTTATTCGTGTTGCTTCTAAGGAAGACATCGGCAAACGTGAGGCCTCGCATGAGGCGGACATGGCCGCCGAACCGCGGAACAGGTCGGCGATTTCGGGCGCCTTTGGGGTCATTCCTGACGTCCGGAAAGGCCATTCCGAGGTTGGCATCTATGAGGGAAACGTTCGAAAGGCTGCTCGAGCCGCTCGTCCGCGAGGACGGCCGACTGCGACCCGCGAGCTGGGACGAGGCGCTCGATCGCGCCGCCCAGGGGTTCCGCGAGACCGTGGCGGCGCACGGACCGGATTCGTTCGGTCTATTCAGCTGCTCGAAGGCGACGAACGAACTCAACTTCCTCACCGAGAAATTCGCCCGCGCGGTCGTCGGCTGCAATAACGTCGACAGCTGCAACCGGACGTGACACGCTCCTAGCGTCGTCGGTCTGGCGGCGGTTTTCGGTGCCGGCGGCGGCACCAGCTCGTATGAGGAAGTCGAGGAAACCGACTTCATCTTCTTGTGGGGGAGCAACGCGCGCGAGACGCACCCCATCTTCTTCCATCACGTCTTGAAGGCGGTGCGCCGCGGTGCGAAGCTCGTCGTCGTCGACCCGCGCCGGACGTTCAGCGCGCAGTGGGCCGACACGTGGCTCGGGCTCAACGTCGGCACGGACATCGCGCTTTCGAACGCGATGGCGAACGAGATCCTCGCTCTCGGCCTCGAGCATCGCGAGTTCATCGCGAACGCGACGTCGGGCTTCGACGCGTATCGCGCGAGCGTCGCCGGCACGACGCCTGATGATGCAGAGAGGATCACCGGCGTTCCGGCCGACGCGATCCGACGTGTTGCCGTCGAGTACGCGAGCGCGAAGCGCGCGATGATCTGCTGGACGCTTGGCATCACCGAACATCACAATGCGGTCGACAACGTCTTCGCGCTCATCAATCTCGGCTTGCTCACCGGGCACGTCGGCCGTTACGGTTCCGGGTTGAACCCATTGCGCGGCCAGAACAACGTGCAGGGCGGCGGCGACATGGGCGCGATCCCGGATCGCTTACCGGGTTTTCAAGACATCGGAGACGACGCGGCGCGCGGCAAGTTCGAAAAGGCATGGGGCGTCAAGATCCCGCCGGCGCGCGGCAAGCGGCTCAACGAGATGTTCGACGCGGTCGAGCAGGGCGAGATGCACGCGCTGTACGTCGTCGGCGAGAACCCGCTGGTGTCGGAAGCAGATCGCCACCGAACCGAAGGCTTGCTGAAACGGCTCGATTGCCTCGTCGTCCAAGACGTCACGTTGACGCACACGGCCAAGCTCGCGCACGTCGTGCTGCCGGCCGCTGCCGGATGGTGCGAGAGCGAAGGCACGGTGACGAACAGCGAGCGCCGAGTGCAACGCGTCCGCAAGATCGTCGAGCCGCCGGGTCAGGCGCGCGACGACATCGACATCGTGTGGTCGATCGCCGCGCGGATGGGCGCGAGGTGGCCGCGACCGACAGCTCAGTCTTTATGGGATGAGCTGCGCTCGCTGAGCCCGATGCACGCCGGCATGTCGTATCCGCGGCTCGAGGGGCTTAAGGGGATCCGGTGGCCGTGCTACGACGAGCAGCATCCGGGCGAGCAGTTCCTCCACGCGCGTTTGTGGGAGAAGCCCGCTCGCGGCCGGCTCGCTGCATTCAACGTGGTAGTACAGGAACCGCCGGTCGATGCCATCACGCCGGAGTTCCCGATCATGCTGACGACCGGACGGCGTCTCGACTCGTTCAACTCGGGCGTACAGAGCGGCGAGTTCGAGTCGCCGCTGCGGACGCGCGGCGACTGGATCGACGTCTCGCCGGAGGACGCAGCGGCGCTAGGCGTGGAGGAAGGCGA
>JANWLL010000028.1 GCA_025450855.1 Vulcanimicrobiia bacterium
GCTACGATTTCAGCTTCTCGGGCTTGAAGACCGCGGTGCGATACCATCTCGATGCGCATCCCGACCACGCGACCGATCGTGCGGCGGATATCGCGGCGAGTTTCCAAGCCGCTGTCGTCGAAGCGCTATGCGTCAAGACCTTGCGGGCGGCGCGAGATTTCGGCGTGACGACGATCGCGCTCGCCGGCGGCGTGTCGGCGAATTCCGCGCTCCGCGCCGAGCTCACGAAGCGCGGTGGGTCTGCCGGGCTCGACGTGCTCGTCCCCGCACTCGAGTATTGCACGGACAATGCCGCGATGATCGCGGCCGCCGCGTTCTATAGAGGCGAGGCGTCGCGGGTCGATCCGGTCGATCTCAAAGCCGACCCGAATTTCTCATGGTAAAGCTTCCGGGGGTTGGAACGCGATGAACGAGACCGGTCGAGCTTTGACACATCTGATCACGCAAGTGCTCAAACCAGCTGGCTTTAAGCGAGTCGGTGATCAATGGGTGATCGAAGGTGATGATTGCGTCGGTGCGGTCAACCTCCAGAAATCCAACTACAGCAACACGTATTACATCAACCTCGCCGTGGCGCCGCGGGAATTACTGCCGGCACAAATCCCCAGAACAGAGGAGTTCACACTCTATGGGAGGGCTAATGCCTTGCCAAAGTGTGAAATGCTCAAAGAGCTTCGCTTTCCGGAACAATCGGTCATCATCGACGATAGGACCGCGGTTGCAATAAGCGCCTGCTTCAATGAAAGCATCATCCCTTTCATAGCATCGTTGTTATCCCGGCGTGGCTTGAGAGCGTTTTTAGATACAGATCTTTCGCGGCATTTTACCGGATGTACGCCTGACAAGATCCTTGCCGATCTCAAGTCACTACCTTGAAGGATTCCCTGAAAAGCCGCGGCGGTCGAGGTAAACCTCGACCGCTACATCCCCTGTGTTTGCCTAGCTTGCGCGGACGATCTTGATGAAGTTCGTCCTTCCTGCGACGCCCATCGGCGCGCCGCCGACGACGACGACCGCATCGCCCGACCGCACGACGCCCAAACGCACGAGCTCGGACTCCACGCGCGAGATCATCTCCTCGGTGTGCCCGCTCTGCTCGATGACGGTCGGCAACACGCCCCAGTCGAGCGCAAGTCGACGCCCGACCACTTCATCGGGCACGAACGCGTAGATCGGCACCGCCGGCCGGTCTTTGCTGACGAGGCGCGCGGAGAAACCTGTGTGCGTGAACGCCGCTATGACCTTCACGTCCATGCTCTCGGTGATGTGGCACGCGGCGTGCGAGATCGCGTGCGAATCGCTGTTGACCCGCTGACGGCGTCGTTCGCGCGGCGGGAAGCTCGACTCCGCCTCGAGCGCGATGCGCACCATCGTCTCGACCGACTCCACGGGATACGAACCCGCAGCCGTCTCGCCCGACAGCATCAATGCGTCGGTGCCGTCGATGATCGCGTTGGCGACGTCCGATGCTTCGGCGCGCGTCGGACGCGGCGCCGAGATCATCGATTCGAGCATCTGGGTCGCGGTGATGACCGGGATCAGATGCTCCTTCGCCTGACGGATGATATGCTTCTGGAGCGTCGGCACGCGCTCCGGCGGCATCTCGACGCCGAGATCGCCACGCGCGACCATGACGGCGTCGCTTGCGCGCATGATCGCGTCGAGACGCTCGATCGCTTCGGGCTTTTCGATCTTCGCGATGACCGGCATGTCGCCGCCCGCCTGCCGCACGAGTTCCTTCGCTTCGATCACGTCTTCGGGCCGGCGCACGAACGAGATCGCTATGAAGTCGACGCCGGTCGCTACCGCGTGACGCAGATCTTCGCGATCCTTGTCGGTCAACGCCGGCGACGACACGGCGACACCGGGAAGATTCATCCCCTTGTGCTCGCCGAGCATACCGCCGTTGTCGACGACGCACGTGACGACCTCGCCGCGCACGGATTTGACGTGCAGCTCGATCGCCCCGTCGTTCAAGAGTATGCGGTCGCCGGGCTTGACGTCGCGCGGAAGCTGCGCGTACGCGGTCGACAGACGCTTCGCCGTTCCGACGACGGGCTCGGTCGTGATCTCGACCAAAGCGCCCGCCACGAGTTCCACCGGCTTGTGATCGACAAGGGCGCCGATCCGCAGTTTCGGACCTTGCAAGTCCGCCAAGATCCCGACGTTGCGCCCGACGGCGCGCGAAGCCCGGCGGATCGTCTCGCGCCACTCATCGTACATCGGATGGGTCGCATGCGAGAAGTTGACGCGAAAGACGTCGACGCCTGCGGCGATCAATCGCCGCACGACCGCTTCGTCGCCGCTCGCCGGGCCGATCGTCGCGACGATGCGCGTGCGCCTGAAACGTCCGTCGTGGATCATGAGACCGCCGCCAACCCTTTGGCGCGCAACCACGCCGTGATGCCTTCGATGACGACCTCGTGTTCGATCGGGTGCAGCCGCGCCAGCGCGGAAGCTTCATCGTCGTCGGCGCGCAGCGCGAGCTCGCGGCGCGACAGCACTCGCCCACGATCCACCGCCGGCGTTATCTCGATCAGTGTCGCCCCCGTCATGGTGACGTTCGCTTCGATCGCATCGCGCACCGCATACGCGCCGCGGAAGACGGGCGAGCGCGTGCCGTCCGGCAACATGACGTCATCGGCGGACGGATCATCTGGGAGAAACGATGGATGCAGGTTGAGTATGCCGTCAAAGCCCGCCTCGAGAAATTCGCTCGCGAGCACGTGCATCCAGCCGAGGAGCAAGATAAGGCGAGAGCCGCTCGATTCAACCGTCGATGCCAAACGGAGCGCATACTCCGCGCGCGACTCCGACCCGCGCAGCCACGTGAGGACAGCGGTCGGCACGCCGGCCGAAACGGCCCGGTCGAGCGCCCGAGCGCGCGGCGTGTCGCAGACGACGAGTTTGATGTCGAGAGGCAGACGGCCGGCGCGCGTGGCGTCGAGGACCGCCTGGAGATTCGTGCCGTTGCCGGAGACGAAGACGGCCGTAGGGACCAATGGACCACGAGGCATCGCAGGCCGCTTAGCCACAAGCCCGCGAAACTCCCCGTCATGACCATGCAACGCTATCTTCCTTCTTCTTTAGTCGTGGCGGCCGCTATTCTCTTGGCGGGCTGCGGCGCGATCCGATCCATCATCCCGTCGGCAAACGCGCCGGCAGGTCCGTCGTATTTCTCCGCGTCGCCGTTCCTATCGACGAAGAACTACGTCATCGAGTATCCGGTCTCGCAGACGCCGAGCTATATCGCGAAGGGCTCCGACGGCAACCTATGGTTCACGACCGCGGGCGATATCAACCAGATCACGACGACCGGCGTGCAGACCGCGTTTCCCAACGGCGGCGGCTTCGCGACGCACATCGCGGCCGGCAAAACCGGTTTCCTCTGGTTCACGGATCTCAACGGCAACATCGGCGAGATCGCCGTGAACGGCACGATCACGACGTTCAGCGTCCCCGGCGCCAGCAAGACCTTCGACATCGCGAAGGGGCCCGACAACAACATGTGGTTCAGCGAGCAGAGCGCGCACGCGATCGGCCGGATCACGCCCACCGGCGCATCGACGCTCTTCGTCATACCCAGCGGCGCGACGCCGAGCGGCGTCACCGCAGGACCTGACGGCAACGTCTGGTTCTCGGCGACCGGCGGCCCGAACGTCATGGAGTTCGGAAAGGTGACGACGGCGGGCGTCGTCACGGAATTTCCGATCGCGACCGGCACGCCCGGCACTCCCGGTGCGATGACGAAAGGGCCCGACGGCAATCTCTACGCGACCGACTCCATCGGCGGCGTCTTCGCCGTGACGACGGCCGGCGTGTCGACGTACTACCCGACGTCGTTCCAATCCAACTTCGAGAACGGCATCGCGGTCGGCCCGGACAAGCAGATCTGGATCTCGCCGGGCGATTCCGCCGACGACCTCACGGAGTTCAACACGTCAAAGCTTACCTTCGGCAAAGCCGCGATGGTGCCCGGATGCCCGAACGGCGGATCGGCGGCGATACCGCGCGGACTCGCGCTCGGACCCGACGGCGACATGTGGTTCGTCACCGAAGGCTGCACGTACGTCGGCGTGTACGAAGAGAAGATCGCGCCCGTTGGGATCCGGCTCACCGGCGAGCAGCCGATCACCGATCCGAATTACGGATTCGAGCTCGGCTACTTCAACGGGACGACCTCGATGACGTCGCAGACCGTATCGCTTCCAGCCGGCGAGTCGGTGCGCTTCCAAAACGTCGACTCGACCTTGACGCACACGGCGAGCTTCCTCGGCGATGCGACTCAGTCGAGCGCGCCGTGGCCGCCATCGTTCAATGGATCATCGACGCAATCGCCGGCGAACACGGTCATCTCGACGAGCGGCTTTTCGACCGGCCCGCTCAATCCGGGCAAGTCGTCGCTCGTCTACGAGACCGGCATCCCCGGGTTCTATATGTTCGGTTGCTTCTTCCACTATAACCCGGACGAGATGCGAACGGTCATCATCGTCCACTGATCGCCTCGCAACCTCGCTTCGCGAAGGAAAGGGTGCGGTCGAGATTCATCTCGACCGCCGCGGCCTTTCAACAGCATCTCCCGTCTCCGGTCGAGCTAAAGCTCGACCGCTACAAGATCCTTAGGTGATAATGACGGCAGGGCCGCATTGGTGACGCGGCTCGATCTCGCCGACGATCGCTGCGCTCGGCGGTGCCGAACCGTCGATCGGCTCGCGCACGAGCGCCTCGTCCGCCGCGGCGAGCGCCTTCGCACCCTCGGCTGACGACACGATCACGCAAAACCCGACGCCCATGTTGAACGTCCGGTAGGCTTCATCGTCCGTAAGGCGCGCTTCGCGGACGACTTGCGCCATCAGCGCGGGTACCGTCCATTTCGAGCGATCGAATCGTGCTGCGAGATGCTCGGGCAGAACGCGCTCCACGTTTTCCAATAGCCCGCCGCCGGTGATGTGCGCCATCGCTTTGATCGCGACACCCGATGCGCGGACCGCATCGATATACGGCAGATAGCACGGATGGACGGCGAGCATCGCGTCGGCGATCGTCGTCGACGAACCCTCCACTCGATCGCCCCATCGCGACCGATCGAGCACATGCCGCACGAGCGAGTAGCCGTTCGTGTGGAAACCGTTCGCGGGCAGTCCGATCACGAGGTCACCTGCGACGACCGACGTCGCATCGGGCATCGCGTCGCGTTCCACGGCGCCGACGATCGTCCCCGCGAGATCGAAATGCTCGGGAGAATAGACGCCTGGCATCTCCGCGGTCTCGCCGCCGAGCAACGCCAAGCCGAACCGTTCGCACGATGCAGCGATACCTGAGACGATCGACGCCGCTACGGATGCATCGAGCTTGCCGACAGCGAGATAATCGAGGAAGAACAGCGGACGCGCGTTCATGCACGCGATGTCGTTGATACAGTGGTTCACGAGATCGCGCCCGATGGTGTCGAAGCGCCCAAGCGCTGCGGCTACCAAGACCTTCGTCCCCACGCCATCGGTGCTCGCTACGAGAACCGGGCGCTTAAAACCACTGAGCTCGAAGCATCCGCCGAACCCGCCGATGCCTTCGAGCACGCGCGGATCGCGGCGCGACCCGAGCAGCGCGCGATAGCGCTTGACCGCTTCGTTGCCGGCGTCGATATCGACGCCGGATCGCGCGTACGAATCACTCATCATCGGCATCATTACGCGGCAGCCATACAAGCCCCTATTCTGCAAATTCCGCGCGCGTTGGAGGTCCGTCCTTTGGCCCGTAGAAGGGCCCGCCGATTCGCAAAACCGTCATACGGACCGCCGCCGGCCATCTGCCGGCCACTCCCTTTTGAAAGGCTCCCACCGACGATGAGAATACACGTCAGCGCCGAGAAACCTGAACGCGCCCGCGTCGATGCACTTATACTTCCCGTCTATGCCGACGGCGTCGCATCCGCAACGGTCGAGACCGTCGATCGCAAGCTCGGCGGCGTCATCGACGAGCTGCGCTCCGGCAACGAGCTGCGCGGCCGCGAAAACGAAGAGCATACGCTCGTCGCGAACGGCAAGATCGGGGCGAAGCGTGTCATCGTCGTCGGCATCGGCGCGAAAGGCGACGTCACGCCCGCGACGATCGCTCGCTACGCCGGTGTCGGCGTGCGAACCGCGGCCCGCCGAGGCCTGACCACGCTCGCGCTCGTCCTTCCGGACGATCTTCCCTTCGATGCCGCCGAAGTCGGTGAGGCCGCGACCGAGGGCGCGCTCATGGCGACATTCGATCCGTCGCCTTATCGCAGCCGCCGTGAGGCGAAGCCGGACGCGGTCAAATCCGTGACGCTCATCGGCGCACAGTCCGCGGCCAAGCAGCTCGGCAAGGGCGTCGAGCGCGGCACCGTTCTCGGCGAGGCGGCGAACCTCGCGCGCGAGATGGTGAACGCGCCTTCGAACGACATGACCCCGACGAACATCGCCGACCGCGCAAAAGCGCTCGCCAAGAAACACGGACTCAAGGCGACGATCCTCGATACGGCCGGCATGAAGAAGCTCGGCATGGGTTCGTTCCTATCGGTCGCGGTCGGCAGCGACGAACCGCCGAAGATGATCGCGCTCGAATACCGCGGCGCACCGAAGTCGAAGACCGTCCTCGGCCTCGTCGGCAAAGGCATCACGTTCGACACGGGCGGTATCTCGCTCAAACCGGCGCAAGACATGGACGCGATGAAAGGCGACATGGCGGGCGGTGCGGCGGTCGTCGCCGCGATGAGCGCGATCGGGCAGTTGAAGCCGGCCGCGAACGTCATCGGCATCATCTGCGCCACGGAGAACATGCCTTCCGGCCGTGCGACGAAACCCGGCGACGTCGTCCGCGCGATGAACGGCAAGAGCATCGAGATCATCAACACGGACGCCGAGGGTCGGCTCGTCCTCGCTGATGGGCTTTGCTGGGCGCGCAAGCTCGGTGCGACGCACCTCGTCGATATCGCGACGCTGACGGGCGCGGCCGTCGTCGCGTTCGGACATACGACGACCGGCGTCATGAGCAACGACCGCGAGCTCGTCGATCTCTTCCACCGCGCGACGCGCCCGTTCGGCGAGCGCTACTGGGAGTTGCCGCTCTTCCCCGAATATGCCGACCTCATCAAGAGCCCGATCGCGGACATGAAGAACAGCGGCGGCCGGCCGGCGGGCACGATCTTCGGCGCGATGTTCATCAAGGAATTCGTCGACGATCAACCGTGGATCCATCTCGACATCGCGGGCACGTCGTGGGCGGAGAGAGACAACGGCCACATCGTGAAAGGCCCCACGGCGGTCGGGATGCGTCCGATGGTCGCGCTCGCAGAACTCATCGGCAGATCGGATGTCCACAAGCGGGCCGATGATGCGGCGCAACGCCGCTTCATGCAAGCGTCGCCCAGCACGGCCGCGTCGACGAACGGCGCGAGGAAGCCCAAGCGCGCGACCGCAAAACGCAAGAAGAAATAAAGAAAAAGCCGAGCTTCGCTCGGCCTACCACATAAGATCGCGGCGGTCGAGCTATAGCTCGACCGCTCCATTCGTAGGGGTGCGAGTCGCTGCTTAGTTAGGCATTCCGCCGAGCCAGGCCGGGCGTGTGCCCGATGCGTTGCCGCAGAACGTCATGTGCGCCGTGTGCGGGATGTACCACGCGTGGATATCGTAATGCGGTATCGGATAGCCTTCGTGACCGTGCGGTTCGAACCAGACGTCGACGTGATCGATGTGATAGCCGGGAAGCGGCTTCAGCTGCTCGTCCCAACTCTTGCCGGACGCGAACAACTTCTGGTCCACCATGATTTCGGTGAACGTCGGCTTGCCGTCGTACATGCCGTAGATCGGGCCGAACGGCAGATCCTTGAGCCGCGCGTAGTGGTAGCCCATCGTCGGGATACAGCCTGACACTCCGACGTCGCCGGCGGGAAGACCGACAGGTGCCGGCGGCTTCATGTTCATCTCTTTCATCTCTGAAGCCGAGGGCATCGGCATGCTCGGACTCGTCGCCGCTGCCGCGCTGCCCATGCACGCGACGACCAGAGCCGCCGCAAACCAGGGATACTTCATAAGCAAAATACTCCTAACAGTGAGAAGTAATGAACTCACTCTAGGAGCTATGGTTCGGACCGACCTACCAGGCGACCTCTAGAATGCTTCGGAAACCCTACGCGGCGTCGAGCACGTCGTGCATGACGCGCTGCGTGATGATCACAGCCGACGCATCGGCATTGTACGCATGAGTCCAATAGATGTGGACGCCGGCGGCGGCAAGATCGCCATCGATGAGCCGCAGCTCGACCCGCGATGGCTTGCCGAATTTCGACGCTCGGTGGATCAGGTACGAATGTCGTCTCATCGGTCTATAAGACAGATGGCGCGCCGTGCTGTGACACATGCGGAAGACCACGCATCATCGGTACTCATATGGAAGAATCGCGCGTGTGACGCGCATCAGCGCTACAAACGCGCGCGCGATGTAACGCGACGAAAAAAGGTCAGCCGCGCAGCGCCGGATCTGCGAGCACGCCTTCGGCAGCGCGCACGACGTCGCCGAGATGCTCGTGGATGCCGTCGGGATAGCGGCCCGTGAAGCAGCCGGTGCAGAACTCGCTGCGATCGCGTGAGGTCGCGCTTACAAGTCCCGGCAGGCTCAAGTAGGCGAGCGAATCCGCACCGACGGTCGCTTTGATCTCGGGCACCGTCATGTTCGCCGCGATGAGCTGATCGTACGTCGCGGTGTCGACGCCGAGGAAGCACGGATGGCGCATCGGCGGACACGTGATCCGCATGTGCACTTCGCGCGCGCCGGCGCGACGCAGCAGCGCGACGAGCTGTTTTGACGTCGTGCCCCGGACGATCGAATCGTCGACCAGGACGACGCGCTTGCCGTTGAGATTCGCGGTGAGCGGATTGAACTTGAGCTTGACGCCCTGCGCGCGCATCGACTGGTCCGGCGAGATGAACGTCCGGCCGATATAGCGGTTCTTGATGAGGCCTTCGATGTACGGCAATTCCGACTGATTGGCGTAACCGATCGCCGCGGCGGTCGCGCTGTCGGGAACGCCCATGACGACATCGGCGTCGGTCGGATGCTCCTTCGCGAGCTCGCGCCCCATCTGATAGCGCGCGAGGTACAGTTCGCGGCCCTTGTACTGCGAATCGGGGCGCGAGAAATAGATGTATTCGAAGATGCAGTTCGCCGGCTTGACCTCGGTCTCGATCATGCGGCTGCGCAATCCGTGCTGGTCGACTATGACGATCTCGCCCGGCGTCACCTCGCGGACCAGCTCCGCGCCGATCGTCGACAGCGCGCACGACTCCGACGCGAACACCCAACCGTTGCCGTACTTGCCGACGCAGAGCGGGCGGATGCCCCACGGATCGCGGAACGCGAACAGCTGCGTCTCGGTCGCGAGCACGATCGAGAAGGCGCCGATACAGCGCTGCATGACGCGCGCGACGCGGTCTTCCATCAGGTCGTCGGGCGCTTCGACGATGAGCCTCGCCATGACGTCGGTATCGGAGGCGGACGTCGGCACGAGCGTATCGGTGAGCGCTTCGCGCAGCTCGTGCGTGTTGACGAGATTGCCGTTGTGCGCGATTGCGAACCAGCCGAGCCGGCTGTGCATCATGAGCGGCTGAGCGTTGTACAGGATCGACGAACCGGTCGTCGAGTAACGTGAATGTCCGACCGAGAGATGCCCCGGCAGCTTCGCGAGCGTGTCCTCGGTGAAGATGCTCGAGATGAGACCCATATCGCGGTGACAACGCAAAACCGCGCCGTCCGAGACGGCGATGCCGGCGCTTTCCTGACCGCGGTGCTGGAGCGCGTAGAGCGCGAAGAAGGTCGGCCGGGCGACGTCTTCGCCGGGCGCGTAGATGCCCGCTACGCCGCACTTGTCGTAGACGGCGTCCTCGCTACCTTCCGGTTTCGGTCGGTAGCCGTCCCACGGGCTGCGCACGGGCATATCCATTTATTTCAACCTTACTCGATAGCCCGCACGCGTGTCAATGACGCGCGCGCACCACGCGAAGAGCGATGTCGCTTCGGCAGCAAAGCTTCGTGCCGCTCGGCAGGATGCGACCGTATGCGGCGCACGCCGCGTATGCGCGCTCGCGTGCCTGCTCGTGTCCGTCGCCGATCGCCGACATCGTCAGCACGCGACCGCCCGATGCCTCGACGACGTCGCCGTGGAGCGTCGATCCACCCCAAAACGCGGTGACGCTCTCTTTGAGGATAGGATCGGGCAGCGGTAAGTTCGCGACCGGCAACGATCGCACGGGATAGCCGTCGCTCGCCAATACGACTCCGACACATGCCTGTTGCGAGAATCCAACCTGTAGCGGTCGAGCTTCAACGTCGACCGCCGCGACCTCACTCGTCGCGATCTCATACAGCAGCTCAAAAAGATCGCTCTTCATCCGCGGCAACACGACCTGCGTCTCCGGATCGCCGAAGCGCGCGTTGAACTCGAGCACCATCGGTCCGCGCGCGGTCACCATGAGCCCGGCGTACAAACAGCCGCGATAGTCGATGCCGTCGGCGCGCAAGCCGCGAAGCGTCGGCGCGAGGATCTCCTCGCGGATGCGCGCCGCGAGCGTGTCGTTCATGACGTCCGGCGTCGGCGAGTACGCGCCCATGCCGCCCGTGTTCGGCCCGGTGTCGCCATCGCACGCGCGCTTGTAGTCGCATGCGGTCGCCAACTCCGCGCAACGAACGCCGTCGGTGACCGTCATGACGGACACTTCGGGGCCTTCGAGCAGCTCCTCGAGGACGACGCTCGTCCCCCCGCCGGGCACCTTTTGCCGGCCGTACCAGCCGTCGAGGATCTCGCGCCCTTCGTCGGCCGATGCGCAGACGACGACACCCTTGCCGGCCGCGAGCCCGTCGGCTTTGATGACGACGCCGCCCTCCCAGTCCCCCAGCGCCCGCTGCGCTTGCTTCTTGTCGTGGACGACCCGGAACTTCGCCGTCGGCACGCCGTGGTTGCGCATGAACTGTTTGGCGAACGCCTTGCTCGATTCGAGCTTCGCGCCGGCGCGGCCGGGACCGAAAACGGCGATCCCCGCCTCGCGCAGCGCGTCGGCGAGACCCGCGGCGAGCGCCGCTTCGGGTCCGATGACGACGAGGTCGATACCGCACTCGCGGCTTTTCGCGACGATCTTCGGCGTGGCGGTCGGTGTGAGATCGCTCCAATTCTCGCCGAGTCGCGCCGTGCCGGCGTTGCCGGGCGCCGCGAACAGACCACTGACGCTCGGCGATTGCGCGAGTTTCCACGCTAACGCGTGTTCGCGCCCGCCCGAGCCGACGACGAGGACCTTCACGGCAATCCCTGTTCGACGGCTTTGCGCTTCGCTTTGAGGTCGTACATCGCGCGGTCCGCGCGCTCGATGGCGTCGACGACCGGCATGTCGACGTCGTACGCGAAAACGCCCCAGCTCACGCGAAGCGCCCCGGCTGCTGCGAAGGCCTTGTCGAAACCGCGGTTGACGGCGACGTCGAGCGCCTCCATCCGCCGTCGCGCAGAGTCGACAGGCATCTCCGACATGACGACGACGAACTCGTCCCCGCCCCAGCGATAGATCCGATCGCCTTGACGGATGAGCGAACGAAGACCGTCGGCGACCGCGCGGATCGCGGCGTCGCCGGCGGCGTGGCCGAACCGGTCGTTCACCTCTTTCAGCCCGTCGAGGTCTGCGACGACGGCGGTGCCGCGATGGCTCGACCGGCGGTCACCCGATCTGAACGACTCCTCGAACGAGTAACGGCTGAGCACGGTCGTGAGCGGATCCGTGTGGAGCGCGTGTGCAGCGCGTTCGTTCGCCGCCTTCAACTGCTCGTTCGCGACCTCGAGCTCCGCGCGCTCCGTGTCGACGATGATGACGACCGTGCCGAAGCCGAGGATGAACTCGAGCATGCCGTCGATGAGCGAATCCCACGTATAGTAGTAGGCGCTCAGCGTCATGTGGTTCGCCGTGATATACCAGCCGGTCGGCAGATGGTGAAGATAGTCGAGTGCGAGGAGCACGAGACCGACCGCGACGATCCGGACGCCTGGGCCGGATGCGGTGCCGCGCATCGCCGGCCACAATCCGGCGAGGCAAACGATCCAGCCGAGGCCGATGATCGCCGTATGCCAGGCGAACATCCAGAAGAACGGCGCCGGCGAAAGCGCGAATGCGAGCGCGACGATCGCGGCCGGCACGAGCAGCCAGCGCGACGCAGGCGATATCCGCTTCTCGGTCGCCGTGTAGCGGCAGCCCGCGAAGATGAGCATAACCGCCGCGTATTCGAAGAAATAGTAGCCGAACAGGAGCGCCTGCCCGAACCCTGGTGCGCGCGAGACGAACATGACGCAGACGAGCGACAGCATGTAGCACGCCCAGCCGCCGCTCCAATACAGCATGCCGCGTCGACGGCCTGCGTGGGAGACCGAATACGAGAGGACCGCGATGAGGGCCGTCGCGAGTATCTGGAAGAGGAGCGAGATGACGCTCGTGAGCTGGAAAAGCTCGTTGAAGCGCGGGTCGCTCACAGCCGTCGCGTCATTCCCATTCGATCGTCGCCGGCGGCTTGCTCGTTATGTCGTAGACGACGCGGTTGACGCCGCCGACCTCGTTGACGATGCGCGTCGATATCTGCTGGAGCACGTCGTAGGGCAGCCGCGACCAATCGGCCGTCATCCCGTCTTCGCTCGAGACGGCGCGGATGGCGACCATGTTCGAATAGGTGCGGAAGTCGCCCATCACGCCGACGCTCTGGAGCGGTGTCAGAACCGCGAAATATTGCCACGGCTCCGGATCTGCGCCGCGCTTGATCTCTTCGCGCGCGATCGCGTCGCAGCGGCGCAGCACCGCGAGCCGCTCCTCGGTGATGGCGCCGAGGACGCGAACGGCAAGGCCGGGCCCCGGGAACGGCTGGCGGAAAACGATCGGCTCCGGCAGGCCGAGCTCCCGGCCGAGCGCGCGCACTTCGTCTTTGAAGAGGAGCCGCAGCGGTTCGACGAGGCCGAGCTTCATGCGCTCGGGCAGGCCGCCGACGTTATGATGCGTCTTGATCTTCGCGCCCGCCTTGCTCTGCGGCGTCTTGCTCTCGATGACGTCGGGATAGAGCGTCCCCTGCACGAGCCACTTGACGTTGCGAAGATCGCGCGCATGCTCTTCGAAGACGGCGATGAATTCGCGCCCGATGATCTTGCGCTTCTCCTCGGGATCGACGACCCCGTCGAGCGCCTTGAGGAAACGCGTCCGCGCGTCGACCGCGATCAGGTTGAGATGGAGGACGTCGCGGAACGTCGCGACGACTTCTTCCGCTTCTCCCTCGCGCAGCAGTCCGTGGTCGACGAACACGCAGGTGAGGTTCGTGCCGATCGCGCGCGCGACGAGCGTCGCCGCGACCGCGCTGTCGACGCCGCCAGAGAGCGCGCATATCGCGTCATCGTCGCCGACTTGCGTCTTGATGCGCTCGACCGCGCCGTCGATGAACGACGACATCGCCCAGTTCTGCTTGAGGCCGGCGACCTTGCGCAGGAAGTTGTGGAGGACCAACCGACCCTGCTCCGTGTGGCCCACCTCCGGATGGAATTGGAGGCCGTACCAGCCGCGCTCGGGATCTCCCATGGCGGCGACGGCGCTCGTGCTCGTGTGCGCGAGAGCGACGAAGCCTTTCGGGAGATCGGTGACCGTGTCGCCGTGGCTCATCCAGGCCTGCGAGTGGCCCGGAACGCCTTCGAAGATCGGCGCGTGGACGGCGTCGATGACGAGCTCCGTCTTGCCGAATTCGCGGATTTCGTTCGGCACGACGGTGCCGCCCGCGGCGCGAGCGAGCTCTTGCATACCGTAGCAGATCCCGAGGATCGGTTTGCCGGATGCCAAGACCGCCTCGGGGATGTGCGGCGCACCCGGCGCGATGACGCTTTCCGGACCGCCTGTAAGGATGAACGCCGCAGGATTGCGGCGCTCGATCTCTTCCCAAGGCGCGTCGAAGGGTAAGACCTCCGAGTACACTTGCTCTTCGCGCACCCTGCGCGCGATGAGCTGGCTGTACTGCGCGCCGAAATCGAGAATGACGACGGTCTCTTGGGCTACCTCCGACCGAGGTTCGTGGACGGCCATGCTTGAGACTTCCGTAAGCGCCGCGCCCTCGCCTTGCGAATAACCGTATGATGAAAAGGGAGTGGTCGAGATCTATCTCGACCGCTACATGATCTATTAGCTAGGTGCAGACGTCGCCGAGTCGATCCGCGTCGCGCGCCGCCGCGATCTCCTTCGCGATTCGCTCGCCCACCGACATCTCCGCCCCCCAGCGATACGCGCTATACGGCGTGTATTTCGTCCCCGGCGACCCTGGGATGCGCAGCGACACATCGTAGACGACGAACGACTTCGGCGGCCCCGATGCGATGATGCACTGGAGCGCGAACGGCCCGATGATTCCCGGCGGCATCGCTTCGTACGCGGCTTTCACAAAGCGGCTCCCGAGGTCGAAGGCCTGCTCGAGCATCGACTCGGTGAGCGTCGTCGCGATATGCCCCGCCTCTTCCATCCCGGGCACGTACCCGTCTCCCAGCGCAGCCTGCTCGCGAGCCAATAGCGCGCGGGCGCCGTCGATGTCGGTCTGGCGCCGCGTGTCGGTGCCGAGCAGCTCGAGTTCGCCCAACAGCGGCGACCAGAAGAAATTCAAGTTGACGGTCGGGCCGACGACGTATTCCTCGAAGACCGCGGTCGAAAGCCCATCGACCGTCACGACTCCGCGCTCGACGAGTTCGGCGGAGCGCTCTCTATAATGAAGCGGATCGGTCGTCAGGAAGAAGGCGCGCTCGAACGACACCTTCGCATGCGGCGCCTTGACGATCGTCAATCCGTCGATGTCCGACGGCCCGGCGATGCGCCTCGGATAGCGGATGCCGGCGCGGTCGAGCAGCGAATACTGGTCGTCGGCCGAGTCCTCGCCGCGCTCTTCGGCACGCAGCAGCCGGCGTGAGCCGAAGAACGGCACGAGCATGCCCGCTTCGATCTCGTCGTACGTATACCGCTGGCGCAGATAGACCTCGAACGACCGGTTCGGCACGAAGATGACGTTGCGGCCGAGCAGGTCGCGTTGGACCGCCGGATCGAGGATGTCCGCGAACTGCGCGAGCACGATCGTCTCGTCGACGCAGCCGCCGTCGGCACGCGTGCGATAATGCAAATCGTACGTCTTCTCGCGACCGCGCGAGGCGACGACGAGCGTCCGCAAACCCCGCTTCTTGGCACCAAAGCAGACGTCGAGCGCCGAGTGGCTGCCGATCGAGCAAACGGTCAGCGCGCGCCGGTCGTATCGAGCGAGCGCGTCGGAGGCATTCGAACCCTGGGCCATCCTCTAGTTCGCCGGCACGCCGGGACCCGAGATCGCCACACCCGGCGACTCGAGATCGGCGAGGTAGAACTCCGGCAACTTGCTCGACTGGTCGAGCACCATCTCGAGGCTGTTCGACAAGAGCGCGTTCTTGATCTCGCGCGCGATGCGCCGGCCGGTCGACATCGGTTCGTCGTAATTGAGATACGAGTACGGCGAGCCGTCGATGAAGAGGTTCGTGCCGGCGACGATGCGCGCGGAGATCTCCATGAGGAAGAACTCCGCTTCAGGCGTGACGATCGTCTCGAGGCAGAACGCGCCGAAAAGTCCGCGCTCGGGGCATAGCTCGCGGCTGACGCGCACGACGGCCTCGCCCATATGGAAGGCTTCAGCGAGCAGCGATTCGCGCAAACTGATCGGCTGGTTTCCGATGACGACGTACGAAGGCTGCAGATCCCAGCCTTCCTGGTCGGCCGACGGGATGCGCCCGAGCGAGTCGACGTTGCTCTCGTAGCGGCGATCCATCGACATGATCTCGAGCTTGCCGGTGAGCGGCGAATAGAAGTAATGGATGTACACCGGAACGCCGATGATGTACTCCTGCATGATGTACTGCTGCTTGAGTTTGGCGGCACGCGTGCTGAAATCGTCGGCGTTCTTGACGAAGAGGTAGCCCTTGCCGCCGAGCGCGCCGTACAGCTTCACTATGACGGGCCGGTCGATGTCGCTCGCCTGCGTGAACTGGCGCGGCATCTTCAAGCCGGCGCGCAGAAGCCAGTCGCGCTGCTTCATGCGATCGGCTTCGAGATCGAGCACCGCTTTGTTGCCGAAGTACGGCGTCGTCATCGCCTTGTGCTCGCGAAGCGATAGGTAGGCGACGAACGATCCGTGCGGCACGAGTATGATCTTGCGGCCCGCGAGCTTGGGTTCGAGCTTCGGGAAATGGGAGTACTCGGGGATGACCTCGACTTCGTCGACGAACGCGAAGCTCGAGTACAGACGCTCATTTTGGGGCGTCACGACCGCGAGCGTGTGGAAGCCTTCGTCTTTCGCGCCTTTGAGGATCTGCAAGGCCGAGTGGCTGCCCAGCGTCGCGATGGTGAACAGCTGTGGTTGAGTTTTCGGCATTTGCCCCGATGTATTCTCACGTCAGGCGGGTCCGACCTTGGGGCAGGCGAATGCCGCTTGCGATGAATGCCGCCATACGATGGCTGGCCGATTCCGTACGCGGCCGAGCGGAAGACTGGCCGGATCCGGGCACGCGATTGCGGGTCCTCGCGATCGCCACCATCCTGCTGATCGGCAACCTATCGGCGTGCGCCGACGATTTGCGCTACCCACCCGCCATCGCGCCGTCATTGCACGTCGTCGGCGACATCGCGTGCGTCATCGGTGCCATCGGCCTTCTCTTTCGAAGCAAGCTGGCGTACATGATCGCGTACGTCTACACATTCGTTCTCGGGGTGAGTGCGGCGTCCGGCATCATCTGGATCCCGATATTGGCGGTGATGAGCGGGAACGTCCAGGCAGGCTCTCCGTTCGATGGCCAGCTGGTCCAACAGATCTGGATGTTGCTCTGGATCGCGCTCCTCGTCTTTGGCGTTTGGAAGTACCACTGGCTGTACGAAAGGTCGCGGAGCATCGCAGCTCGTTTCCAATCGCCGCTCTACGGAGCTGTCATGGCCGGCGCTGCGATCATGCTCGCGTGGTCGATCGTCAACGGCATCGCGCCGGCTCTCGTCGGCGGTTGGCTCGGCACGACCGCGATCGATCCGTATCTGCGCCTCGCGTTATTCGCCGTGGTCTTGCTGCTCGTCTATGCGTACACGATGTGGTCGTACGCGGCGCTCCGCAGCCGCGCGGTTCGCGACGCATTCGATCTTCCTTAGATGGTAGGCCGCGCCGGTCGAGATAAATGTCGACCGCTCCCTTGCCAGGGGCGCGAAAAGCCAAGGCCTCCGTTAGGGCTTGCGAAGGCCTCGGCTCGTCATATCATTTCCTTCGCCTCGAGTCGGACGCCCATGCCGCCGCCGGTGCGCGAAAGGACGCGCTGCTGACAACCCACGAGCATTTTGTCACCATTTTGGCAGTTTGTACCGCGATTTGCGGCGCCTGCATGCTAGGATATGAGGCCCAGAACACGGTGCGGCGCGAGGGCATAGTCGGGACACGCCGAAAATAAATACTACATAACAACGGCAGCGAGGGGCCAGCCGTGGATAGTCAAGCATACGCTCAAGCAGTCGATGCGACGGACGTAGCCGCACGACACCTCCTCCACAACATGCGCAACGCGAAGGCGCTACGGTCGAACCCGCTCGTCGCGCACCTCCTCGCTGCGGATAGAGAAGGCTCGGAGCAACTACCGGATCGCGTCGTCGTGTCACGCGTGGCACAAGCGGTCGCCGCGGTCTTGCGAGCGCTCGATCCCTCCGAAGGCAACCCGTTCGACGGCGATCGTTCGCATCGCCAATCCGAAATCGTCAGACGTTGCGTCGTCGGTACCGAGCCGTACAAAGCGGTGGCGCGCGATCTCGGCATATCGCTGAGGACGCTTTTCCGCGATCTCGACGGCATCCGTCTTCGACTCGTCGAGGATCTGCCGCGATATGCGCCGCCGATGCTCGCCGTCGTCAACCTCGGCGACAGCTTCGACCTCGAGCTTCGCTACGCGACCTTGCTGCGCAACATGGGCCGGTTCGACGACGCGCTCGGCGTCCTCGACCAAGTCGCCTCGAACTCGACGTCGCATCTCCAGCGCGCTCGCGCCTTCAACGCAGCGGCCATGACACTCGTCGACTCCGGCTACACCGAAAAAGCGGCGAACGCGGTCGAAAATGCCAGACGCGCGATAGCGACCAGCCAATCGCCCAAGGACACGCAGAGCCTGCTCGTCGAGTGCGACATCGACCTTTCATCGGCGACGATCGCGCGCGTCCGCGGCGAAACCCCGGCTGCGTTCCAAGGCTACGATCTCGCGGCTGCGAAATCGACCGGCCTTCTCGGCGAGTCTCCCGTCGGCGCAACCGACGTCTTGGTCCGCGCTCACGCCAATTCGGCAGTGCTCCGCTGGCTCACCGGCGACATCGAGACCGCCGGCCGCGACGTCGAGAACGCGTGGAACGCGCTCGAACGCCTGGACGATCCGCCGGATGACGCCCACTACGCGTTGCTCGCCGCGTCGTCGATGGTCCATCTCGTCAAAGACGGCGATGTCGCCTGGGCGATGCGCGAGATGTCGGCTGCGGCGGTCCTCGCCGAACGGCGCGGCATGCTCCACGATGCGCTCATGGCGCTCGGCTGGCTCTCGAGCATGGAACGGCTCAACGGCAACGCAGAAGGCGCCGCGCAGACCACGCGCCGGACGATCGGCATCGCGCGCGCGACCATGAAAGGCACTGAATTCGCGCTCTTGAGCGCGGCCGCTGCGGAAAGCGAAGCGGAAGTGGGCGATTTCGACGCGGCGCGTCGCTTGATCGACGAAGGACGCTCTCGTGTCGAGCAAGGCGGCGCAGGTTGGGCGAGACTCGAGCTCGCCGAGGCCGAGCTGCTTCTCTTGTCGCACCGCTACGTCGAGGCGCTCGCAGCGTCGCTCCGCGCGGGCGAAGCGATGCAGCGGCAAGGCAAAGCGGGATTCGTCGGCTACGCATGCCTCATCCGAGCGCTCGCGCACGAAGGACGCGGCGAACGCGCGCAAGCGCTGCTCGCGGTCCGAGAGGCGCTGCCGCTCATCGAGCGCTTCGGCAAGTCGCCCGAGCTCGTCGCGGCATACGAACTGTCGGCGCGGCTCACCGGCAATCGGACGCATAAAGCGAATGCGCTCGATCTCGCGAGGCTGTTGCGCGGCTGACAATGCAGTGCCAACATGATGCGGCGCGCGATGACCGCATGTTATACTTGACCCGGCACTCCTAACACCCACCCCTGGTGCGAGCTCCACGTCCTGTGCTCGCACCTTTTATTTTTGCCGGCGTTGCTGATCCGCGAAACTGCCGAGCGCCACGCCGATCGCGACGCCGAAGGCGAGACCGTACGGGATCTGATGTACCGCTGAGCCGATCGCGGTGCCGATTCCGGCGCCGAGCGCGATGAACAAGCCGAGCCTTTTTCCGTTCATGCAAGTCCGCGACGGTCGAGCTGAGCTCGACCGCTCCCATCGTTGTTGCGAGGCCGCGGCGGTCGAGATGAATCTCGACCGCTCCCATCGTTGTTGCGAGGCCGCGGCGGTCGAGATGAATCTCGACCGCTCCCATCGTTGTTGCGAGGCCGCGGCGGTCGAGATGAATCTCGACCGCTCCCA
>JANWLL010000029.1 GCA_025450855.1 Vulcanimicrobiia bacterium
ATCGAGGTCGAGCGTCCTCGGTCCAAAACGCTCGCGGCGCTGCCGACCGAATGCGATTTCGATCGCTCGGAGACGCTCGAGCAGTTCTCGAGCGCCTAGCTCGGTATCGAAAGCGGCGACGGCGTTGATATACGACGGCTGCGCTTTCACGCCCCACGGCTCGGTCAGATAGAGGTCGGAGTTGACGAAATCCGTGCCGAGTGCGCGCAACCGATCGAACGCTTCGCGCACGATGCCGGCCGAATCGCCGAGGTTGGATCCGACGCCGACGAACGCCCTAGCCACGCGGGCGCGCGCGTGACAACTCGACTTCGGGCGTCGCGCCGTCGAGCAGACCGGGCTTGCGCACGCGCACCGTGGCACGCTCGACGCGCGCGTCGCGCATCAATTCGTTGAGGCACTCGTCCGCAAGCGCTTCGAGGAGCGCGAACGAACGCTCGGTGACGACGCGCTCGCAAAGACGATAGGCCGCGTGGTAATCGACCGCGTCATCGAGGCGATCCGACCGTGCCGCGCGCGAGCAATCGAGGACAAGCTCGGCGTCGACTTCGATCTCTTGCGGGTTCGCTCGCTCCGCTTCGGTCACACCATGGCGGCCCCAAAAGCGCATGCGGCGGATGCGGATCGCGTCCATCATGACTTCGGTCCGGTCGAGGTCGAAAGGTCCGGCGCCGCGACCCGCGCGTTGCGCGCCGAACCGTGGCGACAGATCGCATCCGCGACGTCGATCGCCGGCACGAGCATTTCGACGTCGTGGATCCGCACGATGTCCGCGCCCGCCCCGATCGCGAGCGCGACTGAAGCAGCGGTACCGAACGCGCGCTCCTCGACCGGCAGTCCGGTGATCTTGCCGATGAATGATTTCCGCGACGCGCCGACGAGCAGCGGATACGGCAGCCGCTCGACGAACTCGCCGAGCCGGCCGAGCACGACGACGTTTTGATCCGCCGTCTTGCCGAAGCCGATTCCCGGATCGACGATCACGCGCGCGACGCCGGCTTGACGCGCTTCCTCGGCCGAGCGCCCCAACGAGTCGATGATCTCGCCGACGTAGTCGCCTTCGTAGTCGGTCGAGTTGCGGTTGTGCATGACGACGAGCGGCACGCCCGCACGAGCCGCGACCTCGACGATCCCCGGCACGGCGCCCCACACGCAGTTGACGATGTCCGCGCCGGCTTCGAGCGCCGCCGATGCGACCGCCGGCTTAAAGGTGTCGATCGAGATCGGCAGGTCGACCGCGGCGCGGATGGCCTTGAGCGCCGGAATGACGCGCGCTGCTTCTTCCTCTTCTCGCACGGGCTCGTGACCTGGTCGCGTCGATTCCCCGCCGACGTCGATGAAATCTGCATCGGCCGCGGCGAACGAGCGCGCCTTTTGCACGGCGGCGTCGACGTCGCGGCTCAGACCGTCGCCCGAAAACGAGTCGGGCGTCACGTTGATTATCCCCATGACGAACGTCCGCGTGCCCCATTGGAACTCGCGCCCGCGGATGGTCATCGGGTCCAAAGCGAACGGCCGGACGCTACGCACGCGCGTGGCTTCCGTCCGCGACGTTGCGCGCGAACCACTCGCGGAGCCGTGCGACGAGGAACGTCGAGCCGGTGACGACCACGAGCTCGTCGGCGCCCGCCATCCGCCGCGCGATGGTGAGCGCTTCGACCGGATCCTCGATCGCGCGGGCGCTCATTCCGGCAGCCTCGGCGGTGAGCGCCAGCCGCTGCGGGATCGTCGCCGTGCGATGCGCGACGTCGAACGACGTGAAGATGAAGTGCGCGGGCAGCGTCGACCACGCCGCGAGCATCTCGCGCGCTGCCTTGCCCTCTGCGACCGCGACGACGAAGGTGAAGCGCTTGTCGGGGAAATGGCGCAACAGACCGCCGCGCAGCGCTTCCGCTTTTTCGGCGTTGTGCGCGACGTCGAACAACAGGGCCGGTCGCGACGGATAGAATTCCATGCGCCCGGGCAGCACGACCGACGACATCGCGTGTTCCACTTGCGTCGGACTCACCGGCAGCAGGTCCGAGACCTGCTCGAGCGCGACGATCGCCGTCGCCGCATTGGTCACTTGGAACTCGCCGAGCAGCGGCATCGAAAAGGAATATGTCGCGCGCTCCGTGCCGATCTCGGCGCGCTGCTCGTACGCGCCGCGCGCTTGCGAGCTGATCTTCGCAGCCGATTGCACTCTTGTCAGCGGTGCGCGAGCGCGCAGCGCCGCCTCTTCGATGACGTGCAGCGCGCCGGGATGCTCCGCCGCGGTCACGACCGGTACACCTTGCTTGATGATGCCCGATTTGTCGGCCGCGATCTCTTCGACCGTGTCGCCGAGCACGTCGGCATGGTCGGTTCCTACGTTCGTCAGGACGCTGACGAGCGGCAACAGAACGTTCGTGCCGTCGAGCTTGCCGCCGATGCCGACTTCGACGACCGCACAGTCGACGCGCTCTTGTGCGAACAGCTTGAACGCGAGCGCGACGAGCAACTCGAAGTACGACGGAGCGCCATGCGGGCCGCGCTCCATCTCGCGGACCGCCGGCATCATCTCCTCGATGATCGCCGCGAAGCGCTCCTCGCTCAGCGGCGCCCCGTCGATACATGCGCGTTCGGTCACCGAGCGCAGGTGCGGCTTCGTATGCAGGCCGACTTTGAATCCGGCCGATCGCAGCATCGCAGCGGCCATCGTCGCGGTCGAACCTTTGCCCGATGTGCCGCCGACGTGGATCGACTTGAACTCGCGCTGCGGATCGCCGACGAGCGCGAGCAGCTCGTGCATGCGATCGAGCCGTCCGGGATGACGCCGCGACACCGACTCGTTCGTCGTCGTCTGGAGGAACTTGACGGCGCTCGCGAAGTCCATCGGATCAGGGCTCCGTCGCGTGTTCGCCGGTACTTCCGGCGAGAAGCTCGATGGCGTGCGGCAGCACGCCGGCGATAACGCCGAGCGTCTCGCGCACGCCGCGTGGGCTGCCAGGGAGGTTGACGATGAGCGTCTTGCCGCGCACCGCGGCGATAGCTCGCGACAACATCGCGCTGGGAACCGTTCCGATGCTTGCGGCGCGCATCGCTTCGGCAATGCCCGGTACTTCGTAGTCCATGACCGCGAGCGTCGCCTGGGGCGTCAGGTCGCGCGCGCTCAATCCGGTCCCGCCGGAAGTGAGAACGCAATCGACGTCGCCGGAATCGCACCACGCCCGCAGGCGCTTTTCGATGAGCGACCCGTCGTCAGCGACGATCTCGCGCACGACGACGCGCGATCCTTGCGGCAGCCCGGCTTCCATGACGGGAAGGCATCCGTCGTCACGCACGCCGGCTGCGGCTTTGTCGGAAAGGACGAGGAGCGCGAAACGCATCAGGCCCTGTACGTGCCGCTTCGCCCGCCCGATTTCGCGAGCAGCTTGACCGACTCGATGACGATGCCGCGATCGAGCGCTTTGCACATGTCGTAGATCGTGAGCGCCGCGACGCACGCGCCGGTCATCGCCTCCATCTCGACGCCTGTCGGACCGGTGCAGCTAGCGCTGCAGGTGACCGCGGCGGTGTCGCGCCCGCGCAGCGAGATGTCGACGTCGACGTGCGTCAACGCGAGCGGATGGCATAACGGGATGAGGCTCGCCGTCTTCTTCGCGGCCATGATGCCGGCGATGCGCGCCGTCGCGAGCGCGTCGCCCTTCTTGAGGTCGCCGGACTTGAGCGCGCGGTGCGCTGCCGCGTTCATCCGGATGATCGCTTGGGCCGACGCTTCACGCAGCGTCGCGCGCTTCGCCCCCACGTCGACCATCGTCAGCGAACCGTCCGGACGCACGTGCGATAACTTCGCCTTCACGGCGAAATAGTTACCGCACGAGCAGCGGTTGCCCTATCGGCGCGATCCCGTCGGCTCTCAGCCGCCGTGGACCCGGCTGAGCAGTATCCCGAGCGTCACGAGACCAAACGCCCAACAGTAGTATGCGAAGGGCGTCAGCCGGTGATCGTTGACGTAGCGCATGAAGAAGCGGATCGCGAACATGCCGGTTATGAACGCGACGATGAAACCGGTGACGATGACGAGGGTCGGTTCCGGCGGCGCGCACAGATTCGCGACACCGTGCAATTGCGTCGTCACCGTCGGGTCGCACGGTTCGGGTTTGAGGATGCGCAGCATTTCGAACGCGCTCGCGCCCAAGATCGCCGGACCCGCGAGCAAGAACGAGAAGCGCGCCGATTGCTCGCGCGTCAACCCGGCCCACATGCCGGCGACGATCGAGAAGCCGCTGCGCGATCCGCCGGGGAACAACCCGCCGATCTGGCTCACGCCGACGAGAAGTGCCTTCACCCACGAGAGACCTGCTGCTCCGGGATGGTCGTCCGCGCGCCTCACCTCGGGGAAGTACATGCGCGACGATCTCGGGTTGAGCTCCTCGTGTTCGACGGTTTCGAGCTGCTCGACCGGCCGCCGCTGCATACGCTCGATGAGGAAGAGCGCCAAGCCGGTCACGAGCAAGAAGCTCGCCGCGAAGATCGGGAGGCTGAAGAGCTGGTCGAAGAACGGTTCGCCCGCCTTGCCGACGAGGAAGAGCGGTATCGTGCCGGCGATGACGAGCAGCGAGAGCCGCTGGTCGGGCTTCGCGAACTTATCGCCGAAGCCGGTGAAGAAGCCGACGACGAGCGCCCAATAGTCCTTCGCGAAGAAGAGGAGCACCGCCAGGAACGTGCCGAGGTGGAGCATGACGACGAATGGTAAGCTCGGCGGCTTCCAGCCCAAGAGCGCGGAGATGATGAGGGTGTGACCGGCGCTGCTCACGGGGAACAGCTCCGCCACACCTTGGATGATGCCTAAGATGATCGCATGGACGTACGCGTTATCCAATCGTGCACCCCTGTCACTACGCGAGAAACGCGGACCGACATGCGCCCGCGCCTTCTAACGATAGTGTGTTCGAGGGGCCCCTTCCTAAGCACGGAGTGCACTTTCCTGTGCATTTATGGGGCGTCGCACGTTGGGCGAGCGTAAAACGACGTTTTTCCTAGCGGCTGATGTTCCCGGCGGCCCAACGCGCTATAGGGCCGTAAGTCGGCACAACGGTTCATTCCACGGTCAGACGCATCGCCTAACGCGTGACGAATCCGGCGTCGTCGTCGCCCGCTTGTCGTCCGGCGTCGAGTATCTTCACTATCGCGTCGTATTTCGCGTCGGCGTCGGCGACGATCGCGATGTGCGTCGATAGATGCGCGCGCTCGTGCGCGGCGACCGCATTGGCGATGGCGGCGTAGAGGCCGTTGTTCGTCGTCGCGATGCCGTCGACGGAGATCGCGCCCGCTCGAGTCACCGTGACGTCGATGACGCGCGCGAAATTGTCGATTATGGTTTTTCGGTTGAGATCGCTGGACAGCTCTTTTTGGAATCCGGGCGGGACCGCGATCGAAGCCAAGATCATGAAGATGATGACGAGCACGAGGAGCACGTCGGTGAACGGCGTGATATTGATCTCCGCCATCACATCGCCGTCTTGCCGCGCGGTCGCCGATGTCATCGTGCTTCTGAGTCGCGACCAACGCGACGAAGGTTCAACGTGATATCGTCATGTAGCGGTCGAGCTTTAGCTCGCCCGTTGCGGCCTTATGCTCTGTAGCGGTCGACGTTTACGTCGACCGTCGCGGTCGTCCCAAAGAGCCGAGCTTGGCTCGACCTACTACATCGCCGAGCAAGACCGCGGCGGTCGAGATAAATCTCGACCGCTCCCTGATCTCATTGGAAAGGCCGCGGCGGTCGAGATAAATCTCGACCGCTACGGGAACGTGAAAGCGCTGCGGATTATTGGTCGAGGCTGAACGTATAGATGATCAGGTAGTCGCGCTGGACCGCCACGCCGTTGTACGTCGGCGGCTTGAAGGTCGACGCTTTCGCGGCTTTGAGCGCCGCGTTGTCGAGCAACGGGTTCCCAGACGACTCCTGGATCGCTTCCGCGAGCACCGC
>JANWLL010000030.1 GCA_025450855.1 Vulcanimicrobiia bacterium
GCCGCGACGTAACCGGAGGCTGAATACGAACCGACCGGCACGTGATACGTGTCTTGGTATTCCTTGAGGAACGCCTGCGCCGCCGGGAGTTTCGCCGCGTTGACGCTGGCGACGGTCGCATAGACCTGATTCGCCATCGAGCCGGCGATCTTGAGGAATTCGTCGTTACGGATACCGTCGCCGCCGAACATCGTGACGTTGGCGAGCGGCGAGCCGCTCATCTGCTTACGGAGTTGATCGCCGCCGGTCGCGCTCGTGCCGCCGTAGAAGACGACGTCGGGATTCGCGGCCGCCGCGTCCGTGAGCAGCGCGTGGAAATCGATCTGCCCGGGCGTGAGGTGCTGGTGCGAAACGACGGTGCCCCCGTCGGCGGTGAAGCGCGCCGCCCACTGATCGGCGATACCTTTTCCATACGTCTCGTTGTCGTCGACGATGTATGCGCGTTTGAGGTGGAGCGTCTTCGCCGCGTAGTCGGCGCCGACGGGGCCTTGCACGTCATCGGTCGCGCAGACGCGGAAGAACGTGATCTGATCCGGATTCTGGCGGCGCAGTTCGACGGCTTGCGGGCCCTTCGTGAGGGTGGGATTCGTCGTCGAGGGAGCGACGAGCGCGATGCCGAGCGCGTTCGACGTCGGGATCTCCGCTTGCGCGACGTTGCTGTTGAAGGGTCCGACGATGCCGACGACCGCGGCATCGGATGCGAGCGCCTGGACGTTCTTCTGACCTTGCGGCGGATTGTGGACGCCGCTGACGGCGTCATCGAGCGAATCCGCTTGCAGCGTGAACCCCGGGATCATGTGCCGCTCGTTCGCGACCTTGACGGCGAGCTGCACGCCGTTCTGCGTCGGGATGCCGTCCGACGCGTCGGCGCCCGAGACCGGAAGATCCGATCCGATCTTGATGAGGTTGCCCGACGCCGGTCCGGTGCCGCCGCCGCCCGAGCCCGAGCATGCGCTCATCAGGATCGAGAACGTCGACGCGACGGCTATGCAAGACGCAAGACGCGCCCATATCGGCCTCTGCATGAGGGTATAATCTCCGAGGTTTTCAAAGAGTGAAATACGAATCGCACGGCTGGCTTCGCGGCGCGGGATAGCGCTCCTCTCGGCGGGCTCTCCCCATCAAACATGTGTACCCTACTCGTCTGGAAGCATCGGCATCACCGCTTCGGCCTCATCGCCGCCGCGAATCGTGACGAGTTCCTCGCGCGACCTGCCACAACACCGACATCGCTGGCCCGAGATCCCCTCGTCGTCGGCGGGCGCGATGTGACTGCAGGCGGCACGTGGTTCGCTGTGAACGAACACGGCGTCGTCACCGCGCTCACCAATAGACGCGGCGCCGGCGCGCACGATCCATCGAAACGATCGCGCGGTCTGCTCGTCGGTGAGATCGCACGCAGCCGATCGATGGCGGAGGCCGCGAAGACCGCCGAGCGCATCGACGCAGCGGAGTACAATCCGTTCGTATTGTTCGTCGGAGACGCAGACGAAGCGTTCGCGTTGCACGGCGGCGACGATGGATCGCGGCTCGTCCGCATCGACGACGGGGCGCATGCGATCACGAACTGGGATCTCGACGCATCGTCGCCGCCGAAAGCCGCGTACGCGTGCGAGACAGCTCGCGCGCTTCCTATTGGAGGCGATGACGACGCCGACGTTCTCGCGGCGCGGCTTCACGCATCGCTGTCCGACCACGGATCAGGCGCCGACGATGGGCTGTGCGTCCACCGGCCTCAGACGGGCTACGGCACGAGGTCGACGAGCATCGCACTCGTCGGTTTCCGGCAGAGCGATGCGCGCCTCTACCACGCCGAGGGTCCGCCGTGCGCTTCGACGTTGGTAGACGTCAGCTGCCTGCTGCGCGATGAACCAGCGCCGCGACCGTCGAACGTCTGACAGACGATGATCTCCGCAGACACGCTTATCAGCGAAATCGTCACCGCCCACCCCGGAGCCGATAAGGTGTTCGGCGCGCACGGCCTGCCGTGCGCCGGCTGTCACGTGTCGACGCGCGAAACCGTGCGGGGCGGGGCAGCCGTCCACAGTCTCGATCTTGATAAACTCGTCGACGATCTTCGCCGTTTCGTCGCAGACGGTACCGTGCCGCCGCCGCGGCCGAAAGCCGGCCCGTCAGGCAAGACCCCGCCGATGGACCGTCAGAAAAAACCGGGCATCGAAAACGTCGTCGCGATCATGTCGGGCAAAGGCGGCGTCGGCAAGTCGCTCGTCACAGCGCTGCTCGCGGTCGCGCTTCGGCGGCGCGGATACAGCGTCGGCATCCTCGACGCCGACATCACCGGGCCGAGCATGGCGCGTCTCTTCGGGGTCAACCAGCGTCCGTTCGCCGGACCGGACAACAAGCCGCATCCGCCGACATCGGCGAGCGGCATCTCGATCATGTCGATGAATCTCATCCTCGACGACGAGGCGCAAGCGGTCATCTGGCGCGGTCCGATGGTGTCCGGCGCGATCCGCCAGTTCTTCACCGACCTCGAATGGGGAAAAATAGACTACCTTCTCGTCGACCTGCCGCCCGGAACATCAGACGCGCCGCTCACCGTGCTTCAGGCGCTCCCCGTGTCCGGCGTCGTCCTCGTCAGCACCCCGCAAGGGCTGGCGACGATGATCGTCAGCAAAGCGGTGAAGCTCGTCCAGCAGCTGCAAGCGCCGATCATCGGACTCGTCGAGAACATGTCGTACTTCACCGATCAGCAGACGGGCAAGCGCTACGAGCTGTTCGGCGAGAGCAAGGGCGTACGTCTCGTCGTCGAAAGCGGCGCGCCGCTGTTGGCGCAGCTTCCGATCGACCCGGCGTTGACGCAGCTATGCGACGAGGGCCGCATCGAGGAGTACGAGTCGGCGGACTTCGACGTCTTGGCGACGAACTTCGTCAAGGTGATGCCGGCGCTCGAGGCTGCGCCGTCGACTTCGTGATCCAAAGGCGCTTGATGTGGATTCCAGGTCTCGCACTATCGATCGCGCTTTCGGCAGCGTGTGCGCCGTCGCTCCACGCCCCCGTGGGCTATCAATGGGGACTGCCGGTCTATCCCGGGGCGGTCGTCGCCGGCAAATCGTCGGCGAGGGCGTCGTTCGTCCTATATCGCACCGATGATCCGGTCGAAACGGTTGACGCATGGTACGCGGCCGAACTACCTAAGAATGCAGCTCACGCCTACGACGCGGCGCACGACCGCGCGACGTTCGCGCTTTTCGATCCACGAAGCCGCCGGACGGTCCACATCGAGCGCGAAGGTTCGTCTACCGCGATCCTGCTGACGGATCTCTCCAACCCGTGACATACCTATTGCCTGTAGCGGTCGAGCTTTAGCTCGACCGGAGACGAGCTCGCACTCTGAAAGGCCGCGGCGGCCGAGCTGAAGCTCGGCCGCTACATCTCAGGTCATTTGACGATGATGATCGTGCGCATGTTGTCGGTGTTGTAGTGGAACGCACAGCCGATGACATACACGCCGGGGACGTCGGCGATGTAGCCGAGCGAGGTCGCGCCCGGGTTTATGGCGCCGGTGGTGAACTTCAGCGACGAGATGTCGGTCCCCGCGGGCGACGGCGTCTTATTGGGATTCGGCGTGACCTGCGGATATGCGCCGGTCCACGCGCCGAGTTCGTTGGCGGTATGCGGCTGAAAATCGAGATTCATGAACTGGATGACGTCCGTGCTGGAAGCGGTGACGCCGACGACCGCCGACGTCGTAACCGTGGAGCCGACGAAATATGCCTTGACCGCCTGATACACGGGGTCGGTGCAAGCGGCTTGCGTCGGATTCGTAAGGTTGACGCCGATCGTCTCGGTCGACGCCGGCGAGATCGTGACGATGCAGTTGTGCACCGCGACGGCGGCCGTCGGGAACGGCGTACCACCGGCGCAGGCGTCGAGCATGCAGGTCGCGATCGTCGCCGCGGCTGCCAGCGCGTAGGCGCACCGCGATCCGCGCGATGCCGCGATGTACATTCTGATATTGCCTCCATGACGCTGGGCTGAAGGCGCCGGCCTCGACGACAGGGCGTCACGTCGCACCGGCGCCGGGTTCGATGGTAGGCCAACGGGCTGAAATGCGCGTGAAGGCGCGGCGAAGGGCGCCCGGGGACGATAAAAGTCCGTTAGGGACAGCCGGTGACGACGATGACGCCGCGCATCGAAGGCGCGCTGTCGTAGTCTTGGACATCGCCGATGAGCCATACACCGTCTTGGCCGCCCGTCGTGTAGACGAGCGAGAAGCCGGGACCGCGCGTGGACGACAGCGGTGTTACGTAACCGGTCGAGAACGTGAAGCCCGGGAATGAGATCGGCGTCAGCACCGGACTCGAGTTCGGACCATTCGGGTTGTTAAATCCGATAGGGAACTGGGGCGGGAATCCGCCGGAGATCAAAGGCGTTAGCACCGATGCCGTGCGCGGCAGCGCCGAATCGAAGTTCTCGAATTGGATGTTCGTGTTACACGGCACCGTGACGATGCTCGAGGGTCCCGGCGTCCGCGTCGGGGTCGGGCTGGGCATAGGCGTCGGGCTGGGTGTCGGGGTCGGGCTGGGTGAGCCCGATGGCGACGGGCTAGGCATCGGCGGCGGCGATACGAGCGCGTAGCCGTCGATATAGCCGTACGTGGGATCCAATGTCGGTTGCATACTCGCATAGGCCATCGAGACGAAGACGTTTGCGGTCGGCGTGGGCGACGGCGTCGGCGTCGGCGAACCGCTCGGCATGGGCGACGGCTTTCGGACCGACGTCACCGCGGAAGCTCCGTGAGAGCACCCGCCCGTGCCGACGACGGACGCCGCGAAGATCGCGCAAGCGATGAGCGCGATCGAGCGCAAGTGGCGTACCGAGTCGGACATCGAGGCGATTCCTTTCAGGAAGTCTTACCAGCGCTGCGCGCGAGCAGCGCTCGCGCTTTTGCGCTCATCACGTCGTACGTCATCTCGCCGTCGACCGCGTCGCGGATGACGCCGTCGCGATCGACGAAGAACGAGCTCGGCAACCCGATGAGGTGCAGGTCAGTCCCGAGCTGTTGGCTGTCGTCGATGCCCACCGCGAACGTCACGCCGAAGCGTTTGAGGTACGACCGCACGATCGCCGGATCTTCGCGCTGGTCGATCGCGACGACCGTCAGTCCGCCCTGTTCCTTCGAGAGCCGCTCGAGCGCCGGCATCTCGCGCCGGCACGGGCCGCACCACGTCGCCCAAAGGTTCACGAGCACCGGCCGCCCCTTGTAGGCCCCCAGGTCGATCCGTCCGCCCCCGACGTTAGAAACGACGGCTTCCGGCAAGGCGGTTCCCACTACCTGTCCGGCTGGTCCCGCATAGGTGTGAAGGGCTTGGTCGAAGTCGCTCGGGACATACATGGCTGTGAGAACGACGACGGCGACCACGACGAGGCCGCCGACGAGCCAACGGTACACGACCGCTTTTTGGCGGGCCCGGGACGGCCGACCTGCTCAGAACGTCGAGCGCGTGAGACCGCCGTCGATGACAATCGTCTGACCCGTCACGTAACTCGCCGTCGTGCCGGCTAAGAAAACCGCCATCGCCGCGAACTCGTCAGGCGTGCCGAGGCGCTGCATCGGGACTTGCTGCGCCGCCTTCGCGATCGAGGCCTCATCGCCGTACAGATCTATGATCCGCTGCGTCATGATGCGTCCCGGGCAGACGTTGTTGACGGTGATCCCATCTGCGGCGACCTCGCGCGCGATCGTCCGGGCGAGGCCGATGACCGCGAGGCGCACGCTGTTGCTGAGGATGAGTCCGTCGATCGGCTCTTTCACGCTCGAACTGACGACGTTGATGACGCGTCCGCGCCCGCTCTTCCTTAGATATGGAAGAGCGGCGCGCACGAGCCGCACGACGGACATCAGCGTCACGTCGACCGTGGCCGCCCACTGTGGATCGCCGATGTCCGAAAAGCCGCCCGCGGGCGGGCCGCCGGCATTCGTGACCAGGACGTCAAGACCGCCGAAGCGCGAGACGACCTGATCGACGAGCCGCTGCGGATCACCGTCCTTGCCCACGTCGGCCGCGAACGCCGCGCACTGCGCGCCCGTCGTGCGCGCGATCTCCGCAGCCGCCTTGTCGGCCGCGGCCTGCGTGCGCCCGCTCACCGCGACGCGCGCGCCTTCGCCCGCGAGCCCGCGCGCGATCGCGAATCCCAGCCCGCGCGTCGACGCGGAGATGAGCGCGCTCGCGCCCGCGAGTCCGATGTCCATTCGTCGCGTGTTGCACGGCGGAGGCTCGCGTCCCCGCCCACGCGAAAACCGACGGAGTTTTGAGCACCGCACGAAGCATCGAAGACGTCGAAAAACTCCTGGCAGACCAGCGCTATGTCGCCGACCGCGACCTCGCGGTGACGATCTTCCTCGCGCTTGCGCTCGAGAAGCCGCTTTTCTTGGAAGGCGAGGCCGGCGTCGGCAAGACCGAAGTCGCGAAGGTGCTCGCAGCAGGTCTGGGCCGCCGCCTCATCCGTTTGCAATGCTACGAAGGTCTCGACGTCAGCCACGCGCTGTACGAATGGAACTACGCGAAGCAGATCCTGCACATCCGTCTGGCCGAAAGCCGCGCGAAAGCGGACGACGGCGCCGGTGTCGAGCGCGAGATATTCAGCCCGTCGTTCCTCATCAAGCGGCCGCTGCTCCAAGCGCTCGAAATAACGGAGGAAGGCGATCCGGCCGTCCTGCTCATCGACGAGATCGATCGCGCGGACGAAGAGTTCGAAGCGTTCCTGCTCGAGATACTTTCCGACTTCCAGGTGACGGTGCCAGAGATCGGCACGTTCTCCGCAAAGCAGCGGCCCATCGTCGTTCTCACGAGCAACCGGACGCGCGAGGTGCACGACGCCCTGAAGCGGCGCTGTCTCTACTATTGGATCGACTATCCGAACATCGAGCGCGAAGCGTCGATCGTGACTTCGAAGGTCCCGGGCGTCGACGAGCGGCTCGCGCATGAGGCGAGCGCATACGTAGCGGCGCTGCGGTCCGAGCCGTTCTTCAAAGTGCCCGGCATCGCCGAGACGATCGACTGGGCGGCGGCACTCGTCGCGCTCGGAAAGACATCGCTCGACGAGCGGACGGTCGCGGAGACGATAGGCTGCGTGCTCAAGTATCAAGAGGACGTGCGGCGCGCTCGCGACACGAACGCGACCGCACGCTTCGAACAAAGCCGGCGCGCGGCGCGGGCGTGACGTGAAGCGCCCCGAACACCTCGGCGGCCGGCACGGCGATCGCGATTTCGATCAGCTCTGCCGCAACGCGGTCGTCTTCGGCCGCGGCCTGCGAGCGAACGGCTTCCGTTCGCAGCCGGACCGGACGATGCTGCTCGCGCAAGCGCTCGACGCGGTCGGATTGCGCTCGCGTGTCGACGCGCGAGCCGCAGCGCGCGCCGTCTTCGCGCGGAGCGCTGACGATGCGCGCTCATTCGATGCCGCCTTCGACGCCGTGTGGTCGTCACCAAGCGGCTGGCCCGGCAGAGAGGAGCAGGAT
Source organism: Vulcanimicrobiia bacterium (assembly GCA_025450855.1). Taxonomy (GTDB): domain Bacteria; phylum Vulcanimicrobiota; class Vulcanimicrobiia; order Eremiobacterales; family Eremiobacteraceae; genus JANWLL01. The sequence continues at coordinate 7,487 of JANWLL010000030.1, forward strand.
GACGCCGAGCGCGATGACGGCGGCGCCCCGAGCGAGCGCACCGGGGCAGATGCGGCGGACGGCGCGCGTGCGATCCGCGCGGTGGCGGCGGCGACGTCCGAAGCGCACGATGAGCGCGACCGAATCGACGCCGATCAAAAGGACAGACTCCATCTCGTCGAGGGCGATCGCTCGGCGACGTACGCGTTCGCCGAGGGGCTCTACTCGAAGGATTTCTCCCGTTTGAACGCAGCCGAGCTCGAGCGCGCGCGCGAGCTGACGAAGCGGCAAGCATGGGACCTCGGACGGCGGCTCACGCGGCGGCTGCGACCAGGACGCGGCGGCGGCGCCGTCGACTTGTCGAACACGCTGCGCTCAAGCCTGCGTCATGGCGGGGAGATCCTGTCGCTCGAACGTCGCGTGCGCCGCACGAAGCAGCGCGATCTCGTCCTCCTGTGCGACATCTCCGGTTCGATGGACAGGTACTCGAGGCTCGTGCTGCAGTTCGTGCACACGGTGCGTCACGCGGTCGGCAAGGTCGAGGCGTTCGTGTTCGGCACCAGGCTCACACGCATCACGAGGCAACTGCGTCATCGAGAGATCCATGCCGCGCTCGATGACGTCGCAGCATACGTGGTCGATTGGGCCGGCGGAACGCGTATCGGCGAGAGTCTGCAGACCTTCAACCAGCGGTGGGGCAGACGAGTCTTGTCGCGGGGCGCGATCGTCGTCATCATCAGCGACGGATGGGACCGCGGCGACATCGATCTGCTCTCGCGCGAGATGCGCAGGCTCCAGCGCAGCGCGTTCCGGCTCATCTGGCTCAACCCGTTGCTCGGTTCCGCCGGCTACCGCCCGCAAACGGTCGGCATGGCGGCCGCGCTGCCTTTCGTCGACGATTTCTTGCCGGCGAACAACATGAAGAGCCTCGTCGAGATGGCGCAACTTCTCCAGACCGTCGACCATCGGCGTCCGTCGCGGGCGCAGCGTCCGTGCGCGAGCTGAACGACGTCCTCGCGCGCTGGCGAGCGGAAGGCGAATCGATAGCGATGGCGACCGTCATCCGCGTCGACGGCTCAGCGCCTCGCGGCGAGGGCGCGAAGATGCTCGTCACGCGTTCCGGCCGCATCGAAGGCTCCGTGAGCGGCGGCTGCGTCGAGGGCGCGGTCGCCGACGAAGCGCAGTCTGTGCTCGCGAGCGGCGAAGCGAAGACCGTGCGCTACGGCATCAACAAGAACATGATGTGGGACGTCGGACTATCGTGCGGCGGCGCGATCGACGTCTACATCGAATCGCTCGACCGCGGCCGCGCTCCCACCTTTGATGAGGGTGTCGTCCTCTGCACGGTCGTCGGCGGACCGGATCGCCGCGGCGAACGCCTTCGGGCGGCTGTCGGGGCAGACGACGAGTGGCAGCTCGACGGCTCGCTCGGGTCGGCCGCCGCCGACGCGGAACTGCTCGCAGCGGCTGAAAATGCGACAAAATCAGGCGCTTCGCGCGTTCGCAGCATCGGCGGACACGAGCTGTTCCTCGACCCGCAGGTGCCCGAATCGCGCCTCATCATCGTCGGCGCGGTCCACATCGCGGTCGCTCTAAGCGCGTTCGCGTCGCGTGCCGGCTTCAGCGTGACCGTCGTCGATCCGCGCGAGCGTCTGAACGCAGCGGAGCGGTTTCCCGATGCGACGTCGCTCGTCGTGGAGTGGCCGCAAGACGCGCTTCCGGCGTTGCGCATCGATGAGAACTCGTACGTCGCGGTGCTGACGCACGACGAGAAGTTCGACGATCCGACGCTCGACTACGCGCTGCGCCGCCGCACGCGTTACGTCGGCGCGATCGGCAGCAAGAAAACGCAAGCGCAGCGTCGCCGGCGTCTCATCGACTCGGGCATGCCGATCGAAGCGATCGATCGATTGCACGCGCCGATCGGCCTCGACATCGGCGCCGAGACTCCGGAAGAGATCGCGATCGCGATCTTGTCGGAGATGATCGCGGCGAAATATTCTCACAACGGTTCGCCGCTCAAAGATCGCGGCGACGAACGCATTCACAGCGACTGAATCCGCGCGCTCTCGTAAAAAGGGAATGAGCGACGCGTTGGGCAAATATCCGTCGAGCTCGCAAGAGCTAAGTCACCCCATTTACTCCGTAGGATGGAGGTGAGTAAGAATGGCAGCGAAGAAGAAGGCGGCGAAGAAGACCAAGAAGGCCGCTAAGAAGACCGGCAAGAAAAAGAAATAAGGTCAGACACGAACGGGAAGAGCGAAGATACACTTCGCTCTTTTCTTTTGACGAGCGCTAACGACTCACGACTTCTCGGAGATGACGACGACGGGATGCCCGCGGTGGTCTGCGAGGAACGCGAGACCTTCCGACATCCACGTCTCGAGTCCGGACGACGTGTGTTCATCGACCTCGCGGACGATATGCTCGCGATCGCGCAGCCAGCGCAGGTGCGTGAGGCCTTGGCCGAGGATGCGGACCTCGCCGCAATCCTCGCAAGCGAAACCGTATCGCAAGCGGCTGTCAGCCGTCCCCGGTCCGGGTCGACGCGCTCGAGGGCATGTCGAAGGCCGACTTCCAACTGCTGGGCGGAACCGTGGGACGGTCGACGGTGATGACGAGGAGCGCCAAGTCGTCGTTGATGCGGCCGCCCGCGAACCGCGTCACCTTCGAGATCAATTCGGCCGCGAGGTGCTCCGGCTCGCGTTCGCCATCCCGGATCCAGCGGATGACGCCGTCGTCGTCGACGAGGACGCCCGCGCTGTCGCGGGCCTCGGTGAGGCCGTCGGTCGCGAGGACGATCGTGTCGCCCGCCGAGATGGCGACGGTCACCGACGCGAACGTCGCATCGTCGACGATGCCGAGAAGCGGCCCCGTCACCGGCAGCTGCTCGACCCAGTCCTCTCGGCGGACGTACGCGGGCGAATGTCCGGCGCTCGCGTAGCGCAACGACCAGTCGCGATCGTCGAATATGCCGACGAACACCGACACGAACGCCGACGGGTCACGCTGTGACCTGATGTACGTCCGGTTGAACTTGCCGAGCACGGCCGCAGGATCAAGGTAGTCCTCGACGAGCGTGCGGATCGAGTACTTCACTTGCGCGGTTCCGACGGCGGCATCGAGTCCCTTGCCGCTCACATCGGCGACGAGCAGGAGACTGCGATGGTCGTCGATGCGATGGATGTCGAAGAGATCGCCGCCGATGGTCGCTTCGCGTGTCGAGGAGAGATATGCGGTCCCGACGTGCAGGTACGGCAGCGCATCCCAGCCGCTCAGGAACGCACGTTGCAGCGTGTCGGCGACCGTCCGTTCGCGCTCGAGCGCCGCCTGCGTCCGCGAGCGATAAAGATCGGCGACGATCGCCGCGCAGCCGAAGAGCAGCATGAGGGCGGCGGTGCTGATCGCCGCTCGGCGCAGCAAGTCTTGGATGCGATCGGACGCAGCCTGCGCCTGGCTCGTATAGAGCGTCTGCAGCCGCTGGAAGTCGTCGCGCATCCGATCGGTGAGCGTTTTGTCGAGCTTCAACCCATCGAGCTGGTCGGGTCCGTTCGGGCGCGCTTCGAGCGGGATCGCGACTTGCGAGAGCCAGCGTTCGTGAGTGCGCAGCAGATCGGCGAGCAGGAGATTGTCGACCTGCAGCTGCGCGCGCTGACTCGCGACCCGCAGCGTTTGCCATGCGTCGTTGAAGTCCGGTTCGGTCGAGGTCGTGTTGAGATACAAGCGCTGGCCCGACGAGAGGAACCCGCGCAGCCCCGTGTCCTGCTCGAGCTGCAAGAGGTAGAGCGAGGCGAGGCTCGACTGCGCCTGGTCGACGTAGACGTGTTGCGCGAACGCGCCGCGCACGGAGACGTACGTGACGATCGATCCGACGATCGAAACGACGAGCGCGATCGCAAGCACGGTGCCGGCCGTGAACGTGCCGCCGCCTCTGTCTAATCGCGATCCCGGGCGGCGTCCCACCCGGCCAAATGCTGAAGCGCTCATCTCAAATACAAGCGTGTCTCGGCCATAACGAGGACTGTACAGGTTCGGTCAGCGCTCTCGCTTGGCCCCCTGCCGGGACCATGACGCGGGTCACGGGGGTTATAACCCTCTTGAAGCGCTTCAGACCTTCTCTGAGAACGCATCCTCGAGCAGTTTGTCCAGCTCGCCGCTGTCGCGCATCGGGCCCAAGATGTCGGTATCGCCGTAGAAAGTACCGTTGATGAAGACCTTCGGCAGGGTCGGCCAATTCGTCATATCAGATAAGGCCCGGCGCTTCTCGTCGTCGGCCAAGACGTCGATGACCTCGAACGGGTAGCCCAGCGCGTCGAAGAACTGGATCGTCTCCGACGTGAAACCGCAGCGCGGGGCGGTCTTCGTACCCTTTCCATAGACGAGGATCTTCGAGCCCTTGATCTCGCCCTCGATCTTCGTCTTGACGTCGTTATCCATGTCGTTCCTTTGCACGGGGTGCTGCGGCGATGTCAACCCTTGGCCTCGGTCTTGATCTGGATCGCGTGAAGCCGGCCGTCCTTGAGCGCGGCGTCGACGGCAGCATAGATAATCCGATGCTGGTCGAGCAGCGAGATGCCGCGGAATCCGAGGGAGGCCACGCGGACATCGTAGTGGTCTCCGGTACCGGACCAGTCTGATGCTTCGACGGTGGCGTCGGGCAAGGCGTCGCGGATGAGCGCGGCGATCTCGGCGGGCGTGATCATTGCGGGCTTCATTCTACGGACCATTGGCGAATGCTCTACGAACCGCATGTCCCGCATAGGTTTTTAGTCCTGTGCCGCTATCACGTGCCGATATTACTCTTAAGGCAATTATTATGGATTGGACCAACGTCTACGCGCTCGCCGACAAGATCGGCGAGGTCGTGCACAAGGACTTCGGCGTCGCGCTGCTCGTGATGTTCGTGGGCGGTATGGTCAGCGCGATAAGCCCATCGAGCGTTCCTCGCATGGTGGCGATCGTCAACTACGCCGGTCACGAGGCGAAGACGTTCTGGTCGGCCGTGAAGCTTTCGCTTGCCTTCGTGCTCGGCATCTGCGTCGTCTATTGCGGTGTCGGCTTCCTCGCGGGCTCGTTCGGCCGCTTGCTCATGATGACGGGCTTCCTCTATTATTTCACCGCGGCGCTCTGCTTCGTCATGGGGCTGCAGCTCATCCGGCTGATCGAAGTGAAGATCCCGATGCCGTCGCTGCCGGTGCTCAGCCACGGTTTCGTCGGAGCATTTCTCCTCGGCTTCGGTTTCGCATTCCTCATCGCACCTGACGCGACGCCGATCATGCTCGGGGCGTTGGCGGTCACGACCTTCCGCGGCGAAGTCCGCAGCGGCTCGCTCCTCATGCTCGCCTTCGGCGTCGGTCACGGCATACCGGTGTTCTTCGTCGGATCGTTAGCGCCGTGGTACATGCGCAACGCGTCGGTCAAGCGCTGGCACCTCGTCGCTGAGATGTCGGCCGGCTACATCCTCGTGTTCCTCGCCCTGTTCTTCGCGGTGATCGCATGAGCGATAAGGACGGGACGAAAGACGTCCGCCCGTACGTCATCAGGACGTACGACCGGTGGATCATACTCGTCATCGTGCTCGTCGGCGGGTGGCTCTTGTTCAGACCCATCTTCGCCGTCGTCGCAGCCTATCGCGGCGTCACGTACGAAGCGGCCCTCTTCCCCGACTCGGCGGAGCACTACTATAAGAAGGCGATCGCGATCGATCCGGCGGTCCCTGACGGCTGGATACATCTCGGCGAGCTCTACTATTTCTGGAGCCAGAGCAAGCAGTCGAGGCTGCAAGAGGCGGCGTCGACTTTCGAGGCCGGCGAGAAAGCAGTGCCCGGCAATGCGACGCTGCCGTTCGACCTCGGCCGCATCTACCTGTTGAAGTTCCACGACTACAAGAATGCCGAAGATGCGTTGCGCGTGAGCGTACAACGCGATCCGACCAAAGAATTCGCCTGGGATTATCTCGCCTACGCGGCGCTGAAGAACGGCGACCGCCCATACGCGCTCGAATGTTGGCGCAAGGTCCTTCAGCTCAATCCCAACCACGACTCAGCGCGGCGGGCGCTCCGGCAGTACGGCGGCTGAACTCCGCGCGCTCGTCCGCGGTAGGCGCTCCCGCCCGATCGGGTAGGTAGCCAAGCCGCGCTTCCGCTCGCCGCGGCGGGATTATGCAAGCGCGCGGGCAGAAAACAGCCGCATGCTCGGTGGATCAACGCCCTTCCATATGATGTGGTCGTCGCAATTCGACCCGAAACGGCCGAAAGTCGAAAAGCGGGTCGACATGCGGCGCATCTTCGCCTACTTCGCACCCTACTGGCGTGAAGAAGCGCTCGTCCTCGTCTGCATCTTCGTGACCAGCGCGCTCGGCGTGCTTCCGCCGTACTTCACGAAGCTCATCATCGACGGCGCCATCCGCCACGGCGACGCTCGCGAGCTCGCCGTCTACGTCGGCGCGATGATAGCGACGGCGCTGGCAGCGACCGGGATCGGCACGTGGCAAGGCTATCTGAACGCGCTCGTCGGCGAAGGCATCATGCGCGACATGCGCGACGCGCTCGTCCGCCATCTCCATCGGATGCCGCTCTCGTTCTTCGCCTCGACGAAGACCGGCGAGATCATGAACCGGGTGTCGAACGACGTCGATGCCGTCGACAGCGTCGTGACGGGGACGCTCGTCACGGTCGTGACGAACGTCGCGATGATCTTGACGACGATCGTCGCGATCTTCGTGCTCGATTGGCGACTCGCGCTGCTGTCGCTCGCGGTCGTCCCGATCATGATACTCCCCTTGTCGCCGGTCGGACGCGCGATGTTCGCCGTCCGGAAGAAGACGCGCGAACAGCGCGACGTCATCGAAAGCCTCCTGCAAGAGACGCTTTCGCTCTCGGGTATCACGCTCGTCAAGTCGTTCGTACGAGAACCGCAAGAGGCGACGCGCTTCCACGAAGCCGGCACGAGACTCATGGATCTCGAGATCCGTCTGGCTCTGGTCGGCCGCTGGTTCCTAGCGGTCGTCACGGCGCTGGTCGTCATCGGACCCGCGATCATCTGGTACGGCGGCGGCATCATGGCGATACGTTCAGGGCTCGAGGTCGGCACGATCGTCGCATTCGTCAGCTATCTCGCGCGGCTCTATGGGCCGGCGGCCGCGCTCGTCGGCGTCCAAGTGCAGATCGTCAGCGCGTTCGCGGTGTTCGAGCGAATCTTCGACTACTTGGACATGAAGGTCGAGGCGCCGCAGCGTGCGCTGGCCCTCGAGCTGAAAAACTGCGAGGGCGACGTCGAGTTCGACCACGTCCGTTTCCGCTATCGTGAGGATCGCTGGGCGCTCGACGACGTCTCGCTGCGCGTCCGCTCGGGCGAGGTCGCCGCGATCGTCGGGCCGAGCGGCGCCGGGAAGACGACGATGCTCGCGCTTTTGCCGCGGTTCTACGACCCGCAAGAGGGCGTCATCCGGATCGACGGCCACGATATCCGCGACCTGACGCTCGACTCGCTGCGCCGGAACATCGGCATCGTGACGCAAGAGACGTTTCTCTTCCACGCGTCGATCGCCGAGAATCTTCGCTACGGCAAACCTGAAGCGACCGAAACGGATCTCGTCGCCGCGTGCAAGGCGGCGAACATCTACGATACGATCGAGGCGCTGCCGGAGCGGTTCGACACGGTCGTCGGCGAGCGCGGACACAAACTGTCCGGCGGCGAGCGCCAGCGGCTCGCGATCGCGCGCGTGCTGCTCAAAGACCCGCGCATCCTCATCCTCGACGAAGCGACGAGCTCGCTCGACTCGACCTCTGAAGCGCTCATCCAAGCCGCGCTCGAGCCGCTCATGGAGCACCGTACGAGCCTCGTCATCGCGCACCGGCTGTCGACCGTGCTCCGCGCCGACAAGATCTTCGTCGTCGACGACGGACGAATCGTCGAATCCGGCACGCACGCCGAGCTGCTCCGCCGCGGCGGTCTCTATGCCGACCTCTATCGCGCCCAATTCTCGCAAGAGCAAACCGCGCCCAACGCGATCGAGCTATAAAGCAAGTGTCTGTAGCGGTCGAGCTTCAGCTCGACCGCCGCGACCTCGCCACAAATAGAGATGGAGCGGTCGACCTTTACGGTCGACCGCCGCGGCCGCCTGCGCCGCTCTCGTCGACTCCTTTCGTCGCCGACAAAGGCCCGCTTGGAGCGACACCCTCGCGTCGCGAACTTGAAACGGATCGCCCGTCTCCGGTCGAGCTAAAGCTAGACCGCTTCAGGACCTAGCTCGACAAACCGCGGCGGTCGACCGTAAAGGTCGACCGCTCCATCCAATCGCAAACCTCGGACGTCGCGTAATCTTGAAACGAGCGTTTCAAGTATGATATGATCGGACCATGACCCGGCCAGTCGACGAGCGCAGCCGCGAAGAGCTGCTCGACCGCGTCGTCCGCTACGTGCTCGCTCACGGCGTCATCGATCTCGCGCTAAGACCGCTCGCTCGCGCAGTCGGCGCGAGCCCGCGTCTGCTGCTCTACCGTTTCAAATCGAAGGACGACCTCCTCATGCATGTGATCGCCCGCCTGCGCGAGCGCCAGCGCGATCTTTTCAGCCGCGTTCGGGATCAGGAATCGGCGAGCGCGGTCGACGCGTGCCGGGCGGCCTGGGATATCATGAGCGCGCCGAAGGCCGAGCCGACCTTCAGGCTCTTCTTCGAGCTCTACGGTCTCGCGTTGAAAGAGCCCAAACGCTTTGCGTCGTTCATCACCGACGCCATACGTGACTGGCTGAAATATATCGAGCGGCCGTTCCTCGAGACCGGACACTCTCGGGCCGACGCGCGAGCGATCGCGACCGTCGTCCTCGCGGGCTACCGCGGTTTCATGCTCGACCTCTGTGCGACGCACGATAGGGCGCGCATCGATCGGGCCGTCGACATCTGGTTGAGCACGCTCGGGGCGCTCGGGGAGCCGAAATCGCTCGAAGCGGCACGCGTGCGATCGAGCGCGTCGTGACTCGCGCGCGAGACACGACGGGGAGGTCCCCGGTCGCGAAGCGCCAGAAAGATGGATATCCCATGCGCATCACCGCCATCCTGAGCCGTTGCCTCGCGACCTGCGCCGCGATGATCGTCGCCGCCGCTTGCGCGAACGCC
>JANWLL010000031.1 GCA_025450855.1 Vulcanimicrobiia bacterium
AGGCCCATCGCCTGACCCATCACCTGCGACCACTGGGCGGGAGCCGCCGGTCCGCCGGGGAGCGCGTTGAAGTACTCCCACGCGAAGACGCCGCCGAAGGTCGGGTACGTCGTCACGAGCTGGCTCACGGTGTTCGCGACCGTCGTGATCGAGACGAAGCCGCTGCCGTCTTGCGGGTTCGCGATCATGCCCGCGATGATGATGTCGGGCGGGTAACCGAAATTGATGACGTTGACGTAGCTGTTCACGTTCCCTAACGAACCGAACCCGCTGTAGAACTGCGTGTCGAACCACGCGATGTCGGGGCCGACCTGGCTCGCGTACAGCATCGGATAGTTGAAGCCGGACAGGTTGGGACCGTTCGTGAGCGCCGTCGCGACCGGCGCGAGCGTGATCTCGAACGACGGTCCGAAGTCCGTGTTCAGCCGCTTGATGAGCTTTTCGATGTTCGCGAGCGAGACGTTCTCCTCGACGTCGAGGTCGATGCCGTTCAGATGGTAGCGCCGCAACGTCTGCCGCAATATCGGATAGAAGGTGGACCACTGCGAGAACAGGTCGGCGTACGATCCTTGAGCCGCCCCTCCGAGCATCATACGCGTCGTGATGCCGACGCTCCGGAGGTGGCGCACCTGCGGCCACATGACGTCGAACATCGGATCGCCCGGCACGTTGTCGTTGAGATGTATATAGGGCTGATTGTTCGAGTCGTAGCCGAGATGAAACGCCGCGATGATGACGTCCGTCGTGTACGGCAATCCGGTGTTCGGGTTCTTGGTCTTCCAGATCGGCGCGAGCGAGACGTAGACGTTATTGCTGTACTGCGTCTGATAGTAATAGATGACGCGCTTCGAGGCGGCGGCCGAAGCGACGTGCGCAGGTGCGATGGCCGGATGCAGTTGCGGTGTGGGTGAGACCGCCGAGCCCGAGCAAGCGGTCGCGATGGCCGCGCACGCGCTCAATGATAGAATGATCAGCAAGCGTTTCATGGCCGGGCGGTTCTCGACGGCTCGGACGTTTTCCGCGCGGCGGCCGATAGGCCGTCAGTCCTATGGTCATTTTCAGCCTGCGTTTCACCGTCGTTTCAGTCCGCGTCCGTACGATGCTCCAATGAAGCGCATGCAAATCGCCTGGCGGTGCGTCGTCGCTTTGCTACTCGGTGCGCCGTCGACCGCCTTCGCCGCTCCCGGCTACCTCGACCCGGCCTTCGGGCAGAGCGGCTTCGTCGTCTTTCCGCACGAGACGTATGCGGCGACCGACATCAAGATCCAACCGGACGGTCGCATTCTCATCAGCGCCGACATGGCCGGTCTCGCAGGCGGCATCGGCGGATTCTCCGTCGTCAGACTGCTGCCGAACGGCAACACCGACACCGCGTTCGGGAACGCCGGTCTGGCGGTCGCGCGGTTCGGTTCGGGCCTCAATACCGCGGAGTCGCTCGCGATCCAACCGGATGGGAAGATCGTCGCCGCCGGCCTTTCGAATAACGCCGCCCAGGGCAACTCGGAGGCGATGGCGATCGCGCGTTTCAGGCCGAGCGGCGCACTCGATCTGTCGTTCGGCTCGTCGGGAACGGTGCAATTCGTCGCCCCGCGTTCGACGAGCTCGTTGGCGACGGTGGTCATCGCGCTGCCGAGCCGGAAGCTGCTCGTCGGCGGTCAGGCGCAGTCCGGCTCCGGTCCGCATGGCATCATCGTTCGGCTCAACCCAAATGGCGCAGTCGACGCGACATTCGGCTCGGGCGGCGTCGCGACGTTTGCGAGCCCGTTCGGCGTCACCGCGATCGGGGTTCAATCCGACGGAAAGATCGTCGCGCTCACGGGCCATAACGCGACCCGATTAAAGCCCGACGGGCTCGTCGATTCGCGTCAACCGCGCGGCACGATCGTCGACGAGGCCCACTTCGGCGCAGCGATGCTCACGCCGGATGAGAAGATCCTCGAAGCATTGCCGGTGCACGATTCGCAATCGCAGAACGACATCGACACGCAGTCATTCCGTCTCTTCCCGAACGGCACGAACGACCCGTCGTTCGCGACTCCGATCTTCGACTTCATCAATCGCGCGGGCGACGGGTTTGAGAACGGTCCGTTCGCGATCGTGCTACAGGGCGACGGTTCGCCCATCATCGCCGGGCAGGGGCAAGACGAGGCGACCATCACGGAGGGCGCGCTCGCGCGGCTGACGCCAGGCGGTCACCTCGACCTGGGATTCGGCAACGGTGGAACCGTCGCGAGCGCGCTCGACGGCGACGATCAGTTCACGACTATCGCGCTGCAGCCCGACGGCAAGATCGTCGCGGCTGGAATATCGTTGACGTCCACCGGCGGCCTCGTCATCGCCAGATACTTGTCGCAGTGAGTACGCCGTCAGTGGACGGGTTTGGCGGGATCGACTAACGAACGAAGTACCCCGATGGAAAGATCGGCATCGGTCCTGTTCCTGGTCGCCCTCGCGGCATCCGCGTGTTCGCTCGTCATGGCGTGCTCGGGCCATTCGTCGAAGTCGGCGTCTTCAGCGCAGCCGATGACCAGGCCGACGCTTATCTACTCTTCGATCGCGAACGGCCGTGCGATCTTCGACACCGGCAAGGATCTCGACGGGGTGAAGATCGTCGCGCAGGCATCGCCGGCCTTCAACAGCTGCGAGGCGTGTCATCGGGCGGACGGCTCGGGCGGACGCCGCTTCTCGGATGGCTCCGTCAGCGCTGACCTCCGCCACGAGGCGCTTGTCGTTCAACAGAAGCACCCATACGATCTCGCGCTCCTCGAGCGTGCGATCTCGATGGGCTTCGACAACGAAGGCAAGCCGCTCGACAAAGTCATGCCGCATTGGCGACTATCGACGCGCGATCTCCACGACGTCACTCAATACGTGCTTTTCGGCCTCAAGTGACGCTCAGCTCTGCTCAGAGAGCCGGTTGAGCGCGCAGTGAGGCGATCACCGATCTCGCTTCGCTTAACTCTCGCGCGAGGCGCTCGGCCTGCGCCATCGCCGCCTCCGCTTCGAGATGATCGTATGTGGATGCAGCGGCATTCGCGAGCTGCTCGAGCAGAGCGATCTCGACAGGATCGAATTCCTCACCGCTGACGTGCGAGCCGTAGAGCACGAATCCGTCGAGCTCGTGACGGACGAACAGCGGAACGGCGATCGCCGGCGATCCTAGACCATCGGGCAGCCGGGCGCCCGGCCTTCTCACGTCGCGCAGTCTGATGAGTCCGCGTTCGCCTTGGATATTCTGCACGAGCGAATCGTTCGCGGTTATGACCGCCGCTGATCCGCCATCCCATCCGATCGCTCGCGCCCGCTTGAACGAACCGTCTCGAGATCGGTGAAAAACCGCGGCGGATGTCAGGCCAAGAGCTTCGACCGGCTCATCCGTTAGAGTTTCGTCGATCGCGCCGGCTTCCGTCACGTGATGGATGCCCGACGTCGCGCGGGTGAGGCGCACCTCGGCGAGATGGCGCCGTCTGAACAAGAGCCTGTCGATGAAGCGATCGATGAGCCGGTGCATCCCATTGATGCCGAACCCCATGCCGAGCGCGGCGATGATCTCGGCGACCGCCGCGAGTTGCCGCTGCGCGAGGAATCGCGAGAAGAACCAGTCGACGAGAGCGAAGACGCCGATGACGATGGTCGTGATGATGCCGTAGACGAGCGCGCGGCTCATGACGAAGTTGACGTCGAGGACGCGGTGTTTGAGTACGGCATAGGCGACCGCGATCGGGATGACGATCTGCACCCCGGAAAGGACGTCGACAGTCCAACCGGCATTCGACCAAGTCGTCGGCCAGCCACCGGACGGAAAATAGTTTGAGATCTGTTCATACCCCCAGGCGACGTAGAAGATGACGAAGCCTGCGGTTACCCACTTGAGGCGCTGCCGGTCGCCGGCTCGCAGATGAGCGAATGCGTCCAAGATGCACAGCAGCCCGATCGTCAGGGCGATGACGTTGGGCCACGCCGATTCGATCCAATACGTCCTGCCGAAGGTGGATACCACGACTGGGAGGATCGTCGTAAGCGCGAGGACCACCGCACCGGGCAGTACCGCCTTGTCGACGTACACGCGCCAACCGGTCGCTCGATCTTGCGGAAAACGCGATGCGAACATCCAGAGCCCGACCGGCCCGACAACATTACCTAATGATAGCAACAGCAACGCGTGGGGCGCGTAGACGGCGAGAGGCTCCCATTCGAATGCGAGGGGGCTGCCATTGACGCTGCCGAGCGCGTAGAGGAAAATGCCCCAGAGCATCTTGCTCGGCCGGCGCAGGAGCAACGCAGCTGCGATCAAGACGAACGCGGTGGCGCTGCCTCGCTTTATGACGATGAGCCAAAAACCTGTCGGCTGTGGCTCGACGCGAAACGTCGCCACGAAATGGCGGCCGCTCCGGATGAGCGGGATCGATACCGATGTGCCCGGCTCGAAGTAGTACTCGCCGCTTACCGCCAGCTTCTGCACGACATCGCAGGCCGGCCAATCGACGACGTCACCGACGCGGACAGGCGAGTTGTCCGTAAAAACGGCGGTGACCCGGTTGTGGTCGTCCGCGCCGAACGGAAGCCCCACGTTGTCTGCGAAGAGATTCGGCAACGTCGAGCCGAGCACAAAAGTCGCCAGCGCGGCGACGATGATGACGCGGCCGACCGACCACGCCGTCGCGGGTTCTTGCATCTCGTTCGACATGCGGGCCTCATGCTAACGACATCACGGCGAGCGTCTAGCTCGCCGTGGACATGCTGATCGCCCTGATTTCATGTCCGCGGCAGGCGCCTCCTTGCTCCACGCAGCGCTCGGTGCGAGAGCTGAGCGAACGAGCCCCCGTTTGCGCACGACGGCAGTGATCGTTTTCGTTGTATCGAAGTGCGCTCGATCGAGGGCGGCAAATTTCCCATGAAAGGCGGTGCACAGCAAATGGTGCAGTTCCGAATCTGGCCGACGGCCGCCATCGCGCTGCTCGCGACGACCGCGATCGCATTGGCAGGTCCGACGCCTAATGACATCGGCACCGTCCGGCCGGTCTCGCCCGTCACGCGACCGGTGACGCTGGTCCGGCATCCGGTCGCGGTCGCGACGCGACCCGTGGTACGACGTGCGAACCAGCGCGTCAACCCGGACGTATCCGACGATGTGCTGCTCGCGCGCATCAATCGGATCGACCACGAAGACTGCGCGATGGTCATGCGAGACCGCGCCGATTTCGACCAGGCGATCCTCGCAGGCATCCTCGAGCAGCGCCAAGCGGAGTGCGCTCGCGCGCGCTTCGCAAGGCGGCCGCATTTCGCGGCGGGTCAGTTCCGCGATGCGGACGACAGACGCTTCAACGACGGCCACCGGTTTTTCGCCGCCAATGGCCAAACCGTCGCTCCGCGCTTCGCGGACGTGCGCGACGATCGGCTGATCAGTCGCCTGCGTAGAGACGATAGGCGCGACGACCAGCGCTTCAGTCCTCCTCGTCAGACGGATCGCCGCGACGATCGCGTGATCAGACGGCTTCGAACGGATGACCGGCGCGATGACCGCCACATGGGCGCGGCTCGGTTCGCGTCGGCCCATCGTTTCCAGACAGGCCGCGTCGCAGCAGTTAACCGCGGCAGCCGGCCGATGCGTCGCCCGCGTCCCTGACCAGAACCCCTAGATGTGGCGGTCGAGCTTCAGCTCGACCGGAGACGACCTTGCTGATGCAAGATCGCGGCGGTCGAGATAAATCTCGACCGCTCCCTCTATCTTGAGCCAAGACCGCGGCGGTCGACCGTAAAGGTCGACCGCTCCACGCTTCCTAGCCGTTGGCTTGCGCGGTGCCTCGCGCTGCAGCGTGGCCGGTGCGCTTCCAGAATCTCATGAGCTCTTCGAACCGGCTTGGTTCGACCGCCGCGCTGAAGCAAAAGCCCTGGATCTCATCGCAGCCGAGATCGCGCAAGAGATCGAGCTGAGCGCGCGTCTCGACGCCCTCGGCGATCGCGCGCAACCCGACGCTCTCGCACAGCGTCACGATCGACTCGGCGATCGCCTTGTCGAACGGATCCGCTGCGATATCCTTGACGAACGAGCGGTCGATCTTGAGCGCGTCGATCGGCATACGTTTGACGTAGTTCAAGGAGCTGTAGCCGGTCCCGAAGTCGTCGAGCAAGATACCCACACCGATGCGGTGGAGCTCCTCGAGGACGGTTGCCGCTCGATCCGGTTCGGCGAAAAGCGCGGTCTCGGTGATCTCGATGTCGAGCGCTGAAGCCTCGAGACCCGCATCGCGCAGCGCGCTGGCGACAGTCGCCGGGAAATCGACCTGGCCTAATTGCATCGGCGAGACGTTGACGGTGACGCGGATATTATCGAAGCCCGAGTCGCGCCAGCGGCGGCACTGCGCGCACGCTTCGCGCAGGACCCACTCGCCGAGCGGCACGATGAGCCCGCTCTCCTCGGCTACGCCGATGAAGTCGCAGGGCGGACGAAGACCATCGGTCGGATGCTGCCAGCGGACGAGCGCTTCGGCGGCGATGATCGATTCCGAAGATAGCTCGACCATCGGCTGGTAGTGGAGGACGAATTCCTTACGGTCGAGAGCGCGGCGCAGATCGTTTTGCAACGCAAGCGTCCGAACGGCCTGATCGTGCATATGCGGGCTGTAGAACTGGAACTTGTTGCGGCCGTGACGTTTCGCTTGGTACATCGCGGTGTCGGCGTCGCGGATGAGCGTCTCGACGTCGAGGCCGTCGTCGGGGAAGACGATGATGCCGATGCTCGCGGTGACGAACATCTCGTGCCCGTCGACGATGAACGGATGATCGAGAGCGTTTACGATGTTGCGAGCGACGGTCGTCGCGCCGTCGGCAGACGACACGTCGCTGAGCACGATCATGAACTCGTCCCCGCCCGACCTCGCGACCGTATCCACTTCGCGGACGTGCGCCTTCAGACGTTCGCCGACCGCCACGAGGAGCTGATCGCCGGTCCCGTGTCCTAAGGTGTCGTTGAACGCCTTGAAGTTGTCGAGATCCAAGAACAAGAGCGCGCCGGTGCTTCGATTGCGCTGCGCGAGCGCCGTGGCTTGCCCGAGGCGATCCATGAGCAATGCACGGTTCGGCAGACCGGTAAGCGAGTCGTGCTGCGCGAGGAACTCGAGGCGCTCCTCGGAGACCTTCCTATCGGTGATGTCGAGGACCGTGCCGAACACGCGCGTCGGAGCGCCGGCCGCGTCGCGCTCGACGTTTCCTTGAACGCACAACCAGCGCTCGCCGCTCGTGAGCGGTCCGATGCGGCAGTCGACCGTGAACACGTTCGCCGTCGTGTGGGCCGAGCGGATCGTCGAATCGAGCGCTTCGTGATCGGAGGGATGGAACAAAGCGATGAAGCCGGCATACGTCGGCGCAAAGTCGTCCGCGGCCGACGCGCAGAGCCGGAGAAGTTCTCTGGAACAGGTCACCTCGTCGCGGCGGACATCCCATTCCCAGCTGCCGACGTGGGCGACTCGCTGCGCCTCGCGCAGCGCTTCCTGCGCGGTGAGCAGCGCCGTCTCCGCACGAGAGCGCTCGCCCGAGAGGTCGCCGGTCATCCGATTGAGCGCATCGGCGAGCCGGCCGAGCTCGTCGGTCGAGCCTCGCTCGAGCGCGATGTCGAAGTCGCCTTTCGAGATCCGGTCGGTCGCGTCGAGCATCGAGTTGAGGCGCCGCGAGATGCCCCGCGTCACCGACGCCGTCAAGAGCAGGCCGCTCAATTCGACCGAGAGCGCGGCGCCGACGAGGATCGAGAGCACGATGCCCGTGAGCCATCGCGATCCTTCGCCGAGCGTGTACGAGAAGCGATCCTCGATCGTCGTGAGCCGCTGGTCGATGTCTTCGAGCTGTCGAAGCGTGCGCTCGATGGTCGCCTGCGAGTCGTGTGCGAGAACCTCGTCGTGCAAGCGCGACCCGAGCCGCTGCAACTGGAGCATTTGGGCGTCGCCCTGCTGCCAATCCGAGATCGCATCGCCGATGTAGCTGATCCAGCCGAAGCGCCGGAACAGCGAGATCATCCCCGGGATGTCGCTCGGCTGGTTGCGCCCCTGCAGCAAGCCTTGCCACTCGATGTTGTAGCCGGCAGCCGGCTTCGCCATCTCGAGACGAGCCTTGCGATCGCCGATAGGGACGCTCAGGTAGTTGAGATACGCACGGTAGTCGCGTTCGTTGCGCGTGCGCCCGTACGCCTCGAGCTCGAACGC
>JANWLL010000032.1 GCA_025450855.1 Vulcanimicrobiia bacterium
GGAGATCGTCGAGCAATTCGAAGCGATCACCGGCGCGAAAGTGCTCGGCAACAAGCCGGCGTCGGGGACGGAGATCATCGAAGAACTCGGCCCGCTGCACATGAGCACGGGGCGTCCGATCCTCTATACATCTGCAGATTCGGTTTTCCAAGTCGCGGCGCACGAGGATGTGGTGCCCCTCGAGAAGCTCTGGAGGTGGTGCGAAAAAGCGCGCGCGATATTGGTGCCGCCGAATCGCGTCAACCGGGTCATCGCACGTCCGTTCATCGGAAAGCCAGGTGCGTTTGTCAGAACGGCGGGCCGACGCGACTACGCCGTCGCACCGCCGAGACCAAGCGTTCTCGACCTCCTCGAACGCGCGGGCGTTCCGACATGCGGCCTCGGGAAGATCCAGGACATCTACTGTTGCCAGGGTATCGCGGCCGGGTCCCGAACAGCGGACAACGATGAGGGCATCGCGCGCACGCTTGAGTGGCTCGACCGTGACGCCGGCGGATTTTGCTTCACCAATCTCAACGATTTTGATTCGAAGTATGGGCATCGGCGTGATCCACACGGGTATGCTCAAGCCTTGGTTGCACTCGACCGCGCGCTGCCGAGCCTCTTGAATCGCCTACGACCTGGAGATAGATTGCTCGTGACGTCAGATCACGGATGCGACCCCACGGCCCGCGGCACAGACCACACGCGCGAATTCGCGCCGCTCATCGATTACCGGCCTGGTGTTCGAGGCGCCCTCCTGGGTGAACTCGATTCATTCTGCCAAGTCGGCACGCGGGTCCTCGACACGTTCGGCATCGCCGCGCCGTCGGAGCCGCTCACGGTATGAGCGCGCCGTCGGCCATCATCGCTGAACTCAGCCGCCAAACGGCGCTTACTCCGCCTCGCATATTCGAATTGCCGCAGATCAGGCGGCGCGTTCCGGTCGCATGGACCGTCCTCAAGCGCGTGTCCGACGTCTTCATCAGCGCGATCTTGCTTGTCGTGCTCGCGCCGGTGCTCGCCGTCATCGCGCTCGCCGTCAAGATGACGTCGCCTGGCAGCGTGCTCTTCTCGCAACTGCGCGTCGGCAAGGACGGCAAGACGTTCCGGTTTTACAAGTTCCGCACGATGGTGGACGGCGCGCATCTGCTCCATGAGTGCGTCGCGCATCTCAACGAATGCGACGGTCCTGCGCTGAAGATCGCGAACGACCCGCGCCTGCACGGCCTCGGCCCCTTCTTGAGGCGCACGAGCCTCGATGAGTTGCCGCAGCTCTGGAATGTTTTGCGCGGCGAGATGAGCCTCGTCGGGCCACGCCCGGCGCTTCCCAACGAAGTGGCCAACTACGCGACGCCATACTACGAGCGCTTCGACGTCATGCCGGGGCTCACGGGCCTGTGGCAAGTGAGCGGCCGAGCGACCGTGCCATTCAAGCGATGGATGGCGATGGACATCTGGTACGTCCGCAATTGGACGCCGCTCGTGGATCTGTGGCTGCTCTTACGTACCATCCCCGCGGTGCTCTTCCGCGAAGGCGCCTGGTAGGTCAAATGTGGTGCCGACCTTTACGGTCGGCCGTGGGTGTATTAGGGTGAGCAACGCTCACCCTATTCTTTCGTTTGGGCGAGCGATGCTCGCTCTACTACAACGAGGTCCGGCCGACCATAAAGGTCGGCACTACAGAGTTACAGGAAGAGCTCGCCGATCTTGTTGGACCGAGCCTCGGTGAACCAGACCGTGCCGGCCGGCCCAGCGGCGATAAACGTAGGGCCAGCAAGCGCAGTCGGAATCGCGAACTCGGTGATGGTGCCTGATGGCGTGATGCGGCCGATCTTGTTGGTCGTTTGATTGACGCCCGGCTCCGTGAAATAGAGATTTCCATCCGAGCCTGCAGTAATGCCGTAAGGCTCCGCGTTCGCACTGGGAATCGTGAACGTGGTAAGCACTCCTGTTGGAGTGATCCGTGCGATCAGATCGCTGGTTTCGGCACATGCCCAGACGTTACCGTCGGGTCCTTTGGCCATGCCGCGCATGGTGTTTTGGATGGTCGGCGCATAGAGATACGTTGTCGTCGCTCCAGTACCGGTGATCATCCTCACGACGTTATCTCCGGAAAACGTGTCAAACCACATGTTGCCGTCGGGTCCGGCGGTGATCTGCTCCAACTGTAGATTTGCCGGGTTGGTGTTGGAGGCGTAACTGTGCAGCAAAGCGCCCGCGGTCGAGTAGACGTCCACTTTCATGCCATTGAATTCGGTCACCCAGAAGTTGCCGTCGGGGCCGACCGCGATGGCGGACGGATCGGTCGCTGGATAAAGCGTGATTGTTCCAGCCGTGGTCACCTTGCCGAGATGGCTCGCCTCGTCTACGTACCACACGTTGCCGTCGGGTCCGGAAACGATATTGCCGGGGAACGCGTTGGCCGTCGGTAACTGGTATTCGGTGATCGCTCCGAGCGGCGTGATTTTTCCCACCTTGTTCGTTCCGGTATTGGATTCGGTAAACCAAATGTTACCGTCGGGCCCCTCCGTGATTGCGTACGGCCCCGCGTTCGCGGTGGGAAGCGCGTATTCGAAGATCGTTCCGGTCGGCGGGGGCGTGCTCGGCGGTGGATTCAAAACGTTCACCCCCGAACCCGCCGAGCACGCCGTAAGCGTCAGCGCGAGCGCCACAAATGCCAACGAACGCATTGTTCATACTCCTATTTTCAATCCGCATGCAAATTGCTGGACTATGCGTGTACCATCGGCAAAACGATCGGCGATATGAAGGCTGGGCAGGGCTGTGGTAGGGCAAGCATCGCTCGCCCAATCAAAAAATTGGCCGACCGTAATGGTCGGCACGACATATCTACGCTACGGCCGGCGCCTCCTGGATGGAACGCCAGGCATGCGCGGCGATGACAGGGAGCAGCAATGCATTTACCACGATGCCGATCCCGATCAGGCGGAACGGCGATAGCCCAAACAGTGCCATGAGCACCGCTTCTGCTACGACAGCAGCGAAGACGTACCACCCGATCGCGTAATCGCCGACCGCGACGAGGTAATTCGTGCCGAGCGTGCAGATCGCGATGAGTGCGGTGTCGACCGCGTACAATGGAAGGATAGCCGCTGCAGGCGAGAACTGCACGCCGAACATCACGCGTACGAGCAGATCCGAACCGAGCCACGCGCACAAGAGGCCGATCACACTTCCTGCTACGCCTGCGCCGAACGTCAACTGCAACACGCGTTCAAGAGAGGTGCGGCTGCTCCGGTGAAGCGCTGCGCTCTTCGGCATGAGGATGACGCCGATGAGGCCGACGGCGAACGGGATTATTCGCGCAAGCGTGCCGGCCGCACCGTAGTAGCCCGCGGTCAGCCCATCGAGGTGATGCTTTGCAAAGATCGGGTCAAGATAGACGAGCGTGATCGTGCCGGCAGCCACAGCAAGGACTTTCAGTGATTCTCCGCCCAGTCGAAGGTGATCAGTGACGATACCCGGCGCAGCGGGCGAAGGCGCCCCCATGGCGGATCGACGAGCCATCACGACCATCACGACTGCCAGGCCTGCCGCGGAGCCGATCGCAAGGCCGCCCATTGCGCCCACAACAGCGTACCCAAGCGCGACAAGCGCGACCGCGCTCGCAAGTTTGACGACCGCTTCCGTCAACAATGAAGCGGCGAACAGTCCGAAGCGGTGAGCACCTTGCGCGGCGCCGCGCGCGTATGTCGCCGTTATCCCCACGAGGAGATATACCGCGAACGCAAACCACACGGTTGGCTGCGCGACGTGCAGGTAACCCGCAAGCAACGGCGCGCCTGTCAGAAGCGCGATGGCGGTGATCGCACCGATACCCGTCGCATACCAAGCCGTCCGCCGGACAAAGCCCGCGATCGCTCCATCGTCGTGCGCCGCCCACATGCGGGCCGTCTCGCGCATGGCGACCACGTTGATGGCGCTGCCGATCACACCCAATATGGAAGCGACGGAGATCAACGCGGCGAGCGATCCATAGTTGTCCGGCCCCAGCGAGCGTGACAGCATCGCATGGAACACGTAGTTAAAAGCATTAGCGATAAGTGCTCCGCCGACCGATAGACCAGCGTCGCCGGCAAAGCGCCGCGCATCAAAGGATGATCGCGGTGGACTTTCCGACGGATCAACCAGTTCCACGTAATCTCCGTCTCGATGTCGAACGACGCGCGCGAATAGCGGTACTCGATATCTCTGAGGGGAAATCGCCCATTAGATTGCGGAAAACCTGTCCTGCAGAAACGAGTCCGATCAAAGTAACGTTCGTTACATAAAAGGGGGGCTTGAACATGTATTCACTCGTATTGTTGTTCGCCGCGGCCTTCGCGGCACTGTCACCGGCGGCTGTCGCGCCAACTACCGTCCAGCCGCTCGTGCGTTACCACGTGCTCGCACCGAACCAGACAACCGCGCAGCAAGTGCAGCAATTCCTCTCCACGCCGGGCTCGATGACGATCGACTACCCGGGGCCGGTGGGCGGGGTGTTCATCGTCAAGGCATCCTATCAAGGCGCGATCGACGTCGCTGGCCTTTCGTACTACGCGGAACCCGCTCGGCCCGGCCAACCGTGGGCGCCGACGCCGAGAATGTATCAGAACTCGTACGTCGTGCCGCCTGTGTCTGGAGTACCGTACGAGACCGAAGTGTACGTCGGAAAGTGCGCCGACGAGCTCCCTCGCCATGATACGAATCATTGGCAGTTGACCAGTTTCGCGATCGCGCGCTGGGCTGCGAGCGCTCCAGGCTCGATGAATAGTTGGACATCTTTCGGCCGGGCGCAGATTGCGCACATGAAGAGCAACGGCTGGACCTTCCTCGGCGAGGGCCACGCCTACAACGCAGTCGCCAAATATACTGGGATCTCTTGGCGGTTCACGCGCTCCTGGCCGAATCGGATTCGGACGGTGTACGTATCGCTCAACAACGCGGGCCCGGTGACCTTGACCGAGAAAGAGTTTTCGTTCAACCACATCGGGCCGTAATGACAAGAGTTGAAGGCGCGAGCCCGCCCGTGCGCCGAATGCGCCCGCCATGGTTCCCTTTGTTGATCTGAAGCGTCAACACGCGCGAATTAGAGAGCAAATGCGAGCCGCCATAGAGCGCGTGCTTGATGATTGCGGATTCGCGCAAGGCCGAGATCTCGAGGAGTTCGAGAACGAATTCGCGACCTATCTCGGCAGCGCGCACTGCGTGGGGACGTCCAGCGGCACCGCTGCGCTAAAGCTCGCGCTCGAGGCACTTGGAATCGGTGCCGGCGACGAGGTGATCGTCCCCGCCAACACTTTCGCGGCGACCGCCTTGGCCGTAACGGCCAACAACGCCACACCGGTCTTTGTCGACGTGGAAGGGGACACATTGTTGCTCGGCATCGACGCCGTCGTTGCCGCGACCACCGCGCGCACGAAAGCGATCATGCCGGTTCATCTGTTCGGCCAGGTGGTCGACATGGATCCGATCATGCGGTTCGCTCGCGAGCGCGGACTCTTCGTGGTTGAAGATGCAGCGCAAGCGCACGGTGCGGAGTATCTTGGTGCGAAAGCCGGAACCATCGGCCATGCGGGTTGCTTCAGCTTTTATCCGACGAAGAACATCGGCGCGCTCGGCGACGGCGGTGCCCTCGTCACAAACGATGTCGAGCTCGCCCGCCTCGTACGAACCAAGCGTTGGCTCGGGCAAGAGAAAGGGTCCCGGTACCGTCACGATATCGTAGGAGAGAATAGCGTTCTTGACACGCTACACGCTGCAGTGCTGCGCGTCAAGCTTCCGCATCTCAACGTCTGGAACGATGAGCGGCGTTCCGCGGCCGCCATGTATCGGAAGTTGCTCGATGGAGTCCCCGGCATTCGCCTACTTGCGGAGCGCGGCGACGGGCGTCATGTCTACCATTTGTTCGCGGTGCTGGTGGCTGAACGAGAAACCGCTGAGGCATCGTTGCGCGAAGCGGGCATCGGCTACGGCATCCACTATCCGATTCCGCTCCACCGGCAAGCCGCATTCTCCGGCAGATCCAAAGCTCTCGGCCCCTTTCCCGTGGCCGACAACGCCGCCTCGTCGCTGTTGTCGCTGCCGATGTTCCCCGGCATCACGCACGATGAGATTGTCGACACAGTTGGCGCGCTTCGGCGTGTTTCGAGCAGGCGCGCCGTTGGTGCGACCCACTTTTGAAAATCCCGCCGATTTGGGTTGAACGACTCCGAATCCTGAGCCGTCACTGGCCGATTCTCTTGCCCATCGCGTACGAGTGCATCTTGTTCCACGCGTGGCTCGGCAGCGGCCTGGTGATCGGCAGCGACTGGGTACGACGAAGTCAGGACGAGCTGCTTTCGTATTTCCCCTGGCCGCACGCGTGGAACAGTGCGCAGCAGATCGGCGAAAACAACGAAGTCTACATGACGTCATTCCCTATTTTCGCGCTGTGCGGACTGATCGCGAAACTGGGTGGAAATTGGGAATTGGCGGAGCGCCTCTGCTACCTCTGGCCGTACCTCATCCTCTCCGTCTGGGGTTCGTATGCGCTCGGTTATCGGCTCACGCGTTCGCCGATCTCGTCCGCAGCCGGATCATTTGTGTTCATCGCAAGCACGTGGACGGTCGCGCTCGTCGAGCGCGGCGGCATTCCTTCCATCGTCGCCGCCGCGATGATCCCGTTTATCGCAATCGCCACGCTCGCATTCATCGACAAGCCGTCGGCTCGAACCGGCGTGATGTTGTCGGCGATGTTCCTCGTGCAGATGCTGTACGATTTGCGGTACGTGTACATCGCGCTGGTGCTGTGCGCGATTCTTTTCATCGATCGGCTCATCAAGGATCGCTCACTGCGGCGCCTGCGGCTCGCCCTTCCTGGCATCGTCATCGCCGGCATCGCGTTGCTCGGTTTCAATCTGTATTGGATCGTTCCGCAGATCGTTGCGCCGGCGCAAGCGCCACCCGGATATGGGTCGACGTTCGACTATACCGTCACGTCGGCGTATATGTCGATGACCCACAGCCTCGCGCTGTTCAATGCATACTTCCATTGGGTTGCCGACGATTCGCCGTTCCTCGCTGCTCCGGTCGACCCATCGTTTTACGCGCTCCCTGTCTTGGCGTTCTTGGGCTTAGCGCTTTCGTGGCGGCGGCGCTACACGCGGGCGATCGCGTTTGCGGCGTTCGTGTGCATTCTACTCGATGCCGGCCCGAATCCGCCGCTCGGGCCGGTCAATATCTGGATCTACGAGCACGTACCCGGCATGTCGCTCTTCCGCGATATCACGAAATGGATGTCGCTGCACAGTCTCGCCTACTCGATCGCGCTGACGCTTGGTATGTCGTCATTCTTTGCGATCGTGCGAGGCAGGTTCGGGAGGACGAACGCGCAGCGCGCCATGGTCGCAACGCTGGTCCTCGTGATAGTGGGTTATTCGTGGCTTCTGCGTGATGCGTTCAATCCGACGCGCTATCGCAGCTTTACGTCGGAACCTCGCCCTGCAGACGTGGTCCAGCTAGAGAACTTCTTGGACAGCGGGTCTGGATTCTACCGCGTGCTCGTCTTTCCGCGCGATATCGAACCTATGCGGCCCGATCACCACCACCCATACGTGGAAGCGCAGCAGGTGGCCAATGGGAACGGATTCGACGGCTTTCGCGACTTCAATCCAGATTGGATAAACATCTTCTGGTTCTACTCGTCGCCGTTCATCCCGGATCTTATGCGCGAGCTGAACATCCGCTACGTGGTGGTGCCGTACGACGACGACCGCATCGTCTACAAACCGGGTCTGACGTATACAGAGTTCAATGAAGCCATCGATTTCCTCAAGACTCGATCGTGGCTGCGTTTCGATCGCGTGATCGGGCGGCACTACATCTTCGAAGTACGCGGCTGGACGCCGGTGCGTGGCTTCATCGCTCCGGCCCCGCTGGTACTCAATGGAAGCGGGCAGTCGATCGATGCGCTGATGCGGACGCCATTTTGGTCGAACCGAGCAGCGCTGCTGCTTTCCGGACAAAACCCGGATCCGAATATACTTTTGAAGATCCCGAACATCGTTGACGGTGCGCAACTCTTGCTTCGCACCGACTACAGCCCGGACGATTATTCGCGTATCGTCGCACAGCTCAGCTCGTACACCGCCTTTGCCGGCGCGGCGAACGTCTCGTACCGTGGCTACAGCGCGACGACGGCCGCGATGACCACGAACTTCAAGAAATGGCGCGATCCCAAACTATTCAACGTCGCATTCCAGACGCGCGCGCCGGCGCGAACCGACGTGAGCCTCTTGTACTATGAACCAAGCGAACTTCCCGGCGACGCGATGCACGTCGACTTCCGGCAAAACGCTCGCGTGCCGAGTCCGGCCGTCGAATCGCAGGCGCCGGTGTTCTTCAACGATATCAGCGACACCGATCAGCAATATTCGACGAACGCGTCCGGACTGATCGCGGTCGTGCCGAACGCGGGCGGCGTCGAGACCGACAAAGATCAAGGTCTGGGCGCAGGCTCGTGGTTCGGCTTTTATGGGGTTGCGGGCAGCATCACCGTGACAAACGCGATTCCGGTGGCGGAGAAAGGCGATCTGCTCCTCCCCGCGATCACATCGGCGACGCAGCTCCCGATCCGCGTCCAACTTTCATTGAACGGCCTCGTCACTGAGGTCACGGCGCCGCCGCGGGCGGTCGGATGGCTGCTGGGCGGCGGTCAGCCGATCGTTTTGCACGACGTCGTGCTCCATCCAGGTGCCAACAACATCCAAGTGACGCTCGGACTTTCGGATACCGCCGGTGAACTGCGCAATCAAGTGACGCTCTTGATACGCGGCGACCTTTCTATCTCCCACCAGCAAGAGCTGGTCACGACGGCCGATCAGCGGCCACTTCAGGTCACCGCCATCCGGTCCAAGGACGGCCTCGTGCTCACGGCAGATGCGGACGCACCGACAAACGTCGAACAGCGGGCGGCGTATCCTATTTTTGCCCCCATCGATATCCCGCTCGATGAGGAACCCTACGTCGACATCGACTACCTTGCGCCGGCCGGCACCGTCATCTTGCAGCTCGAGGTGACGCTACGACGACTGTCCGACGGTGCGAAATTCCGATATCTTGAAAATCTTGACCCATTCGATACGCATTACTTCGGAGATATGCGACAGGCCATCGATAAAGCGCTCGACGCCGGGTTCCGGCGCGGGCTCGACTTTCATCGCGACGACCCTGCTTGGCTGCGCAAGCACCGGCTCGCGGACGAAGGCGACGGCGCCGCCGCGTACGCGATGACCGGTGTATACTTGACGATCGTCAAGCCGGCTGGGGCAGAATCGGCCGGCGGACCGGGTGCGCGATTTGTCGCGCACCTCGGCAGCGCCAATCTCGCGATCGGCAGTGGCTGGGTCGGCCCGAAGGTCTCAGAGCGAGTTGCGGCGTCGGCCGACATGAGCGCGATCGGGCCCGGAACTGGGATGAACATCCTCGGCATGCGCCTTCTCCAGATGGTTCCTGAGAAACAATTGCTTCAGATGACCGTGCAGCTGGCCGATTCGCCGCGCGCCGTCGATCCTGCGAGCGGTCTGCTCGGCGACGAAGCGACGTTCTCGCTGGTCGACGGCTCGCAGATCAAGGGCGTCGTGACGCGGGAAGCTGGTGGTGTCGTCACGATCGAGAGCGGCGCGACGCGGATCGGCGTGCAGCGCAACGCCATCGCCAAGATCGCTGGCGCCGCGCGCTACGTCGATCAAAGCGCGCGCTTGACGATCCCGATCGCCGCGCCGGCCGACGCGCACTATCTGCAGTTGTTGATCTCGACCCCGCGCCAGCTCGAGACGCATATGCTCCTCGGCTTTTCCATCCCCGGAAAGCGCGGAAACACAATCGTCTTTCCCGCCCGCAGACCCGACTACTCGACCACGCAGGAAGCGATCCCCAATGGCTGGGTGACGACCCAGCCGTCGCCCTTTGAAGTGCCGTCGATCCGACTGGGGGAACCGCGAGACTTCGGCGACGTCTCTTCCGACTATGGTAACGTGTGGACTCAGTTCCGTATCGACCTGCAGCAGGTCAAGGACTACCGGCTGCAAGGCAATCCAGGCGCCAGACTTGAGCATATCTATCTCACGTTCGATCCGCTTCCGGGCTTGTCGACGGACAGCGGCCAATTGGCGCGCATCGCGATCGGCGGTGTCGAGGCGATCATGGGCAGCACGTACTCCCAGCCGCCGAAGTCGTTTCTCGGGCAGTCCGCGGTGACTGTAGACGGCTCGCCGCTGCGATCGACGGCGCTTGACGGTACGGCGAGCGAAGGACTTTTCGTCGCGCGCGCGCCGTCGATCAATCTCGCAGCCGGGGTCCACTCGCTGACGTCACACACGGCCCCGCCATGGCGGGTCGATGCCGCGCTCTTATCGCAAGGAACGCCGAAAACGTTTCAAACCGCCGACCTCACCGACTACGCGACCGTAACGCCGACGGAATTCGAGGGCCGCTTGGATTCGCATGGCGGATTGCTTGTCGTGACCGAAGCGTACGATCGCGGATGGGAGCTCGCGACGGTGCCGAGGGAATTCTCACTCACCGGCTTTGCCCTGCTTGACTATTTCCGGCTCCGGGGATACGCCATCGCGGCGAGCGACCACTACGCGGTCAACGACACACTCAACGGCTGGTGGGTCCCGTCGGGTCAGCTTCACTTGGCCGCGATATTCGTGCCGCAAGCGGCAGTCGAGTTGGGCGTCCTGCTCGCGCTGCTCTTCACGGCAGCCATTCTCTTAGCGCTACGGCGGTGGCCGTCATGGTGACCTCGACGGGCGAGCGATTCTCAAACTTCAGACGCAATGCGTTTATCGCGTTCGTCGCCGCCGGCGCCCTCCTGCTGTTCGCATCCGCGCGTGCGCAAAGTATCGCGTTGCCGGTCGCCGGCATGATCGCGCTGCTGCTGCCCGCGCTCACACTCATCGCGCGGCGCTGGCGACGCCCAGCGCTGTATCTCGCGGCGGGCGCAGTCTACGCTTTCCTCGCCGGTTTGGTGCGCTTGGCCGGCAACGATGTGACGACCGTCGTCAGCACTGGATTTGCGCTTGCCGCGTTATTGTTGCTCGGTGCAGCCGTTGCGATCTCGGCGCTCGGCGATATCGCCGAACGCGCACGGGAAAAGGCCCTGACTACGCCGACCGCAATCGATGCGCTGGTCGACGAGGCCTTGTCGGCGCGCGGTTTACAAATACTGGCGGCGGTGACGTTTGGTCTCGCGATTCTCGTGTCGCTTTCTGCAGCGGTGCCAGGTTCTGTGTGGGGCTCGCACGCGATCGGCCAGCTCACCGCGCTTGCCGCGAAGCCGTGGCTGGGCGCGTGGTGGGGTGCTATCGTCGCCATCGACGGCCTCGCGGGAGGCCTCGCGATCTTTTTCGCCGCGCGCTCGCTCGGCGCAAGTGTGCAGGCCGCGGTGATCGCAGGCCTGCTATGGGCCATGTGCCCGGCACGCGTTTGGCCGCTCTCGTTGACATTGGCGCCGACCTTCCTCGTGCCGGTTTTTTGCTGGGCCATGATCGCCGGCGAGCAAAACGCGATGGGCCTTGCCTCCGCCGGTGCCGCCTTCTTGGTCGCGGTGTTCTTTGCGCCGGCCGAAGCGATCGCCATGCTGACCATCGGCGCCGCATTTGCGATCGCGCGGCCGGACACGCGCACAGTGCTTCGCGACGACGCGAAATATTGGTGGCCGTGGGTCGCGGCTTCACTCGTCGTCCTCGCGCTCGCGCGTGACCACGTCGCTCGCGCCCTCAGTTCGTCCGGCGCGCTGCTCGGTTCGGCTGACGCCGTGAGAGGTTTGGGCGGCGACGGGGCGCCGCCGTGGGAGGCGGTCGTGCCGGCCTCACTTCTCGCACCGTTCATGGCCGCCGAGCATCACGCGGGCGTCGCACTAGCGCTTTGCATCTCGCCCGGCCTCGCGTTGGTCGCGGCGGCGCTTGCCTTTGTGGTGCTTCGACCGATTTCGCTCGTGAGCGATTTCGGCCGAGTCGCGGCCCTTGCGATTGCCTTTGGCCTTTACGCGGCGCTGCCGTCGCAGTGGGCGGGGGTGGCATTACCAACGCTTGCGACGGCGCTTGCTGCGCTCGTGCCCGGCTTCGCCGGCATCGCGCAAGCCGGTCTCGGTATCAGTGTTATCTGCGCACTGCTTGGGGCGCTCGCTCTCGATGTGCTGTTCTCGCGCCACTCGAGTGCATGGCGCACCATTTCGGCTGCGGCTGCCGGGCTTGCGGTGCTGTTGGCGCCGGTACTCGGCGGGCCGTCGGGGTCGCGATTGGATCGGTCGCCGACGATCGAAGCGGAGTCATGGGCTGCAGAACACGCCGGTGGCGGCGCAATCGCATATTATCCGTTCGCGGATCCGGCGAGTCCGCGCGGTTCGGAGCTCGCGCTCGTGGAAGCGATGTCGCGGACGACGATCGTGGACCTGCATGCGTCCGGAGTTGACCGTGCGCGCATCCTCGATCTCGCATCGACCGGCCTTGCGAATCGCCTGCGCGCACACGGTGTCAAAGTCGTGATCGTCGAGGCCCGTGCGTACGGAGATCCGCTGGTGACACCATCGCTTTCCCCGTGGGTGTGGCTGCCGGGTGATCTGCGCACCGCTCGCCAGCCGGTGCCGCGCATCCCGCCTGAGTTTTCGCCAATTCAGGCCTTTGATGACGGCGCGATCATCGTCTACGCCCTCTAAGGGCTGAGGCGGTTGACTGACGAACACGTGCCTGGATGACTGACCGTATCCCGAAATTCACGTTCATCGTACCCGTTCGCAATGAGAGCGCGCGGATCGACCGCTGTCTTGCATCGATTCGCGCTCAAGACTATCCGTACGACCGGGTCGAGATCATCGTGCCCGATCAAGGGTCAACCGACGACACGCGCGAGAAGGCGCGGTCCTACGCGGCCATCGTCACGGAAAATCCCGCGCAACGCGCGATCTTCAGTATGCCGGCGGCGTTCCGGCAGGCCGGCGGCGAGTTGATCTGTGTGATGGCGGCCGATAACGTGGTGCGGCCCTCGTTCGCGCGGCGCATGGCGGAGCCGTTCACAGACCCTTCCGTACGATTCGCTTTCGCGCACGTGACCGACGACCGCTCCGACTACGCGCTCACGACGCGCTACTTCAACCGCTTCACCGATCCATTCAATCAATTCATGTATGGCGCGGCCTGCAACTCTCGCGAATTCCACAAAGTCTACGCGCCGTTGCACGCGACGCCGAATTTCACGCTTTACCGCTTTCCGCCGGAAAGACCGCCGCTGCTTGCAATCGCACAAGGCGCTGTCATCCGCGCGCCGTTTTCAATGCCAGACGGTTATGAAGATGACGTCGGCTGCGTCTTCGATATGATCGCGACCGGCGCGGTGATGGCGTGCGTCGATGCGCCGCTCGTCGACCACTATACGACGACCGGACTCGTCGATCTCTTGCGCAAATTCCAGCCACGGATCGCCAAGAATTTCAAGCCCGCATCGTCGCTCCGCTGGCGCGATCGTTACGTGCCGCCTGAACGGCGCCGGCGCCGGTCGCTCTGGCCTTTCTACGCGATCAGCATCGTGCCGCCGACCGGAGTTGCGCTCTGGCGCGCGCTGCGCGACCGCGAACCCCTGTGGCTGTACCATCCGATCATCGGATTCGCGTTCGCGTGGATCACCGCGATCGAGGCGTGCAAGAACATCGGCGATGCGCTCGAGCTACTCTTCAACCGCGCGACGGCCACCGGCGAGACGTCGAAGGAGTGAACGTCCTCTTCCTGAACTGGCGCGACCTCGGACATCCGCGCGCCGGCGGCGCGGAGTATCTCACCCACGGCATTGCGCGCCGGCTCGTCGAGCGCGGCCACAGCGCGACATGGTTCGCCGGCGCGTTTCCAGGTGGAGCGCCGGAGATCAACGTCGACGGCGTGCGCATCGTGCGCAAAGGAAACGCAGCCACCGTTAGGATCCATGCGCTGCGCTGCTATCGTGCGCTGGGTGACTTCGACGTCGTGGTCGACGAGATCAACACCTTGCCGTTCTTCGCGCCGCTGTACGCGCGCAAGCCGGTGGTCACCCTCATCTGCCAATTGGCGCGCGAAGTGTGGTTCTTCGAGGCGCCATGGCCGGTTGCGATCGCAGGCTACGTGGCTGAACCTGCCTATCTGCAAGTTTACCGGCGCAGCCCGGTTCTGACGATCTCGGAATCGTCGGCACGCAGCATCAGAGACATCGGACTGCGAGGCGAGGTCGACATCATCCCGATGGCGATCGATCAATACGCAGCACCCGATCCGCTCCCGCTTTCGGCGCGCGATAACGTCATCGTTATGCTCGGACGCATCACGCCGTCCAAACGTATCGATCACGTTCTACGGGCGCTGGCAGGCGCGGCGAACGGGCCGCTCTCGGCCATGCGTCTTGTCGTCATGGGTGACGGTGACGAGCGGGTCAAAGCAGACCTCCAACGTCTGGCAGCGTCGCTGGGATTGACGGATCGCGTGATTTGGGAGGGCTACGCGGACGAAGAGACAAAGCGGCGCCTCCTAGGTAGCGCGCGCGCAATCGTGATGACGTCGGCGCGCGAAGGATGGGGACTTGCGGTCAGCGAGGCGAACCTCGCCGGCACGCCAGCAGTCGTGTACGACATTCCAGGCACCCGAGATTCGGTCGTCGACGGGCAGACTGGCATCCGTTGCGCGCCTTCGCCCGCCGCACTGCGCGAAGCGCTCACGGCGCTCATCGCGGACCCGGTCCGATACGAACGATTCAGCAGGGCTGCGCAGGCGTTCGCCCGCACGCTGACGTGGGATTCGACCGTCAACGCCGCGGAGGCGGTCCTGCGCCGAGAAGCGGCAAGGAGCATTGCGTGATACGCGTCGCCGTCGTCGGGTACGGCTACTGGGGTCCGAACCTCGTCCGCAATTTCGCCGCGAACGACGGCGCGATGGTCGAGCTTATCTGCGACGTAAGCGCGAAACGGCTCGAGGCCGCGCGCAAAGCGTGGCCGTCGGCGGCGAACACAACTGAATACCGCGATGTGATCAAGTCGTCCGTGGACCTCGTCGCGCTCTCCGTGCCGGCAGCCTTGCACTATTCGATGGCGAAAGATGCCATCGATGCCGGCAAACACGTCCTATTGGAAAAACCCATGTGTCGCAGCGTCGCGGAATGTGACGATCTCATCGAACGAGCGGCCCACCGCGGCGTGCGGATTTTCGTCGACCACACTTTCGTCTTCACGCCGCAGGTGCGGCGCATGGCAGCTGAGGCCGCGGGCGGAAATCTCGGCACGTTGCTCTACTACGATTCCGTACGCATCAACCTCGGCTTGTTCTCGCAGGATGCTTCGGTCACGTGGGATCTCGCACCGCACGATCTCTCCATTCTCGACTATATACTCGGCGGAGTGATGCCGCATTCGGTGAGCTGCACCGAAGCGACTCATTTCGACGGCCATCATCCGAACATCGCCTATCTCACACTACAGTACCCGAACAATTTCATCGCACACGTCAGCATGAACTGGCTCGCACCCGTCAAGGTCCGCCAAGTCGTCTTGTGCGGAACGCAACGGATGGTCGTCTATGATGAAACCGATCCGGCCGAAAAAGTGCGGATCTACGACCGTGGCGTGACGCTCGCCGAAGGCGAGACGGAACGCCTGCATAACGCGCTGATCCAATATCGCGTCGGCGATATGCACGCGCCGTATCTGCCCAACGATGAAGCGCTTGCGGTGGAGGTTGCGGAGATCGCGGCCTGTCTCTCGCAAGGTAAAGAGCCGACGGCAGATCATCGCATGGGGCGTCGCGTCGTGCGCATCCTCGAGATGGCCGAAGCGTCGGCGCGACTCGGCGGCGCGCCGGTCGCAAATGTTGATCAGCAATTCGCTAGCGAAAACTCTGAACAGACCGCGAGCGCTGCTCGACGAGGGCGCTAAAGGGCCGGTGCGCAGGGCAACTCCCGGGCTCGGGCGAAAGCTTTGCATATACGATCATACGCCAGAATCGTTTGAGGGATCTTTGTTCGAAAAAGTCTCGATCGTGATGCCCGCGTACAACGAAGCTCGACATATCGTCGGCAATATGCGGGAGACCATCGCGACGATGAACGAACTCGGCGTCCCATTTGAAATCATCCTCGTCGACGACGGCAGCCAAGATCGGACGTGCGAAGAAGCCGTCTGTCACTTGAACGGCATGGGCCGCAACGTCAAGGTCGCACGTTATCGCGAGAACGCCGGCAAGGGCAACGCCCTTATGTGCGGGTTCAATTTTGCGACCGGCGACATCATTGCATTTCTCGACGCCGATATGGACCTGCATCCGCGGCAGCTGCCCGCGCTGTTCGAGGTCATGCAATCGCGCAGCGCCGATGTCGTGATCGGCAGCAAACGGCATCCTCGATCCGACGTCAACTATCCCTTCGTGCGGAAGATATGGAGTTCGGGCTACGCGTTCCTCGTCGGTTTGCTGTTCGGGCTACCATTACGCGACACGCAGACCGGACTGAAAGTCTTCCGAGCGGAAGTGTTGCGATCGGTGTTTCCGCGGATCTTGGCCAAACGCTTCGCATTCGACGTCGAAGTGCTCGTGGTGGCCCACCATTTCGGGTATAAGATCTGCGATGCGCCGGTGACGCTTCGCTTCAAGCGCGGATCGTTCGGCCGCGTGAATCTCACCGACGTATGGAACGTGTTCATCGACACGCTGGCGATATTCTACCGTATGCGCTTACTGCGCTATTACGATCGCCCGCTCGTCCAGATGCCGGCGTTTCCGCTCCATGAAGTGGACGTGTTCTTGGGTGTCAGCGAGCAGGCCGGCGATCCGGTCGCCTCGTTAAGCGCGGGGCAAAGCGCTCCCCGAATCTGAGCTACTCAGCGCGAAGCATCCCAACAGACGGCCGGTCCATCGACGCAGCGCACGTTGAGCGTTTGCACGCGGCCGCTCATGGAGACGTGCCTGATCAGCGCATTGCCGGAATCGACGACGTACAGCGAGTCGTCGTCCTTATCGTACGCGATGCCCGTCGGCCGGTAGAATGACGCGGCGCTTCCCACTCCGTCGCTGCTGCCCACACCGCTGCCCCCGGCGAGCGTGGTCACAACGCCCTGCGGCGTAATTCTTCTGATCGCATTGTTCCCGCTGTCCGTAACGTAGAGATTGCCGTCTCTGCTGTCGTACACGATGCCGACCGGCCCAAAGAATCGCGCGTCCGATCCCGTTCCGTCGGCGCCGCCCGGCTTCGTATCGCCCACAAAGGTCGTCACTTGGCCGTCCTTGCTTACCCGGCGGATCA
>JANWLL010000033.1 GCA_025450855.1 Vulcanimicrobiia bacterium
GCCGCATAGAGTCGAGCCGGCGAACGTGTCGGCGACGGCATTCACCTCGTCGATGACGACGAAGTGCTCGGCCGCATCGAACGCGGTGCCGCCGGCGAAGCCGATCCCGTGCGCCGTCGGCACTCCGGGCCCTCGTCCGTGCGGGAATTCATCGCATTCGCCCTCACCGGATCTGGTGTTGTAGCAGAACACGAGCAAGTCATGCTCGTCGACCGCGACGGAGCGACCGACGAAGGCGTTTGGGTCGTGAAGCGTCCGCAGAATCGTGCCGGATGAATCGTAGACGGTGACCGAGCCTGGCCCGCTGTTCTGGTCGACGGAATTGGCGACGAACACGTTACCCGCTCGGTCAACGG
Organism: Vulcanimicrobiia bacterium; assembly: GCA_025450855.1. Taxonomy (GTDB): domain Bacteria; phylum Vulcanimicrobiota; class Vulcanimicrobiia; order Eremiobacterales; family Eremiobacteraceae; genus JANWLL01. The sequence continues at coordinate 357 of JANWLL010000033.1, forward strand.
CGGCATCGACCGGGAACTGCCCCGGATCGAGATAGCGGTGGACGAGCATCGTGCTGTCCGGCGCATACTCCTTGATGTCGGAGCGGCCGTCATCCGCGACAAAGATGTCGCCGTTGACGGGACTGACGCCGACGCCCTGCGCGTCGGAAAAACCCGATATCTCTCCGACCAACTTATTGTGACCCTTCGCGTACCACACACATACATGGAACCCGCACCCGTAAACGAACGGGCCCGTCGCCTTTGGAAACCGGACAAAGCTCAGCCCCGACAGCTGCGACGGCTCGTTCCAAATGCCGAGCGCCGGGCTCGGGAGCCCGAACGGCGCGTGCATGAAAGCCTTGGGTTGCGCGATGGCCGCGCATCCGGCCATGGCGATCGTCAACCCGACTATGATTGCTGCTCGAAGGGGTGTCGCTGACATGATGCCCTCCCGTGCGAGTACCGTTCTCCTTATCTTACTCCAACTGCGACAAAAGAAAAGAGGCGGGTGGAAGTCGCCCCGCCTATTACCCCACGACCTTGGGCCGGCGATCGGCTAGGTGCAGCCCTCTGCGCGACCATCGCTTTCGCGGCACGGTGTTGCGAGGAAGGGCACAAGCGATCCCGTCGTGCGATCGAAGGCCGTGCCGACGATTTCGCCGCGCTTGTTGATCGAATTTGCGCCGATGAGAAGCAGCGGCGAATCGGGCTGAATAAGCGCGTTGAGATCGACCATCACGCCGTCTTGCCAGATGGCGGCGCGGCACCGGTTATGAAGCCACGCATTGACATCCTTGCACGATTGCATCGCGATCTGGCCCGCGTCATTGATACCACCAGGGTTGCTGAAGTGATCACCCGGGAGCGCGCCTAGATCGATCACGGCGCCGTTTTGCCACAGTACGGCGTGTGCTGTCTTGTCGCCGGTCAGCGCCGACCAGCCAAGCATCTGGCCACGGTTATTCATGTCGGAGACCGTGTTGGCAGCGGTGCCACCCAGGGTCTTAAGACTGATCGGTGTGCCGTGACGCCACACGACCGCGTGATTCATCGCAAAGGCATCACCCTCGGCGTTTCCGCAAGCGCCGGAATAGCCTCCGAATTCACCGCGATCGTCCCTGGCAAACGCCTCGGAGATCGCGTCGCCTTTCAGTGGGCGCAGCCGAGAGATCGTGTTCGTGTTCGGCTCCCAGGTGAAAGCCTCGTAGCGGACCTGCTGTGGCGCGACGCAGGTCGAGTCGTGGACAGTGGTTTCCGCGACCGCGAGCACGAGACCGCCGTCGCTTATCCTATTGACGTCGCCGCTGTTGCCGCCGAGTGTCGGGATCAACGTTCGCTTCCCATCGTGCCAAACGAACGAGCGACAGATCTGATGCGTACCGAACCCGCAGAAGTCCTCACCGAGGGGATCCAACTGTCCGGTGTCAGATCCACCGACGGTAACATCTCCGCGGTCGTTCATTCCGCCGACGCTGGCGTTCGGACCGCCGAGGGTGCCGAGATCTCCCATGACGCCGTCGATCCACAGAAACGGGTGGAAGCTCGTGTCGCCCGGCAAGTTCGAAGTCCCATTCACCCACCCACGATCGTTGATCGTGACAACCAAGCAACACGAGGTACCGCCAAACGATCCGAGGTTGCGCACTGCGTACATCGGCTTGTGCATATCGTATGGGGTGACCCTGGTGTTGCCCAGGATAGGTGCGGCCTTCGCGGTCAGGGATTGCGAGCCGACGCAGCACACGACCAGAGCGGCGGCCGCAGAAACCAAAAATCGGGAATGCCTCGAAGTTAAGGTGTTCATTTGTAAAGATGCTCCTTCCGGGGCAGTCGGCGGACCGCAGCGGTTCGCGGATTCCCGGCTCGCCTACTATCGTAGCGCGATAGGCTCAACGCAATCCGAAATTGCACTCAAGGGTCGTCGTAAGATTCCGTGAGGCTTTTCGGGCTGCGTTGAGCCCGACAGGCTAGGATCGCGTCGAGGTGGCCTGGCGCCGCTTCGGTTCCGATAGGGAGTGCAAGATCACTATGTCAGATCAGAAAAAGACCAAACTGTGGTTCACGGAATTCAACGGGAATAGGATCGGCAGAATTACGACGAGCGGCGTCATCACCGAGTATCCTATTCCGACGCAGTCGAGCGGGCCGGAAGGAATCAGTGCTGGGCCGGACGGTGACCTGTGGTTTGTCGAGAGCTTCAGCAACAAGATCGCTAAGTTCATCCCGTAGGGCCCGGTCGGATTAAGCTATGCCAGCGGCGAACCAGGCGGCCTTGAGGTATCTTAGCGCGACCGGCGCGTTAGCGATCGCCCTGATCGTCTCGATCCAGGTCCTGGGCACGTGCATACATTTCTTCGATACCGCGTCGGTCGGCGATTTCGGTATCGCGACCATGAACGTCAACGATGGCCGGATAACCGACGTGAGCCCCGGATCGCCGGCAGACAGGGCCGGTCTGCAACCCGGTGACGTGATCCTGAATGACCAAGCCGATCTCGCAAAGATATGGTGGTCGCAGCCGCCGGGTCAGCACATGACGGTGACGTTCGAGCACGGCTCGCAGCTTCACGTCGTGTCGCTCGTCGCGACACCGATCCATCTGGCAGCATCCGACATCGGCACCGCCGCCCTGGCGATCGCGAACTTCGCCTACCTCGCCGTCGGGCTGTTTCTTGTTGTCCGTCGGCCGAGTCGCATGACATGGGCATTTTACTTATGCGGCTTGGCATGGTGGTGGGTATCCGGCCCTGCGAATCCATTTCTGCCGGCAAGCCTCATCGCGCCCTACGTCTATATATGGAACGGCGTCATCGTGCCGTGGTCTCTCGTCGGGTTCGTCGTGTTCTGTCTATCGTTCCCGAATGGAGTTCCGCTGCGCTGGCGCCTGATAGTGGACATCGGCGCACCGACATTAGCGTTCATCGTGCTGCCGTTCCAGTTGCTTCAGGTGGCTGGACCGCCGATGATCGGGTCTTTCGTCGGCGATAACTGGCCTCATGTATGGGATGCGCTCATCATCGCTATCAGCATCGCGGGTTTTGCGGCGATGCGCTCGACGTATTTGGCTTCGGCCGGGCCAGACCGCCAACGCATCAAATGGGTCGTTTTCGGCTTGGCTCTTACGTCGGTCGCCGGCGCAGTCGTCGCTTTCGATCAGGAAGGTTGGCTGTCGCGCTTCGAGTGGGTTAGCGCCTTCGAAGCGTCGGCCGTGGCCTTGCCGCTCGCCGTCATGTACGCGGCGATCCGCCACCGCGTCATCGATGTCCGGTTCGCGATCAGCCGCGCACTCGTTCTCGGCATTATCGCTTCGGTCGTCGGTGTGCTCTTTTTCACGCTCGACGCGATCCTGAGCCCACGCTTCACGGGCTCGTCGACGATGACCGCGATCTACGCGGCGTGCGCCATCGTCGTCGGATTGGTGTTCGGCGACGCGCAGCGACGACTGACGCCGATCATCGACTCGTTCGTGTTCGCCCAGCGGTCGCGGTGGCGCGTTCGCAGCGAAGACCTGGCAGACGTGCTCAGGCGCTGCGAGTCGGAGCGAGATGCGTACGGCCCGCTCACAGCCGGAATCGCTGATGCGTTCTCACTCGCATCCATCGCGCTGTTCGAGCGGATCGACGACGGCGGCTACATCCGCGTCGCCGCGTCGGGCTGGGCCGAAGGCTCGATGCGCCACATCTTGTCTGACGATCCTATCGTACGGCGCCTCGACGCCAAGCGCATCGCGAGCGTCATCGACGTCGATGAGCGCGAGTGGAGCGATCGCGCCGTTCCACCGGGCACCGGCTTTCCGCTTCTCGCGGTGCCTTTGTCGGACTCCAAGCGTGTTCGCGCATTGCTCGTCGTCGGATCGCACGAAAACGGCTCGGGGCCCGGTCGCGACGAGATCGCGTCGTTGCGCGGATTAGCCGCCGCCGCATTCCCGTTGTTCGAAGCCCACGCATCGCGGATCGGCATGCCTCGCGGCGCGTGGAGCAAGGCGTGAAGCACGGCATGGCCCCTTCGGGAGTGTCGGCCTCACGTGCCCTTCTCAGCACCGAAGTAGTGGACCCACTTGAGCAATAGCTGCGCGGGCGTAGCCAGAGCATTCGCGTCTCCATACACGAGGTAGACGTCATCCGGACCGACGCGATCGTGCAGCGCGACGCTGACGTTCGACGCGTCGACGAAGGTCGCCGCCTGGAATACCGGCGGCTCGATGCCGATCAAGCGGCGGACGCCGATCGCGATCGAGGCTTGCGGTGCGAACTCGAACGCGAAAGCTGCGCGCTCGAGCCACTGCGTGGGATTCTGACCGTCATCGAGTGCGAGGTCGGTGTTGTCCGCTTCAAATGAAAGCGAGCCGCGCGGACCGGCCTGGAACGAGACAAGGCGTTCCCACGACCGCAAGTAGCCGTCGCCGAAGCGCCCGACGTTATACGTCAGCATCGACGGCGTCGTGGTCTGGGAGCGATAGCCCAAGCTGATACCGTTCTGATCGAACATGCCCCCCGGCCCATTGCGAGACGCCAAGAGGAAGTCCGACCCGGTCGACGTCGAGAACGAGAACTGGCTGCGCGTCTGGAGCGAGAGCAAGACGTTCTGATCCGCCTGATCGATAGCGCCGGTCACGTCGTGATAGCGATCGACCGATGCCTGCAGCGCCACGAAGACGATCGGGCCGTAGCGCGGCAACACGTCTTGCTCGCCGGAGGCGGCCCACCCCGCGATGTCCGGATGCGCGACAAAGCCGTCGATCGGGTTGTAGTATGCGCCGATCTTGCGTACGGCGGCGCCGAGGAACGACGTCGGGCCGTGGTATGCGCCGCCGGCCTCGGCCCAATCCGCCTGCGACGGATCGAGCACGTTCGTGCCGGCGTCACTCCCGAAGTCAGCATAGGCGTACGCGTCACGCTGGTTGTCGATTTGGATTCCGCCCGCGGTAGCCCGGTCGGCAAACCCGGGCATGTCGACGGTGTCGCGCTGCACTTCGCCAGAAAACACTTTGTCCGAGCTGCTCCAACTCGCCGCTTGCGATGCGTCGGTGCGGCCGGCGGACGATGCATCAAATGCCGCTAGACCGAAGTTCCCTTGCGTTCCCTCGACCGCAAAACCGTCGGCGGGCGTCGGGACCGACGGCGTGTAGAGCATCATGTTACCCGGCTCGGCGACGACGGAGAATTTGTCGTAGAAGTTCGCGCCTTGGGTGAAAAACGGTCGAACCTCTTGGATCTGTCGCCTGAACTCGGTCGGCGCGATCGTCTGTTGATCCAGTTCGACGTTCGAGTAGTCGGGGTGGAGCGTTCCGATGAAGGATGACGTGGCAGCGAGCGGTATCGCGAAGTCGGCTCCGACGCGCGTCGTGTTCCCGCCGACGCTGCGGGCCGCTATGGCGCCCAAACCGTAGATCCCCACGCGCGGGCGCGACCGAAGCGACGCTCCGAGGTCTTTCATGCCGGTCAGGTAACCGGAGAATTCCGCCTGATCCTCGGCATCCATGCCCTGGGCATGGGCCCACACCGGCGTGTCATCTCCGACGCGGTTGTTCTGTCGGGCGAGTTGCATTCGCCACACGTCGCGACCGTCGCCGCGGAGCACGCCGAGCGGGATGCGCATCGTCACGATGAAACCGGTATTAGTCATCCGGCCGGCTGCGCTCCAAATCGGCTCGAAATCGGCGTTCTCAGAAGACTCCTGATTGCAGATGCCGATGGCGTTGCATTGGAACTTGTAGCCGAAGCCGTTGACGCCGCTCGGCCAGAGGAGCACTTCCACCCAGTCGTCGTTGCTGACGGCCGGCCCCTGCGTCCGCTGCGTGACGAGCGGAGCGGTCTTCTGGTGCGCGATGAACGCGACGTACATGAAATTCTTGTCGATCAGCACATACGCGTCGGTCGCTTCATCGGCCGGCCGGTGGAAATCGACGTTCCATGCCAACGTCAGGTGGGCGGCTCGTTTCCATTCTGGCGAATCGATCGACCCATCGATCGGCGGTGGATTCGCCGTGCGCACGGCGCCGACGACGAACGCGCGCAAATCGGGTGTCGCGGCGGCAGCGGAAACAACGAGCGCCGAATATATGGCGCCCGCAAAGGATATTGCGAGGCCGCACATCAGGATTCGTCGGAAGCTCTTCGCTTGCGTCGAGTCTGTCGACATCCCATTCCTCGGGGAGCGTTACGGGGTGGTAGCCGGCCCGAACCAGGTCGTTAGCGCATCGTCGAGCCCAAGTTTGTGGTGACCGCGCCAGGACCACGCCCATAGTTGCATATGCAATGCTCTGACGTTCGCACCTGTTCCCCCGACAGGGCCACGCTGATTTTATGCGGAAAGCGCCCGGTCCTCGGAGCTCGCAAATTTTATGTCGAGCTCGGATCGCATTTTGTTACCATCTTATGTCGAGCCGCAAGGGGGTCTTTCGATGTTGCGATTTCTTGACAATCGGCTTGTGTTGACGGGCGCCATCCTTTTCGCGCTCCTCCCTGCGGGATGCGGCGATCAAACAAGCTCTCTGCAATATATACACGGCACGCAGGGCAGCGCGCTCCACCGCGCTTTGACCGCGTCCAATAGTTGGACGAGTGGCGCTCCGGACTTGACCGGGCGGCACGGAGCGGCAGCGGCTGCGGTGGGTTCTAATATCTACGTCATCGGTGGTCTGAACGGGTCCGGCCCCCTCCGCAAGAACGACATCTACGACACGTTGACCAACACCTGGTCGACGGGCGCCCTTATGCCGACGGCGCGAGGCGGCGTTACCGCCGCGGCTGTGAACGGCGTCGTCTACGTCATCGGCGGCTTTCTCACCGGCAACGTGCCGACAAACCTCGTTCAAGCGTACGATCCGGTCTCGAATACGTGGACCAAGATGGCACCCGAACCCGTCTCCGCACTTCAGCAAGACGCTACGGTGTTCAACGGCGAAATCTACGTCGTCGGCGGCTACAACGGATCGCGTTTGACCGACGTCTTCGCTTACGATCCGTCGGCGAACGCATGGTCGGCGGCGCCTTCATTGTTGCTCGCGCGGCAATCAGCGTTTGTCGGTGCGATCGGCAGCAACCTCGTCGTCGCGGGTGGATATACAAACGCGAACGTCGCGACGCCCGAGACCGAGAGGCTTACGGTTGGTTCGACGGCTTGGCACAAGAAGCACTCGATGCCGACGCGTACAACCTCAGGATGTGGGGCGGCCATCAACGGGCTCATCTACGCGGCGGGTGGCTTTAAGTCTAACGCCGGGACCACGCAGGCCGAATCCTACGATCCGACGACGAACACGTGGACGGTGCTCGCTTCGATGCCGACTGCACAAGTATATCCTTCGTCTGCCACCGTGAACGGGCAGCTGTATTGCTTCGACGGCCAACCGAAGAATCAATCGAGTACGGACCTGAATATCACGCAGATCTATACACCGTAACGTTAGAGAAAGATCAGGCGGTCGGCGAAGCGCACGTCGTTTGACGTCGGACGCCGGATTTGCGAAGGGGTCATCGAATTCACGGCGCATGAAGATAACGGGTATCGATGCGCACACGTATATGGTCAAGGATCTTTCGCGAGCGATCGCGTTCTACCGCGACGTCGTGCAGTTGCCGCTGGCGCCGGCGATCGGCGAGTACGGAGCCGAGTTCGAACTCCCTGACGGCTCGACGTTCGAGCTGTGGAACCCCGCTGAGACGAACTCGCCTCGGGAGCGCGGAAACGGGGTCATGTTCGCCGTTGCGGATGCGCAAGAGGCGGTAGCAGAGCTTCGGTCACGTGGCGTTTCGATCGGCGACCCGATAGATAGTCCGACGTGTCTTATGGCCATCGGCGAGGACTCCGAGGGAAACCAACTCGTGATCCACCAGCGCAAATCGTGACGTTGAGATCGCCTTATCCGCGCACAAGGGAGCGCGCCGTCGGCTCGAGTTCAAGCGTTGCTATGGCAGACGGTGCCACGGGCGGATCTACTTCACGCATCGGTGCCGTCGAGAAGCAGACAAAAACGTTCTCACCTTCACGAACCGGCAAGGCCGGGAAGTTGTTCGGTGCGCTCTCCGTCTGGAAATATGCAATGATGCGGTTGCCGGACCGTTCGGATGATGGGATCACCGAACGCTCGAAGTGCTCGACGATTTCGGCTTTGACAACCGCGGGCTCGTAAGAATAGATCGTTGCGAACACCAGATTGCCGGTATGGCTGGGCGCGCCGATCGGTGCGCGGACGACCCCTTCGAGCCGGAAGCCGCTGCCCGGTCGCGAGGGGCGCAACAGCAAGACGTCATCAGAGTCGAGCATCGTCGCGTTGGCCGTTTCGCGATGCCGCTTCCACACAGGTCCGCCGTAGAACTCGCGCAACGCTCGGCCTCGCGATTCCATATCGGAAAACCCGCGGAGCCAGACGAAGCGGTCGGGAGCGCGTGCATCGCGGAATTGGCCGATGATCGTCGCTCCGAGGGCCTCTTGGCTTTCGACTAATTCTCGATCGAACAACGCGATGAGTTCCTCGCGCATACCAGGCCGGAGCGTGTATTGGCGCAGTTCAACGATTGGACAGCACGATCGCAGCGACTTCAAATCCTCAATCCGCCAGCACCGAGCGCTCGCAGGTCGCGCTATCTGATGTAAACACCGGGTGACTTTTCGAAGCGCTGACTGTCGACATCCCATTCCGCGGGGAACGGCTCACCTTCGCGATACTCCATAAGCAGGGGGCCGGGCTTGCCTACCACGATGTCGGGGCCAGCGTCTGTCCTCCAGGCCGAGCCAACCGCGGCGTGTAGCGGCGCGCCGTCTCCCCAAAGGGTCAGGCCGTCAGGGTACGTGGGAAACGTCCTGGTCGTCGTTCGACCCCAGCGATCGACAACAGTCAAAAAAGCGCTACGGCCTAACGCCTTCCAGTTGATGCGCCGCAAATTCCCTCCGACGAGAGTGAATGTCAAAGGCACGGAATGGTTCTGCCATCGCGCGTCTAGGTGGCCGAGGCGACAGACGTCCTTTGGGCCCAAGTAATAGGTGAAATACGAAGTGCCGGCACGCGATCGTACTATGAAGTCGACCTGAGCCAGCGTCGCCAGGCTCCCATGTATCGATCTAGTCGAACGACTAACCACCGTCGATGGTCCGAGGATTACGTCTGCATCCTGCCTCGCCGCTTCGACACACGCAAAAGCATCCACGGGGCTCAGTGGCGAAGGTGAAGGCGTCACTCGGCGCATCGGACCGCACGACGTGAGCTCGAATACCGCGACGACGACCAAGAACCAGGCAGGCCTTCTCACAGCGTTATGCCCGACCGGGCGTAAAAACTCCGCGGGTCGATTCCACAGGCTGATCGTAACAAAAACCATCGGACCGGCCAAGGGCTTTGGTTGCGGGGGCCGGATTTTACCCACTCGCGCTACCGATGGACAGACCGTGGCTACGCTGCTCAACCAGTTCCCCGTGCCCAGAACCGCCGACGTTATGCGGGTTGGATGTTCGCCTGCGCCAACCGTATCTCTAGCGAGCCGACCTGGCTCTTCATCAATTCGTTTTCGCGGCGCAACGCCTCGGCGTCGAGGTGATCGTACGCGGCAGCTGCACCGGTCTGCAGACCGGCCAGCGCCTTGATCTCATCCGGATCGAGACCCTCGCCGTGCATGTGCGAGCCGAAGAACACGATGGCGACGAGTTCGCGCCGAACCATGATGGGTAGTGCCAGCACGGGGCGAGCCGGGCCCGTCGGCAGGGCCTCTGTGCGCCAGCGGTGATCGAAAAGTGAAAGAGGCCCGCGCTCCGTTTGCGCGAGCATGAGGAGTGGATCATCCTCGGCCCCGAGTCGTGAAATGTCATCGCTGCTCCACCCCTCGGATTGTTCGCGAACGAATATACCGTCAGCATCACGCCGGAAAAGTGCTGCTGAAGCTAGCATCATCGCCTGCACGGGTTCGCTGACGAGGAAATGCGCGACAGCGCTTGTTGTAGGAGCTAGCGGCAATGCTGCCGCGTCTCGCGCAAGCCGAACTTCGGCTTTATGTCGCTGGCGGAAGAACGTCGCGTCGATGAACGTATCGACGCGTCGGTGTAGCCCGTTGAACCACAGGCCGAAGGCGACGACGGCAGCCACTTCCGCGACCGTTCCTAGCCGCGCGAGGCGAAGGTAGTCGGTGAAGAACCAGTCGATGATGGAGAAAGCGCCGACGAGTATAGTCGTCAGTATCCCGAACACGAGCGCCCGGCTCACGACGAAGGTCACGTCGATGATGCGGTGCTTGATGACGGCGTAAGCCACTGCCAGCGGCACCATCACGCTCGAGAGCTGCATCACGTGCGCGACCCAGAGCGGCTCACTCGCCCAATAGATACCGAGGAAGTTGTAAGCGAATTGAATGGCGAGGTTCACGCCAAACGCGACAACGACCCACCGAATTCTCTGTCGATCCTGGCCGCGAGCGCGAACGTAGGTCTCGACGAACAAGAACATCACCGCGAGCAGTACCACGGCAGGCATGGCGACGTACGCGCGATTGAACAACTCACCGGGCGGCCCACCGACCCAACCCCACAGATACGTGTAGTAAGCCCCAAAGGTGACCAGCGCGGCGAACAGCCACGGCATCGCTCGTAACGTCGACGATCGCCACCCCTGCAGAGGCTCATTGAGGAAACAGAGCGCGAACACGAGCAAACCGACGATGCCCGCCGAGGTTAGGGTCCATTGAAGCGGGTATGCGATATAAGGCCAGGGATAGGCGAAGAATAGCCCTGCGCTGTAGAACGTAAACGGCGCGTTCGCTAAGCAATAGAGAAAGAATCCCCACGTCATCCGGTTCGGTTGTAACAACACGAGCACCGCGCCAAGGGTTATATAGAGGAACGCGACGCCGAGCACGGCGACGCGGTAGGCGGCATAGTAGGTCTCCGTCACCTGGGGCGCGGCGAAGAGCGTCACAAGTCGCGAACGTCCGTCATGCCTGAGCGCAAACGTGATGCTTTGGTTGGCTTCCAGCGTGCCGGCTTCTACCGCGTAGTACCGGAACTGCGGCGGCGTCGATGGCAGATCGACGATATCACCGACCAGCATGCCCGCTCTCGCGGCGGGCGAACCGTCGGCGACGTACACAACGACATCGTCGCCGTTCAACTGGTAGCCGAACTGGCCGATGGGCACCCATATCCGTCGAAAGTCCAACCCGCCTGCGACGAAGACGATCAGCGACAAGGCGATGACCACTAACGTTCGCAATGCAGCGCGCCTCGACGGATCGTGTGACGACATACGATTGCCCTACCTTTGTCGCCGATACGGCGGACGTGCTTGCAATCGCCCATAGCGACAACGCCGCCATGTTCAGGTGGCGTGCACATAGGGCTAGGTTCCAATTGAGAAAACCGCAATCCCTTATCGAAAGCGGAATACGGCCGAGGTCCTGGCCGCGGGGGCCGGATTTGACCCACTCGAGCTACCGAACGCATCCATCTGGCCCTGTTAAGTCGGTCGTTTCCGAGTCGAAAGGTGCTGGCTAATAGTCGGGGAGTCTTGGCCCAGGCTGCGAACCCAAAAGCATCTCGGTGCGGTTGTCGGATAGATTACTGGAATAGCCTGGCAGCTCGCGTTGCGTCATCGTTCCGTCCGCGGCGATATGTACGACGTGCCCGCACTGATCGCCGTACCAAGCGCCTCCGTTTTGATCTGCAGCCAAGCCGGTTGCCGAGCATCCCTGGTTGGGCAATGCGAATGTCGATATCGTGCCGTCGGCGTTGAATCTCGTCATGGCGCCGTTGCTGAGGGCCCACACATCGTTCGTTCTCGTCGCGGCCAGAGCGATGTAGGAATCGGGCGGTGGCACCGCCCGGCGCGTCGCGTGACCAGCCCGAGAGATCGTGGCCAGTTCGTGGAGTTCCGGCATGATGACCCAGATCGACCCGTCGGTGGAGGTAACCGGCGAGAAGAATTCGCTTCGTGGCAGGTCGATGTGGGTCCAGTGGAAGCGGCAGTCTCGAGTCAGAGGCGCCATGCGCAAGTTCTTCGTGTCGAGCAGATCCGTGGTGCCATCTTGACCCGGCGAGAGCAGCGCCGTTCCGGCATCATCAATCAGGCACGCCGATGCGTGCCCGTCGGCAATCATCACGACTTGATGCCGATTCGCGTCGCTGTACCATATGTCGCCATCCGCTCCGGCGGCCACGCCCACAATCCGTGGCGCGAGTCGTGCGAGAGTCTGACCCGCAATCGGCTCACCGAGAGGAGCAACCCGCAAGTAGGCGTCGTCGCGGCCGATCCGCCAGAGATCGTACGGGTCGGGTGCGAACCAAATATCGTCCTTCGAGTCAACCGCGAGCCCAACCGGTCCGTCTGCCGCGGAAGCGCCGTACGGCCGGGGCGGAGGCGAACCGCGCGAGTCTATCTCGATTGGTTGACCGTCGGGTGCAAGCCGTCCGACTTGGTTACGCGATGCGTCGACGAAGACGAGACCTCCGCTGCGGTCGAGCGAGATCAATCCCACCCCAAACGCGTTGAAGAACGGATACGCGCGAAATCCAGGTGCGCCATCCGCGCCTATGCAGTAGCATTGACCTGGTGCCGTCTGTCCGTACAATGGGCAATCAGCCGGCGCGTACCAATGTTCGTCGTAGCCGCTGGGGCTCCGCGTCAGCGCCAGCACGTAGTGCACGAACCCCACGTAGATGACGCCTTTGATCCTCACGACGTCCGAAGCCGCCATCCCGAAATCCGCCTTGAACCGATGCAATTCTTCAGCAGGGCCGGCGCTGCCGAGCCTGTACACTGCGTTTGGCGTGACGACAAAAACACTGCCGTCAGACGCCGCTTCGGCGGCGTCTGGAGAACCATCGAGTGTCACGATCCTCTGGGCGTGCCATTTCCCGTCGTCGCCACGGCTGAGGACGTCCGCCCGGATATCGATCTCCTTACCCTCGTTTGAGCGTTCGTACAAGAGAGCGATAACGCGGTCGCCGCTCGTTTTCAATCCCGCGACGCGTGCGTTGAGAATCGGATACGACCGCGACCCGTCCTGGCTGTACCAGCGGAGACCGGGCGGCGCGTTTTCCCACCCGATCAGCCAGCCGTCAGCGACGCGCACCGCCCGTAGTCTCGGTCCAGAATTTGGGTGACCGGAAAAGTACCTGACTTCACTGTCGACGTAAAAGGGCACCGAGTCGGACGCGAGCCGGGAGCTGTAACCTAGATAGGCGTACGGCTGGTCATTGCGCACTTGAAGGCGCCACACTCGGGAGTCGAGATTTCCGCACGTCTTGCTTTCGACGCGAGAGGCAGGCACGGGCACCCAACCAGTCGATCCGGTAGGGGCCTGGACGAACACCGAGGCCGCGACTGCTAGTGCGAGCAACTACTCGAGCCCAACGCAACCGTCATAGGAGCAACTTCTTCGTTGACACTCAAACTCCGTCGCAGCCGTACGGGCGGCACGAAGAAAACACAACACGATTCCTCGAAGACAAGAATCGCGCTGTCTCAGGATTTGCGTGGGCCGGATTTGACCCACTCGCGCTACCAAATACGGGCCTCTGGCCGTGCGTGATTAGCCGATTCCATGTGTCCGGGACCGTCGGCGACCAGCGGGTTCGCGATCGCCGCCTCTGGCGTGACGCGCCTCGTTAGCAGCAAAAGAGTCCGAAGCCCAAGATGACATCCGTGAACGCGCAGATCACGGCCGTTCCCGCGAGGCCGACGAAGATGAAAACTCCCAGCCCGCGAGGCGCCGCAACGGCTGTGGTCGCAAAGAGCGCGGCCAGCGCGCCTCCCATTATCGCGATACCCATGACGTCCTGAACTAGGTTCGTAGGGTCCAACACGAGAGGCGAAAGCGCGATGTACACCGTCACAAGGATGCCGGAGCGGACGGAGCCCGCTATTGAAGCATTCTCGTAAACGCGCCGCGTCCAGAGGTGGGCCAATGCGATGCATGACAATGCCGCCACCCACGCGACGGAGAGCACAAGAGCGTCGCCTGCACGCACCGCGTCCAGGTGGTTCGTGAACCGCCAGTCGGAGGCGCCACGAAGCAAAACTGGCGGCGACTTCGCGTCACCAATGACGATTGCAGCCAAAGCGTAGGCAGCGGTTAGAAGGAAGTTGATAAGCAGCACCGCTCTGGTCGTCAACCTCCAAGGCCGAGACCTTTCACGAACGATCATGCGTGGATTTACCCCACCCAGGTCTGACTAGCAGCGGCTCTTCGTCCTCGCCGCCGACGCATCTTGTTTCGATCAAAAGCACCGTCGGTGACATCTCCTGAACGGCATTTTGCAGCATCCTCGCCGTCAGGTCGATGGCACGCATACTTCGCGTGGCTCTTGATAACCGATCGGAAAACTAGAGCCGTGGATCGACGGCTTCGGACTCCATCGCGAGAACGCCGAACACGCACTCGTGGACCCGCCGGAGTGGTTCACGCCTGTTGAAGCGCTCGAGCGCTTCGATCCCGAGAGCGAACTCCGCAAGGGCGAGGGAACGCTTACGGCCGAGCGTCCTCGAGCGCAAGCGCTCGAGATGCTCAGGCTCATCGTACTCCGGGCCGTAGATGATCCGGAGGTACTCGGGTCCCCGGCATTTTACCGCGGGCTGGGCCAGCCCACGGCTGCCCCGCGCGACGAAGTCGAACGGTTTCACGACCATGCCTTCGCCGCCGCCGGCCGTAAGGGACGCCCACCAATCCGTCGCCCCGGCCTGGCTGCCCTCATCGGTGACGTCGACGACCCGCGCCTCCGTCTTCATGATTTGCGGCATGCCATCGCCTGGTTCGCAAGCTGCGCTGAGCTTGGCGACCTGTTCCATGTGCCAGCCGTGGTCTTTGTCGACATGCACGCCGTGCTCGGTGGCGAGCAAATGGAACGGTGCGATCTTGAGATCGCTCGGCCCCGCCACCAGCCAGCAATATCCGCGATACGCCGCGACGTATCTCTCGATCTCGGTGATGCGCGCGGCGAAGCGCTCGACAGGCAACTGCCCGTCAACGCCCCGCGCCTGCGCTCTGTCCAACACAGCGATCGCAGCCTCGAGTGCAGATCGCCCTGAGGAGCCGACCGGCGCGTATTGCTCGCGCAAGAGATCTTGCGCCTTCGCGGACCACGGCATGAGTTCGGCGTCGAGACAAAGCCAGTCCGTATCCAACGACTCCCAGAGCCCTGAACCTGTCGCCGCCCGCCGAACGGACTCCAGCAACGCGCTTTCGACGTCTGGCGATTCGAAGAAGCGTCGCCCGGTTCTCGTGAAGCAGATGCCGCCTTCCCCTTCGATTCCAAATCGGCGTCGGATCGCGTCCTCATCGCGCCCGACGATGACGACCGCGCGGGAACCCATATGCTTCTCCTGGCAAATGACTTTCGCGACGCCCTGGTGTCGAAAGTACGCGAACGACTCTGCCGGATGTTCAAGTAGGCCGGGCCGTGTGCTCGTCTCGGACGGCGACATCGTCGGCGGCAAGTAGATAATCCATTTCGGATGGACGGCGAACCGGCTCATAACCTCCAGCGCCGGCACGGCCTTGTCTTCGCGGATCGCGATCGTGCCGCGAAGGCGCGTCCTGACGAACCGCTTGCCTATCACATCGTCGATATCCAAGACGTCGTCGTGGGTCTGCTGTGCGCTCAGCGGAGTCGCGGCCTCGGTAGACGGGATGAATGGCTTCGCTGGCTCGCAGTACGTGCGCTCTCCGGGTACGGAGACAAGGGCACGTTCCGGGTACCTGAGCGCCGTCAAACTCCCGCCGAAGACACAGCCGGTGTCGACGTTGATCGTGTTGTTCAGCCACTCCGATTCGGGCACCGGCGTGTGACCGTACACGACCATCGCCTTGCCGCGGTACTCCGCAGCCCAGTTGTATCGAACCGGAAGTCCGAACTCGTCCGTCTCGCCGGTCGTCTCGCCGTACATGGCAAAATCGCGGACCTTCGCGCTGCTGCGACCCTGGAGGTTTTCGATGAGTCCAGCGTGCGCGACGACGAGTCGGGCTTCGTCGAGAACGTAGTGGCTGACGAGTCCGTCCAGGAATTCGCACACGGCCGTGCTCACCTGCGGGCGTAGCTCGTCCGGCAACGCGCGAAACTCCGCGAGGCTGTCCGCGAGTCCGTGTGTGATTTGCACATCGCGGCCGCGCAAGGCGCGAACGAGCTTCACGTCATGATTGCCGGGAACGCAAAGCGCACTGCCATTGTCTACCATGTTGCGCACGAGCTTGATGGCATCTAGGATTCGCGGTCCACGGTCCGCGAGGTCGCCGACGAAGATCGCCTTGCGGCCCGCTGGATGGGCGTAGATAGGGCCATCCCACGCGCCGTCGGCGTGCCCCTCGACGACGTACCCCAACTCACCCAGCAACCGCTCCAGCTCCGTTGTGCAGCCGTGCACGTCGCCGATGATGTCGAACGGTCCGTGCTCCGACTTCTTGTTCGTCCAAAGCGGTTGTCGCTCGATGAACGCCGCGTCGATTTCTTCGGGCGTCTGAAGCACGTGGACGTATCGGAAGCCCTCTCGCTGTAGCGAGCGGAGCGATCGCCGCAAGTCCTGCATTTGGCGACGGACGACGTGGGGCCCGAAGTCGCGCTCGGGGCGCGAGCGATTGCGCTCGAGACACAGCTCTTCCCGGACGTTGAAGACGATTGCCGCCGGCAGTACGTGATGCCGGCGCGCGAGGTCGATCAATCCCTTGCGCGCCTCGTGCTGTACGTTCGTCGCGTCGACGACGACAAGGCGCCCCCTCGCGAGGCGGACGCCCGCAATGTAGTGGAGCACGTCAAATGCGTCCTTGGTCGCCGACTGATCGTTCTCGTCGTCGGCGACGATGCCGCGGCATGCATCGGACGACACCACCTCGGTCGAAAGGAAATGTTTCTTTGCGAACGTCGACTTACCTGAGCCGGATGCGCCGACGAGAGCGACGAGCGCCGTCTCCGGAATCGTCAGTTTGATAGCGTGAACACCCCCATTTGCGTCGGGGCCCCCACGTTCGGATCTTCGGGCCCCACGGGAATAGCGCGAAACGCGTAGCCGAAGCGCGTCGAAGCGTCCGTCCCCCATCGCTCGAACTCCGCACGCGTCCACTCGAATCGGTGGTCTTTGTGGCGCGGTGTTCCTGGCTCGAGCGTCTCGAATTTCACGTTGTATTCGACGTTCGGGGTCGTAACGACGACCGTTTGCGGCTTGGCCGCCTCGAAGATGACGCGTTCGAGGGTCGCAAGGCGCGCGGCATCGAGGTGCTCGATCACCTCGACGAGCGTCGCCGCATCGTAACCCGATAGCCGTTTGTCGCGATAGGTCAGCGATCCGTGGATGAGTTCCACTCGCTCGCGCTGCTTGGAGGGCATGCGGTCGAAATGAAGCTTATCGGCAGCACGCTCGAGGGCGCGGTGGCTGACGTCCATGCCGACGATCCGCTCGAACTGCGCGTCTTTCAAGAGCCGTTCGATGAGCTTGCCCTCGCCGCAACCGAGATCGACGACGCGATGCGCACCCGCGCTCTTAAGGACAGCCGCGACTGCGCCGAGGCGTTGCTCGTGCAGGCTGACGGGTCGCTCGAGCTTTGCCTCCTCTTCGTCGCGGGCGGATTCGACCTCATCGGGATCCGCCGTCTCTTCCTCGGTGAGCCGCTCGACCGCCATGCGCATGAGGTTGCGTCTGCGCTTGAGATATCGAAACGCGATCGTATCGCGTTCGGGATGCGACGCGAGCCAACCCTCACCGCGCTTGAGCAGTTTCTCGACTTCGTCGTCGCCCACCCAATAGTGCTTCCATCCGTCCAAGACGGGTATGAGCACGGTGAGATGTCGGAGAACGTCCGCGAGCTTCGCCGTTATGCGGAGGACGGTCCGGTAGTACGTGCTTTCGCCCCATTCTGGGAATCGATCATCCAGCGGCAGATGCGTCGTCACGACATCGTAGCCGAGCGGTTCAAAGAGCTTCCGGATGAACTCGTCACCGCCACGGCTCGGCAGAACAGCGATCTCGACGACCAGCGGGATATCCACTTCCGCAAGGTCCTGGCGATGCGTGCTTCTCCCCGCTATGGCTGAGCGGAACGCCGCGTTAAGTGCGACGGCCATGAAAGACGACGCGACGTACGGCCGATCGTTGACGTAATCGCTGAGCGCGAATCCCTGATCGCCCGCGCCGCTCTTGCCGCGGACGAGTTCGATCGGATCGATTTCGAGTAACAACGCGACCGTGCACCGAGCGGGCGAAGCCTCCGGATAGAACACGAGCGCACGACCGAACGACAGCGAGAACTCGTGCACGCGATCCGGGTTCTTGTGCAGGAGATAGCCGAGGTCCGTGGCGGGTTCATGCGTGGTCGAAATCGTCAGAAGCATCGGAATTCGTTCCAGTTCCGTACTGCAAGCGGACAGAAAAATTGTGCGACCGCAACCCCTACTACAAAAGGGATTGCGGCCGGACCTCTGGTTGCGGGGGCGTGATTTGAACACGCGACCTTCGGGTTATGCTTGCTACTTCGGCTTTCGCCGCTCCGTCGCCGCGCGACGGATTCGTAGTCTGGACTTTCCCTTCACCCGATCTATCCGAGACGGGTGCCTGCCATCAAGTCTCTACACCTTTCCCATCGACAAATACGATAGGACTTGGCTCGGGATTACCCTGCTAACGGCTTCCCCGAATTTGACAGGTGATCCCACAGGGATTACTCCCTGCGGAGCCCATGTAGCGATCAAGTGCCAAGCGTCACGGTAAGCAGATGACCGAGGTCTTCGCTGACGCTTGTCGGTTTCGACCATGTGAATCTCACTACCGAAACCGGTGAACACGGACACAGGAAAGACATAGAACATGTCCTTACTCGGCAAGAACGCGAGCGCAAAATCGAAGTCCGAGGAGCGATACGAGCTTCGAAACACTTGCCGTCGATTCGTCTTGGTCCGACGATTGTCGACGACGAAGTTCTCGGTCTTCGCATCTAACCACGCACTCTTGATTTGTACCCTTACGAGCAGGCCGTGAACATCGAAGACCAAGTCATAGGGCAGGTTGTCCCCGATGGGTCGGAGGACACCCCAGCCTCGCTTGAGACCTTCTAGTGCAGCTGCCTGCTCGGCGATGTCGCCGCGGTGTTTCGTGTTCATACCTTGACCGCTGAGTTTCGAGCCCGACGAGCTACCGGACTGCTCCACCCCGCGTTCCGTAGGTACAACGCTTCGCGCGAGCGTACCTGTCGAACGATGTTGCATCCATCGACATTTTCGATAGTCGCCTGCGACCCGGACAAGAGCGAAGTCGGCGTTGCCGTTCAATCGAAATTTCTCTCCGTCGGTGCCGCCGTGCCATGGGCGCTCGGCGGTGTTGGAGCGATAGCGACGCAAGCATGGGCGAATACGACGTACGGCCCACGCGGACTAGCGCTGTTACAAGAGGGAAAGGCGCCCGAGGAAGTCGTCCGCTGGCTTACCGACTCGGACGATCATCGAGACGACCGACAGCTCGGCATCGTCGACGCGACCGGACGTTCGGCGACCTTCACCGGCGTGCGTTGCATGGATTGGGCCGGCGGCATAGCAGGTGCGAACTTCGCGGCGCAAGGGAACATCCTCGCGGGCAAAGGCGTCGTCGGCGGTCTTGCAAGCGCTTTCCAGCAAGCACGCGGACACCTTGCCGATAGACTCATCGCCGCGTTGCGCGCCGGACAAGCTGCCGGCGGCGATAGGCGCGGAAAACAGAGCGCCGCGCTGTACATCGCAAAACCGGGCGGTGGTTACGCCGGGTTCAACGACCGGTACGTCGACCTGCGCGTCGACGATCATCCGAATCCGATCGAAGAGCTCGCACGTATCCTCGAGCTGCACAAGCTCTACTTCTTCAAAGCGGAACCGCAAGACGTCCTGATCATTGATGCGAGTCTGAAGCAAGAGATCGATTCGCTCGTCACACGCGCCGGCGCGAAATCGCTCGTCGAGTTCATGCATCGCGAGAATCTCGAGGACCGAGTGCGCGATGACGGCGGGATCGACAAACAGACGCTCGGCTATCTCCGCGATTTCGTCAAGAAGTGACGATCGACGTCGCGTCGTTCGCGGCGCGCATCCCGAAAGCTGAGCTTCACGTCCACCTCGAAGGCACGATCGCGCCCGAAGCGTACGTCCGCATAGCGCGTCGCAACGGGCTCGAGCCGAAGGATGCGGATGCGATCTTCAAATGCCACGATTTCCCTTCGTTCTTGCGAGCGTTCCTCGAAGTCGTCAAGGCGCTTCGCCGGCCTGAGGATTTCGCCGAGCTCGCGGCCGAGTATCTAGCGCGCTCGGCCGCTGAGAACGTCCGTCACGTCGAGCTCTTCATCTCACCGGCGACGCAGCGTAAGATCGTCCCCGACCTCGACGCGCATGCGATGATCGCGGCAGTCTGGGATGCGTGCGAACACGAGCGCATCGAACACGGCATAACGTCGAGGCTCATCATCGACATGGTCCGCAACTTAGGAGAAGAAGAAGCGCTGCTCGACGTCGATCTCGCGGTCGCGGCCGCCGACAAGGGCGTCGTCGGCATCGGACTCGGCGGCGACGAGCGCAATTACCCGGCAAGCGATTTCCAGCGCGCCTATGCGAAGGCGCGCGACCTCGGCTTGCGCCGCACGGTGCACGCGGGCGAAGCGGCGGGCGCGGAGAGCATCGTAGACGCGGTCGAACTGCTCGGCGCCGAACGGATCGGTCACAGCGTCGCAGCAAGGGGAAGGCCCGAGGTCCTCGCGCTCCTACGCGATCGCGGCGTCACGATCGACGCGTGCCCGACGAGCAACCGATTCACCGCTGCGCTCGCAAGAGGCGAGCCGCATCCGCTCCGTGAGTTCCTCGCGGCAGGCGTCGGCGTGACGCTCAGCAGCGACGATCCGTCATTCTTCAAGACGAGCGTCACCGCGGAATATGCGCACGCCGCAGCGCTCGGCTGCGGCGTGGAGGAGATAACTGCGATCGCTAAAGCGAGTTTCGAGCGATCGTTTCTGCCCACGAGCGACAGGCAGCGCCTCGTCGGCGAAGTCGACGCTTACGTCGACGGGCTGGGGATCACGCGATAACCCGAGACCTTGCCGCTCGCATCGAGCTTCATCTTGACGATGAGCGTGCCGTTCGAGAAGTCGGCCTCGAAGTCGTACGCGCCGTCCGGCTCCGTGCCGGTCTGCTTGAGGCCCTTATAATCGCCGTGCTGGTGCATGAGGTCCGAAAGCGCGCCAAGCTCCGCCCGGCTTACCGTCTTGGCGAGATCCGGCGTGAAGTTCTTCGTCACCGAGTCGACGTCGTCGTTGTACACTGCTCGCGTCACGTTGTCGGCCGTCCTCGATTCGCTCGAGCCGCAGCCCGCCAGAGCGAGGACGGCGCAACCGCAAACGACGAGCGCCCTGATCGTCGTCATCTGTCTAGATCGTCCCCCAGCCGTAGCTGGTAACTGCGACTTGCTGCTCGCCACCGACCGGAGTCGGATGGACCAGCGTCGTCTGTGCGACGAAGTTCGTCGGCTGTCCGGTCGAGCCGTGCGGCTGCAACACAGCGACCTGGCGGCGAAGTTGATCGACTTGATCGTGTTGGTATGCGACTTCACGCTTTAGATCCGAGACGAGCGCGGCTTCGTTGTTGTACGCTTTCTTCTCGGAGTTGTACGCGGCTGTCGCATCATCGCGCTGTGCAGCGAGCGATGCTTCGTTTGCTGCGTCCTGCGCATACTTCGCGTGGACTTGTTTGTTGTGGTTGATGATGATCAACGCCGCAGCAGCACCGCCAAGGATGATGTTGCGCGTGCTCGCCGCCCCGTCAGCCGACACCGGCCCCTGTGGGGCGAGCGCCAGAAGCATTGCTGCGATAATAGAAACACCGATGATCCGCGATAGTTTCATGTGAGTGGATACCTCCGCACCTGAGCAACGTATTCAGTATGCCCATTGTCGCGAGCGCTCCCTCGCCCTGTCCCGACATGCGACCTAGGGTTGACTGAAATTCGTCCCGGTCACATGCATCGACGAGGCGAGGATTCCGAATTTGGATGCCTCGTCACGCACCTTGCCCTCGACTTGAGACACGGCGTCGCCCGCCGCTTTCACGTCTTTTCCGCGACCGGTGATCTGGACGCGCACGTCGTCCAGCTTTGGTCCTCCGTTCGGCTGCGTCGTCTCTGACGAAGAGATGCCGAAGACCGTGATGGTCTGTCCTGGAATCGACGTCGCAAAAGACACGTAGAGGATGATCGGTTGGTTCGGCAAGACGCGAACGGTCGAGGCTTGCGTACCACCCTTGAGCGCTTGACCGATCGGGAACGACTGCAATTCCTCGGAGACCGAATTAGGAGCGGCGAGCGAAACGTGAAGGCGTTCCGCGACGGCGGCGGCCTTTCGATGTGCGTCGTCGAGCGCCGACGTGTATAGATCGACTCCGGCGACCGTCGTCGTCGGCTGGTTCATCTGGTAATAGCTGGAGCCGTAACTGTCCATGTTGACGGAAACCGAACCGTTGCCAAGGCCATTTGCGATCGCCAATCGTAGCGCGGCGACGAACGCATCTCGCCGATCGTCGGGCACACCGATGTCGAGTGTGATCGAAGCTTGCGGGGCGACCTGAGCGCTCGGAGCATTGCCGTTGCAAGCGACGAGCGCCAGCATCGCAGCCAATAAAGATGGTAGGTAGCGCCTCATCGATGATGGCCCTCCGATTCGTACATTTGTCGCTCGCCAACGTCCTAAAGTTCAAGCTCGGCCAGCCTTCGGGCCAAGGATAAGCGAGGCTAATTCAGAATTTAGGCAACCCTAACTGCCGCTTATAGGTTTGCCACTATGACCACGTCCGCCCTGAAATCGGCACCCGCCGCCGCCCCTGACGAGCACGAAGTAAGCCCGAACGTCGAGATGTATCTCAAATCGATCGTCCGGCTGTTCGACGGCGCTGAACCCGTTCCGACTTCGGCCATCGCGCACGAGCTTGCGGTGTCGCCGGCCTCCGCGTCGTCGATGCTCAAGCGCCTCGACTCGGACGGTTACGTGCGCCACGATGGGAGGCACGGCGTCATCCCGACGCAATCCGGCGCGCGCATCGGCGCCCTGACGCTTCGTCGCCAACGATTGGCCGAGCGACTTCTCGTCGATTGCCTCGGCGTGTCGTGGGAGGCTGCGAGCGCGGAAGCGTGCCGGCTCGAGCATGCGATCTCGCCGCTCGTCGAGCGCCATCTCGCGGCGTTCATGGGGAACCCGACGACGTGTCCGCACGGCCATCCGATCCCGCGCGACGACGGATCGTTGTGGCAGCACGACGATGCGATCGACCTCGCCGACGTCGCGGTCGGCATTCCCGCAGTCGTGCTCGAAGTGAAGAACGAGATCCCCGAGCTGCTGCGCTTTCTCGACGAGATCGGCGTCAGGCCGGGCGTGAGCGTCTCCGTCGTGTCGCGCGAGCGGGCCGTCGGACTTCAGAAGATCGAAGTCGGCGGCAAGCAGCACGCCGTCAGCGTCCAACTCGCGGCTGCGGTCGTCGTCAGAAACCCGCAAGCGTGAACGCGAAGTTCTTGTCGCGCAGCGGCTCGGTCGCCGTGGCCGCGCTCGTCATCGCATTGACCGTTTTCCACGCATCGCCGGCCCGCGCACAGGACGATCTTGCGCCGACCGACACGCAAATAGCGCAAGCCGAATCGGCGGCTCATCGCGATTTCGATCTGCTGCCCGCGTTGCCGGCGGTCACGGCCGGACACCTGAAGACGATTCGGCTCATCGCCGAGGTGAAACCGTGGACGGTTGCGCCTGGGATCACCGTGAACGCATGGACATACAACGGCACGGTGCCCGGACCGACCATCCATGTGCGCCAAGGCGACCGCATCCGCGTCCTCTTCACGAATCTTCTGCCCGAGCCGACGACGATCCACTGGCACGGGCTCAACGTCCCCGCCGACATGGACGGCGTTCCCGGCATGAGCCAAGCCGCCGTTCAACCCGGTCAGACGTTCGTCTACGAATTCACCGCGACCGATCCCGGCACGTACATCTATCACACGCATTACGACGATCTCTTCCAGCTCGACAGCGGACTCTACGGCGCGTTCGTCGTCGACCCAGCGAAGCCGGCGAAGGATCGCTACGATCGCGACTACCTGATGCTCGTGTCCTCGTGGCGCATCCACAGCTCGTCCGAGAACTACTTCAGCATCGACGGCAAGAGCTATCCGTTGACGAAGCCGTTCCTGGTGCGCAAAGGCGATCGCGTGCGGCTTCGGACGATCGACATCAGCGGTACCGAGTTCCACACGATGCACTTGCACGGTCATCGCTTCCAGATCGTCGCGATCGACGGTCAGGACGTCGTCCCCGCGCAACGCCAGAACATGGTGACCGTGACGATCGGTCCGGGAGAGACGCGCGATCTCGCGTTCACGGCGAACGCGCAACCGGGCACGTGGATGGTCCACTGCCACGTCGCCGATCACATGATGAACGGGGGCGTCGGGCCGGGCGGCCTCATCACATCGATCCAATACGAAGGCGCGCCTGATAGGCAGACGTCGATGGCGACCGCCGATCAGATGATGGCGATGCCGGGCGACAGTGGCGGAGAAGGCGGCGGGGCCAGCGGGCCGCCGCTCAATCAGACGACGACGATCATCCTTGGCGGGATCGCCGGTCTCACGATCTTCTTCGGATTGCCGTTCGCGGCGATGAAGAACCTTTCGTCAAAAGGCATCGCGTTTCTCAACGCGACCGCGATCGGCGTGCTGTTCTTCCTTCTCTACGACATCCTAAAGCAAGCCGGCGAGCCGATCGGCGCGGCGCTTGCAGCGACGCACGTCGGCGTCAGCGCCGCACCATTCGTGACGCTCGTGGCGACATACCTCATCGGTCTGACGATCGGCCTCGTCGGCCTCGTCATCATCTCGCGTTTCGCGCTCGACCGCTACAAGAGCGGCGGTGAGATCTCGCCGATGGGACTCGCGATGACGATCGCGCTCGGCATCGGGTCGCATAATTTCAGCGAAGGCCTCGCGATCGGCCAATCGGCGGCGACCGGCGCAGTCCAACTCGCGGTCGTCCTGATCATCGGCTTCGGGCTGCACAACATGACCGAGGGCTTTGGAATCGCGGCGCCGCTCGCCGGCCGCGCGCCGACGGGTTTTTGGCAGATATTGCGCCTCGGGCTCATCGGCGGCGCACCGACGTTCTTGGGTACAGTCGTCGGCTACCGATTCACATCGCCGATTCTGTCGGTCGCGTTCCTGACGCTTGCGGCCGGAGCGATCATGTGGGTCATCGGCGAGATGACGAGCGCGGGGCGGCGCATCGGTCACAAAGAGCTCGCCGCATTCGGCGTGCTCGCAGGCTTCATCCTCGGTTTCGGCACCGACCTCGTGCTCGCCAGCGCCGGCGCATAAAGGGAGCGGTCGAGATTTATCTCGACCGCGGACGAGCTTGAAATTGTAAGGTCGCGGCGGTCGAGCTAAAGCTCGACCGCTCCCTTCTTCCGCGAATAGCTATTCTTCGGTTGGGGATGATTGTGCGAGGTCGGCGATGTTCTTCACGACCGTCGCATCCGCGAGCGTCGTCGTGTCGCCGAGCGGGCGGTTCTCCATGACGTCGCGCAGCAGGCGGCGCATGATCTTGCCCGAGCGAGTCTTCGGCAGATCGGGCGTGAACGTGATGTACTTGGGCCGGGCGAACGCGCCGATCTTCGAGGCGACGTGTTTCCGGAGATTATCGGCGTCCTCTTTCGATCCGATGCCGCCGCCTTTCAACGTGACGAAAGCGGCGATCGCCTCACCCGTGATGTCGTCCTTCTTCGAGACCACCGCCGACTCGGCGACCATCGGATGGTCGACGAAAGCGCTCTCGACTTCCATAGTGGAGATGCGATGGCCCGAGACGTTCATGACGTCGTCGACGCGCCCGAGCAGCCAGTAGTAACCCTCTTCATCGCGTTTGCAGCCGTCGGCCGGGAAGTAGTAGCCGAGATGGCCGAACTTGCTCCAGTACGTCGCGAGATACCGCTCGTGATCTCCCCACAGCGTTCGCAGCATCGCCGGCCAGGGCTTCGTGATGACGATATAGCCGCCGCCTCCGAGCGGCACCGATTTTCCGCTCTGATCGACGACGTCGGCGAACACGCCCGGGTACGGGAACGTCGCCGAACCCGGCTTCGTCTTCGTGATCCCCGGCAGCGGCGAGAGCATGATCATGCCGGTCTCCGTCTGCCACCACGTGTCGACGACCGGGCAACGCCCGCCGCCGATCTGCTCCGAGTACCAGATCCACGCTTCCGGATTGATGGGTTCCCCGACCGAACCAAGTAGCCGCAGCGATGACATGTCGTGCCGCTTCGGATACTCCGGCCCCCACTTCATGAACGTGCGGATGGCGGTCGGCGCCGTGTACAAAACGGTCACATTGTACTTCTCGACGATGGCCCAGAAGCGGTCCTTGTCGGGAAAGTCGGGCGTGCCTTCGTAGAGCACGCTCGTCGTGCGATTCGCGAGCGGGCCGTAGACGATGTATGAATGGCCGGTGACCCAGCCGATATCGGCGGTGCACCAGAAGACGTCGCGCGAGGGATCGATATCGAAGATATACTGGTGCGTCGAGGACACGCCGGTGAGGTAGCCGCCGGTCGTGTGCATGATGCCCTTCGGGCGTGCGGTTGTGCCGCTCGAATATAATATGTAGAGCGGATCCTCCGCGGCCATCTTCTCGGGCTCGCATTTGTCGCTCTGACGCGCGACGACGTCATGGTACCAATGATCGCGGCCCGGAGTCCAATCGACCGCATCACCGACGCGCTTGAGGACGATGACCTTTTCTATCGACGGCGACGCCTTGAGCGCGTCGTCGGCGATGTTCTTCAACAGTATCTTGTTGCCGCGCCGCCAGCCCTGGTCTTGCGTGATGAGCGCCTTGCACGAGCCATCTTGGATGCGATCGCGCAAGCTGTCCGCCGAAAATCCGCCGAAGACGACCGAATGGATCGCGCCGATGCGAGAGCACGCGAGCAACGCCGCCGGCAGCTCCGGGACCATGCCCATGTAGATCGCGACGCGGTCGCCGCGCTTGACGCCGAGCTCCTTGAGCGCGTTCGCAAGCCGGCACGTCTCAGCGAGAAGCTCTGCATACGTGAACGTCCGGGTATCGCCGGGCTCGCCTTCCCAAGCGAACGCGACCTGGCTGCCATGTCCGGCGTCGACGTGGCGGTCGAGGCAGTTGTACGACGCGTTGATGAGGCCGCCGTCGAACCAGCGAGCGGCCTTACGCGCGTCATCCCACTGGAGAACGGTCTTCCACTGCTCGAACCAGTCGAGGCGGTGCGCTTGCTCGGCCCAGAACGACTCGAAATCCTTCGCCGCGCGCTCGTAGACGGCCGGATCCTTCCACTGCGCCGTTTTCTGAAATTCGGGCGCCGGCGCGAACGTGCGTTTCTCCGCGAAGAGCGCTTCGATCGCTTGCCCTTGGTCGGACGTCTGGTCGGCCATGCCGCCTCCGGTTGACCGCCTTTAAGGCCCACTCCTTGCCGTGCATGGAAGCCGTCCGGCGAAGCGAATGCACGTCGCCATATGGCACTGGGCGTGCTCGCCGACCGCATAGCCGTCATCACGGGGGCGAATCGCGGCATCGGCTTCGCGATAGCGCGGACGTTCGCGCGCGAAGGCGCGACGTGCGCGCTCGTCGTCAGGGATCGTGCAAAGGGCGAACGTGCGGCAAGCGACGTGGCAAATGTCGGCGCGCTGCCGATCGTCGTCGAAGCCGATATGGCGAACCGCACGGCTATCAAGCGAGCGGCCGAAGAACTGTCGCGACGCTTCGAGCGTATCGATCTGCTCGTCAACAACGCCGGCATCTTGACGGATGAAGATCGACGGATTCCTGCCAGCCGGATGGAACCCGCGATCATCGACGAGACGCTCGCGGTCAATCTTCTCGGCCCGATCGCCATGAGCGAGGCGCTTCTGCCGAAGATGGGTCGCGGCGCGCGCATCATCAACGTCTCGTCGACGATGGGTCAACTGACCGACGGAAGCGCGGGTTACGCGCCGGCGTACTGCATCAGCAAGACCGCGCTCAACGCGTACACGCAGGCGCTCGCCGCAGCGGTATCCGACAATGGCATTCTCGTCGATTCGTTCCATCCGGGTTGGGCCCGGACGGCGATGGGCGGACCGAATGCGAGCGTCGATCCTGACCAAGCCGCCGGTGTCGCGCTCTTCTTAGCGACTCGACCACCCGGGGAGACCGGACTTTTCTGGCGCCATCCCGGCGTCGTCATCGACTGGTAAAACGCAGAGGAGGTCTAAAGTCAAATGTCATCACGCCGATCGTTCATCGCCGCAAGTGCCGTCGCAGCGGCAGCCGGCCTCGCAGGCATGGCGGACGCGCCGACCGAGGTCGATGCGGCCGCTCCTAAAGGCCCATCGTCTCTCGCGCTTACTCAGGCGCGCTGGCTGCAGCGGACAATGCCTGAGGCGAAGCTGAGCGACGCGCTCGTCGAGAAGATCGCGGGCGACATCGACGGCTACGCGCCGGTCGCGGCAGAGTTCCGCAAGGCGACGCTGCGGAATTGGGATGAACCCGATTTCGTCTTCTTCGCCGGCCCCAGGGCGGATCAGCGATGACGGACGCAGATCTCGCTTTCTCCTCGGTCGAGCAGCTCGGCGCGATGCTCCGAACGAAGACCGTATCGTCAGTCGAATTGACGAAGATCTACCTCAAGCGTCTGCACACTATCGGCAAATCGCACAACGCGGTCGTCACGATCTTCGATGACCTCGCGCTCGTCGACGCCGCGAAAGCCGACGATCTCTTAGCGCGCGTCGGCGATGGTGCAGGGCCGCTCGTCGGCATCCCGTTCGGCGTCAAAGATCTTCTCGCCGCGACCGGCGGACCGACGACCTGGGGTGCCGCGCCTTACAAAAATCAGACGTTCGACTACGACGCGACCGTCGTGAAGCGACTGCGCGCGGCGGGTGCCGTGCTCGTCGCGAAGCTCGCGATGATCGAGCTCGCGGGCGGCATGGGCTACGATCAAGCGGATGCGTCGTTCACCGGGCCATGCCGCAACCCGTGGAACAAAGACTACTGGACCGGCGGGTCGTCGAGCGGTCCCGGCGCGGCGACCGCGTCGGGCTGCGTCGCGTTCGCGATCGGTTCGGAGACCGACGGCTCGATCACGAATCCGTCGAGCTACTGCGGCCTATCTGGCATCCGGCCGACGTATGGCCGAGTGAGCCGCCACGGCGCCATGGCGCTCTGCTGGACGCTCGACAAGCTCGGCCCGATGTGCCGCACCGCGAACGACGCGCACGTCGTCCTCTCGATGATCGCCGGCTACGATCCCGACGATCCGACCGCGTCGAGCCTCAGCTACGACGGCTCCCCGCTCTTCGCGTCAACGCCGCCCCAAAGAGTCGGCATCATCCGTCATGCGACCGACAAAGTCCAACCGGAGGTGAGGAAGAACTTCGAGGCGGCGCTCGACACGCTTCGCATGTCCGGCGTCATCGGCGAGCCGGTCGAGATCGATCTTCCGAAATACCCTTACGACGATTGCATCGGGGCGATCATCGCCGGCGAGGGCGGCGCGGCGTTCCGCGACATCATCCAAGATGGCAGAGTCCAGACGCTTTCCGACCCGGGCGGCCGGCGCGGTGGGTACTCGAACTTCCTCGTTCCTGCGGTCGACTATGTCGACGCGATGCGCTTGCGCGCGCCGATGAAGGCGGCCTTCGCCAAGCTCTTCGAACGGATCGACGTCATCGCTGCGCCGACCTTCGCGACGGTCGCGCTGCCGATCGACATCACGTTCGACAAAGCGTATCCAGGGACGAACGACACGCCGCTCATCAGCGCGTGCAACCTCATCGGCATCCCCGCCATCTCGGTGCCGTCGGGGTTCGGCATCCACGGATTGCCGACGGGGATCATGTTCGTCGCGCCGGCGTTCGAAGAGCGGCGGCTTGCGACGCTCGGTGCGGCGTATCAAGGTCGGACGCACTGGCACGGTCGGCGGCCTACCCTGACCTGACCGCATGACGCGAAGGCGTCATCTCTATGAGAATTCTATGTAAGCGAAAGGAGATGGAAGTGGAGGGCGGCAGCGGTGCCGCCCTCGAACATCGCAATTCCTAGGGCGGCCTACGACCTGACAAAGAAAGAACACCATCAATGCGCCGCTGCATCAGCGCTGTCCTCATCATCTGTCTGCTGTCCGCTTCGCTTCCGGCACCGGCGTCGGCCATGAGCACGCAGGCGGAGATCCAATGGGGCAAGCAGCTCAACGACCAAGTCGATAGCCAGAGCGTCCTCGTCACCGACCCGTTCCTGACGAGCTGGGTTAACGGCATGGGTGTGAAACTTGCGGCGCATCGCGCGCGCACCGAGATCGCGTACCATTTCGAGATCATCGATTCGAACGAGATCAACTCGTTCGCGCTGCCGGGCGGCTTCATCCACCTTGACATGGGGTTGCTCAACTTCGCTTCGTCGGACGACCAGGTGGCCGGCGTCATGGGCCACGAGATGGGCCATGTCGAACGCGGCCACGTCACGTCGCTCCAGAACAAGGGCAACCTGCTGAGCATCCTCATCGGCGTGCTCTCGATCCTGAGCCCGATCGGCTATCTGCTCGGCGGCACCGCCGGCAATCTGGCCTATCTGAAGTTCTCGCGGCTCGACGAACTCCAGGCCGATCAGTACGGTCTGTTGCTCATGTCCGAAGCCGGGTATGACCCGCGCTCGGACGTCGACACGTTCGTCCAGCTCGCGAAGGTCGAAGGCGACAGCGGCGACACCGACAAGTACTTCATCGATCACCCGGCTCCGCAGGACCGTGTCGCGCACTTGCTCGGCTATCCCGAGCTTTCGCAAGCGACCGCATCGACGATAACAGCGGCCGCGCTCCACGATACCGTGGAAGGGCGCTACACGTATGCCGCAGCGCGGTTCGACGAAGCGCTCGCGAAGGATCCGAACGACTCGCTCGCGCGCACGGAGCAGTCGTCGCTGCGCGTCGCGACATCCGAGCTTCCGCCGAACGACGGAGGCGCGCCGCGCGGCGTGTCCGCAGCGGCGTTTGAGACGGATGCGTCGGCGCCGGCATCGGCCGCTTCGCAGCTCGTGTCGGCCGACAACGTCGCCAAGGACGACCAGACGGCAGCTGAAAGTCGTGCCAAGTCGGGCGGACAGGACATCGAGACCTTCGTCAACAGGCTCGAGACGCTTTCGAATGCAGCGCCGAACCTTGGGGAGCCGAAGAAGAAGGGCAACAATCTCTCGATCGCCGTCGACGGTCTCAACAAGCTGACGCGCGACATCAACGGCACGATCGATCTCACCTCCGACGTCATGGGGACGGGGCCCGGCCTCATCGCCGACGACCGCGACTCGATGAAGGCGATGATGGATCCGTTCCGCGACGGTCCGCTGACGCCGAAATATCAAGCGCTCTTGCCGTGGTACCCGTCGATGACGAACGGCCTGCGCCAATCCGCCGACGACATCGTCGACGCCATCAATCGCGCGGATGCGGCGATCCCGGGCCAAGAAGACCTCAACTCGCAAGGACAGCTCCAGGCGATCACACTCGCGAGCAACTTTTTCGCGGCGCTTAACCGGCTCGACACGACGGGCGGCGACATCTCGGCGAAGGATATGACGGGCGTCCAGGCGGCGATGAACGCGGCGCTCGCCGAGTGGGATCATCGCGCACTGCTCGCCGCGCAGGCGTCCAACGAGATGTACGCCGCCCAGAGCCGTAGCCTGTCGACGCAGGTGACGCTCAACGATCTCGAGTCCTCACCCGATCGCTACGCCGCGTACCAACGCGCGCTCGCGTTCAGATTCCCGGGCGTGCAGATCCCCGACTATCAAGGCGCGCTCGCTTCGGGCGTGACGCCGGGTGAACTCGGAGCGGCCGCGTGGTATGCGTACGAGACGAAGCAGCCGGTCTCGAAGATCCTCGCGGTCGAGCGGAACACCGGTGCAACCGTCGTCGACATGGCGCGACACGACGGTCTGTTCGCCGAATCGCTCGAGGTCGCGGAAGGTCTGCTGCTCGAGGACTATATCGAAAAGCCGTCGGACCTCAAGTCATCATAAGCGTTCATGAGAACGACGTTGCTCGGCTGCCTTGTCTTCGCCGCATCGACGGTGCTCTTCGGCGTCATCGCGCTCACGTGGCACGACGCCGACACGTGGCAAACCCCGTTTAGGATACTGAGCTTGCCTTTCGGTGCGGTGATCGGCGACTGTCTCATGGTGGCGCTTATCGCCGGCGGGATCGGCGTACTTTTCCCGCGCACCGATCGCACAGCGTCCGTCGTTCTGGTCGTCGTCTATTCGCTATTGGCGCTCGCCGGCGTTCCCGCCATCCTCGCCGCACCCGCCACGTACGTGTCGTACGTCGGCTTCTTCGAACAGCTCGCGATGGTGTGCGGCGCGGTCGCCCTGTATGCGGCGACCGAGGCGGATGCGGCGCAGTCAGCGGTGCTCGGCCGAGTCGCGCGTCTCGGACTCGGACTCTGCGCCGTCTCTTTCACGCTCGCGCAGATATTCTATCTCCACTTCACGGCTACGTTGGTCCCGACGTGGATCCCGCCGGATCAGACGTTCTGGGCCGTGCTCACGACGGTTGCTTTCGCGCTCGCCGCGGTAGCGATAGTCGTCAATCGTCAGGCCCGGCTCGCGACGCGGCTTATGACGCTCATGCTCGCGCTCTTCGGACTATTGATCTGGGTCCCGGCTGTGATCGCTCATCCAGAGGCGCACGGCGATTGGTCGGAATTCGCCCTCAACTTCCAGATCACAGGCGCCGCCTGGATAGTTGCATACTTGAAGTCGTTCTGATCCGCGCTCTTTAGTCGGCGGCGGCGGTCGATTCGAGTACGGGGGCCGGAGTGTTTCCCGCCTCTTTACGCGCCGCGATGAGGCCCATCGCAAGCGAGATGAGCGAGAAGAGCGCTGATGGGGCCGACACGAACGCCGGGCCGTAGAGGCCGAGCAATCCTGTGGAGACCGGTGGCATGATCATGCCGGAGACGCTGTCGAGCGATGAGCCGGTGCCGAGGATGACGCCGCGCTGATTGTCCGGCGTGCGATCGGTGATGAGCGATGAGAGCGTCGGTCGAGCGAGCGCCATGCCTGCCGAGAACGGCAGCATCATGAGCGCCGCGGAGAGCAGATCGTGCACGAACGGTGCGGCGCAGAAGCCGACCACCGCCAGCGCGAGCCCGAGGTTCGAGCAACGACGGTTGCCGAGCGCTTCGCTCAACGGGCCGACGACGAAACCCTGGAAGACGACGTTCGTCACGGCGAAGCCGGCGAAGAGATAGTAGATCTGCGTCACCTCGAAGTGGAGCGTCGCCTTGAAGAACAGGCTGAACACGGCGAACATCGCGTAGAGCGCGAGCGAGTACATCCACTGCTGCCAAAGCAGCGGGGCGATCTTCCCATGCGTCAGCGACCCGAGGATGTCGGCGAACGTCGCGACCTTGGACCGTTCCTCCGCGGTGCGCGATTCCGGCAGCATGAAGATGGTCAGCACGAGCGTGATGATTTGGAGGGCCGCCGCGAACAGGAATGGCGCCGGGAAGCCGTACGTGTTGTAGAGCGGCGCGCCGATGAGCGGACCGAAGACCATGCCGGCCGCGAACGCGGCGCCGACGAGGCCGAAGGCGCGCGAACGCTGCGCCGGCTCGACCTTATCCGCGACGTAGGCCTGCGTCACGCTGATGTTGCCGCCCGACGCGCCTTCGATGATGCGGGCGATGAAGACCGTCGGCAGCGTATGCGCGAACGCGAGCATGATCCAGCCGCCGGTCGCGCCGATCTGCGAGATTATGAGCACGGATTTGCGGCCGATGAGGTCGCTCACGCGTCCCCAGATGAAGCCGGCGATGAACTGGAACGCCGAGAACGACGTGAAGAGCAGACCGATGACGAGATCGGATGCGCCGAAGTGCTGCGCGAAGAGCGGCACGATCGGTATGAGGATGCTGAAGCCGAAGATGTCGATGAACGTGATACCGAGGATCGGCAGCAGCCGCAAGACGAGGTTCACGCGCGCCTCTTTCGCTTCGGCGGCGAGCGGCGACCTCTAGGAGGAGCGAGAGCGCGCCGGACACCTGCCCGAAGGAGCAGGAAAATCCATCGGTGCATCCCGCTCGCTAGAGGAGACGAGGAAGCGCCGTTCGCATTCGCGCCCGAATGGCCGAAAACGATCACAGTCGTCCGGAGCGGCGCTCGCACAAACGCGATCATCTCGGCGGACCCGACGTCCAGTGGACGTTCGAGGCGCTTTATAACTCGCCGTCGGAATGGAACGTCACCGCCCGGTGGATGGACTATTCGCCCGATACGAGTCCGCCGTACGATATCCTCGACGCGATGCTCATCGCGGACGAAGTGCGATGGCGAGCGGCCGAGCTCATCGCCGTATTGCACTTGAAGTCGAGGACGCCGGACCAGGTGCGCCGCGCCCTAACGCTTGCGGACTGCATGCGCTGGATCTCAAAGGCGCTCGATCCGCCCCGCTACGGGAAACGTCCGAACGGTACTCCTGAGATCCCCACCGAGACGAAGACGCAGTGCCTGCGCGTCGCCGATATGAGCGACCGCATCAATACGGCGCTTCGGCGCGCCACGAACACGGCGTGCGAGCTCGACGATGCGGTCGCGCATGCGCACATCAGCGCCTTGAGCGAGATCGGCGAGATCGCCCGGACGCTCTATATGCGCTGGTATCACGAAGCCGGCTACGGCCGGTCCTGACCGCGCCCCGGCGCGGCTTCGATGCATTCATATAGCCTGTGACGGAGCGCACTGCGCGCCGAGCTGTAACGAACGGGTCTTCGCGCGTATCCTATCGACAACAACGCTCGACTGGAGAAACGAAGATGACCCGCATCGCCTACGCAGCCGCCGCCTCGATCGCTTTCATCGCGACGTATAGCCTGAGCCCGCTCGTCGCGGTCGGCATCGCGGCCGTCGGCGCCGCCGTCATCACCGGCATGATCGCCGTCGCCCTCCGTCAAGCTGAAATGCGCGAGATCGAGCACGTCATGAACATCATCGATGCGTGCACGGTCGCGGATCGCCAAGTCGAACCGCTGCGCCTCGTCTCGTAAGTCCTTCGGAGGAGCATCCGTGCTCCGGACAGGTCATCTCGGCGCGGACCGCTCACTTGGCGGTCCGCTCGATTTTCTCGGCCAAGCGCCGGGAATGCTCGCCGCCTGCGCGAATCGCGCGGTAGTGACCGCAACGCGACCGCCCGCGCTCGCCGCCATCTCGCTCTTATCGATCCTCATCCTTTCGGTGACCGCCCTCGCACCTGAGATGTCCGCGCAGCAGCCGCGGACGATCAACGTCACATTGAGCGGACCGGCGCCGACCGTCCTCAGCGTCGACGCGGACACGTTGTTCCACACCGTCGCCTCCGACTTTTTCCTCCAAGACGACGGCGAGATGTACGTCCAGACGGGCGACATCCCGGCGATGTGGCTGCGCGACTCATCCGCGCAGACGTATCCCTACGTCCGCTTCGCCAACGAGATCCCGGCCTTCAGACCGATCATCCGCGCCGTCATCGAGCGCAACGCGCGCAACGTCCTCACCGATCCGCACGCGAACGCGTTCACCGCTGGGTTCAAGGTATGGGAAGGGAAGTGGGAGCCTGACTCGCTCGGGTATCCTGTGACGCTCATCTACGCGTATTGGACGAGGACCCACGATCGGGCGATCTTCACGCCTCACGTGCGCTGGGAGCTCGAGCACACGCTCGCGACGTACGAGTGCGAGATCCATCACGAGTCGTGCTCGAGCTACCGCTCACGCTATCTGCCGAATCACGGCGCGGGCGCTGCCTACGCGGAGACCGGGATGGTCTGGGGCGCGTTCCGGCCGTCTGACGACCGCGTCAAATATCCGTTCAACATCCCGCAGAACATGTTCGCATCGGTCGCCCTCGAGGAGATAGGGGAGCTCGCGATCGCAGGCTTCGGCGATCCGCACATGGCCACGACCGCGATGGGCCTTTCGAACACCATTCGCGCGGGGATCGAGCGCTACGGCGTCATCTACGACTTCAATCACGGCTGGATGTACGCGTACGAGGTCGACGGTCTCGGCGGCTTCGAGCTGATGGACGATGCGAATCTGCCGAATCTCGTCTCAGCCCCGCTTTGGGAGTATGTCTCGCCGTTCGATCCGATCTACGAGAACACGCGAGCTTTCGCGCTGTCGAGCAGCAACCCGTATTATTACTCCGGGCTCCACGCAACCGGCCTTGGCAGCCCGCACACGCCGACCGGTTGGGTCTGGCCGCTCGGCCTGATCGGCCAGGCGCTGACGTCTCGAAGCCGGCCGGAGGTGACGACTCTTATCAAGATGATCGAGTCGACCCGCAGCTCTGACGGGTTGATCCACGAAAGCTTCGACCCCGACGACCCGTCGCGATTCACGCGTTCCGAGTTCGGTTGGGGCAACGCTTCGTACGCGGAGCTCCTCTTCAGAAGCGTCGGGGGCGTTCCGCCGCAGCCGTCGCACGTCGATCTCTTTCCCCACGTCCTTCCGCACTACGTATCGCCCGTCGTCGTCGACTCGTTCACCGATCAGCTGTCCGTGCAGGGAACGTTGATCGAAGCGCTCCGCCAAAGCGTCCTTTAACATTCGATCCGATGCCGAGCTTCGCTCGGCCTACTACAACGCTCCCGATCACATCTGGGGCGGGGCGGTTTTGGGATTCCACTGATGTTCGGTTGCGCCGAGCGCATGATTGACCCAGCGCGCCCAGACGAAGAGCGCATCCGATAACCGGTTGACGTAGCGCATGACGATAGGTTCGATAGGTTCGTCAGCCGCGAGCTGCACGAGTGAGCGCTCGGCACGGCGGCACACCGTCCGCGCGAGATGAAGGAATCCGCCGGCGTAGGATCCGCCCGGGTGGATGAAATTGTTCAGCGGTTCGAGGTCGCGCTGCATCCTGTCGATCGACGTCTCGAGCGCATCGACGTCGCTCTGGCCGATCCGCGGCATCCCTTCGCGGCGGTCTTTCGGCAACGTCGCAAGGTCGCTGCCGAGATTGAACAACGCGTCCTGGGTCCAGGCGAGTAGCGAGTCGAGAAACGCAGTGCGCTCGTCGCCAGGCCCATCGGCAATGGCGCGTCGCGCGAGGCCGATGACGCTCGAGCACTCGTCGACGGCGCCGAAACAAGCGATTCGCGGATCGCTCTTCGCGACGCGCTGACCGCCGACGAGCCCGGTCGTGCCGTCGTCGCCGCTCCGGGTGTAGATCCGAGTGACGCGGGCCATGCGCGGTCGTTCGCTGGAACGAAAAGGAGGTCCGCTTCGTACTCTTCAACAGGAAAAGCCATGATTCTCGCGACGTTTATCGCCGCCGCGCTTTTGTCCGCAGCCGGCGCGGCGCCGACGCCCACTCCCACACCATTCCCGGCGCCGACACGCTCGCCGTTCGGCAGGCCGGTCGCAACGCCGTCACCCGCACCGCTTCCATCGGTCGCCGCACTCACGACCGATCAGATGCGCAAGATCGATCAGATCGCCATCCAGTCGCTGCAGCAGCAAGCGGTCGGCGGCATCTCGCTCGCGGTCGTCCGCGACGGCCGGGTCGTCTATTCACGCGGCTACGGCTTGTCGTCGGTCGAGCTTCAACAGACGATGCGCGACGCGTCGCTGTTCCAAGTCGGCTCCGTCACAAAAGAGTTCACGGCGGTCGTCGTCCTTTCGCTCGTCGAGGACGGGCGCCTCACCCTGGACACGCCGCTCGCGAAATTCGTGCCTGATTTCCCGCGCGCCAAGGACATCACGATCCGCGATCTCCTCTCGATGCGCTCGGGCATCCCCGACTACACGGATCAGCCGGGCTTCGACAAAGCCGCGTTCACCCCGACGACGCCCGACGCGATCCTCGCGACCGTGAAGCAGCTGCCGCTCGATTTTGATCCGGGCACGCAGTGGGAGTACAGTAATACGAACTACGTGCTTCTCGGCATGGTCATCGAGAAGGCCGGCGGGTCGTCGTACGTCGACGAGCTCTTCACCAAGATCGTCCGGCCGCTCAACATGCTCGTCACGACCTACGGCAACGCCGGTGCTTCATCGCCGGACATGGCGACCGGCTACATCCTGCAAGGGGACCGCATGCGCCCGGACAAGCCGTGGGATCTCGACTGGGCATATTCCGCGGGCGGCATCGTCTCGAACGTCCTCGATCTCGCCATCTGGGATACCGCGCTGTTGAAGAGCAAAGTGGTAAGTGACGCCGATCTGCGCGAGATGTGGAGCCCGACGATCCTCCAAGACGGCACGAGCGTGCCATATGGGTTCGGCTGGACGATCGAATCGCTCTACGGCCACCGTGAGATCGATACGAACGGCGGCCTACCGGGATACAACGGCCGCAACGCGACGTTCCCGAACGACAGCTTCGACGTCGTCGTGCTCGGCAATTCGCAGTCGTTCGACGCTGGGCCGATCGTGCGTCAGATCTTCGCGATGTTCTTCCCGCCGACAACCGCGCAGATGGCGGCCGAGCAGGCCGGCGATTCGGCTGCGGCGACACGCTCGCGCTACATCTTCCGCCAGCTCCAAGCGGGAACGCTAAGCGGGAGTCAGCTGCTCCCACTGGCGGCGAAACGCCTGACGCCCTCGCTGCTCGCGCAGGCGAAGTCGCAGCTCGGCAGACTCGGCGCGCCCGTGAAATTCGAACAGACCGACAAGTACTTGCTCGGAACGCAGACCGTCTACACGTACAGCGTGACGTTCAAGCAAGGAGCGATCGGCTTCGTCGTCGCACTCGACGCCGCCGGCAAGGTCGGTTCGCTCACGGTCGAGCCGATATGACGTTCGCGGCGCTCGTCATCGCGTCGGCGATCACGGCGGCGCAAAGCCGCGCGATCGACCAGCTCGTCACGAAGACGCTTGCGAGCGAGCACATCGCCGGCGCGACGGTCGCGGTCTCGGTGCGCGGCAAGATCGCTTACGAAAGCGGCTACGGATTCGCCGACATCGGTTCGAAGAAGCACGCCGGTATCGACACCGCCTATCCGATCGGGTCGATCACGAAGCAGTTCACCGCCGCGTGCATCCTGCTGCTCGCGAAAGACCAGAAGCTTTCGCTCGACGATCCGCTGTCGCAATACGTCCCCGGACTGCCGTGGGGCGACCGCGTGACCCTACGGCACCTGCTCGACCAGGAATCCGGCGTCGTCGATTTTCGGCTGGGCGCGATCGACACGTCGGCGCGGCTTTCGCACGGCGAGGTCGTCGCGCGCCTCGCGAAGACCGACCTGCTATTCCCGCCGGGTTCGCGCTTCGAGTATTCCAACTCGAACTACTATCTGCTCGGTCTCGTCGTCGAGAAGGTCTCCGGGCAGACGTATCCGGCGTTTCTCGATTCGAGGGTCCTCAAGCGCGCCGGCCTGGCAGCGACGTTCTACAACGACGGCACGCGCGTAGGCGCGCCGTTAGCGGCCGGGTACACGGCGACGTCGAACGGACCTCAGCCGGTCGCGGCGGAAAGCGCAGACTGGGGTTATGCGGCCGGATCGGTCGCGAGCACGGTCGCAGATCTTGCGACGTGGGATGATGCGCTGCGCACGCCGGGCCTGCTCGATGCCGGATCGCTGCGCGAGATGTTCACGGCGGGTACGCTCGATAGCGGCGCGGCGACGGACTACGCGTTCGGGTGGGTCGCCGTCAAGCATAACGGCCACCGGCTGTTCTGGCACAACGGCGAAGTGACCGGCTTTCACGCGATGAATGCCGTGTTCCCAGACGATCGGACGGACGTCATCGTCCTGACGAACACCGGCGGCACGTTCGCGGCAGACCGTCTCGCGCTGCAAATATTCGACGTCGTCCACCCGTTCGCGCCGTCGGGCGCCGATCGCGCCGCCGTCAATCGCGCGCGCGAGTGGATCGGTCGCATCTCGCGCGGCGATATCGACCGCACGCAGCTCACCGATCAGATGAGCGCAGTCATGACGGAGGACATCGTGCGATCCGCCGGCGCGCAGCTCCGCGGACTTGGCAAGTTGAAGAGCATCAAAGGAACGGGCGTCGACGAGGACGCCAGCGGCCGCAGCTACGGCTTCGACGCAGCATTCGCGAAACGCACGATCCATCTGATCATGGGCATCGACGCGTCGGGAAAGATCTCCGCTCTCTCGATCGGGCTCTAGCTCGCCGCCTGCCAGCCCGCGCACGCTCGGCATTCCTCGTACGTCGTTGACAGGAATTCGCGCAGCGCCGCGACCGGATCGGGCGCCGTCCTCACGACCTCGAACGGCAAGAGGAACAATCCGATCTGCTCGTTCCAGGCGGCGCCGTGGGGTCCGATGACACGTCGCTCGATGCCCTCGGGCTTCGGGTAGACGTACGCGCCGAACGCCGGCGCCGGATAGCGGGAGTCGCCCGGCCAGTAGCCCGCGTAGATCTCCTCGGCGTCCATCGCGATCTGCATCATATGGCTCGCGCCTGCCGGCGGCGGAGCGGTCTTGCCCGAATAGCGCGTGTATGCGAGGTCGAAACCTCCCCAGAAGAACTGGACGGGCGTGTGACGGCCTTCGAACGGCGCCCGGTGTTCTTTGAGCACGGTGTCGGCGAACGAGAGCTGGCGGAAGAATCTCGTTACCGCGCCCGCATCGTACGACGAGTGGATATCGTCTTTGTCGAACGCGATCGGATCGGCCACCTCTTGCGGGATCGGATTGATGTCGACGACGATGTCGATCGCTTCGAGCAGCGCGAAGAGATCTTCGTAAAAGGAAGCGACCGTACGCGGCTCGAGTTTCAAAGACCGCTCGCGGCCGTCGCTCGACCGGAGCTGCAGCTCGTGCGCGACGAGATCGCCGTCGATCTGGAACGTCCTGTCGCGATACGGTACC
Organism: Vulcanimicrobiia bacterium; assembly: GCA_025450855.1. Taxonomy (GTDB): domain Bacteria; phylum Vulcanimicrobiota; class Vulcanimicrobiia; order Eremiobacterales; family Eremiobacteraceae; genus JANWLL01. Next base: position 41,173 of record JANWLL010000033.1, read on the forward strand.
GGACCGGTCGTGAGGCCGCGCGACGTCACGAAGAGCGTGACGTGCGCCCATTCGGGCTCCGGCGGCGAGAGGGCGATCTTGAGCTTGCCGATCATCTGCAGGTAGAGCTGGAGCGTGTCTTTCGTCGCGCGCCACTCTTCGAGCGGTAAGGCCGGCAGGGCCGGCGCGATCACCACATCATCTCGTCGATGTAGCACCACTTCCAATCCTCTCCGGGTTCGAACGACGCCATGATCGGATGGCTGCTCGATCTGAAATGCTTCGTCGCATGCTTGTTCTTCGACTGATCGCAGCAGCCGACGTGGCCGCACGTCAGGCACTCGCGCAGGTGCAGCCATTCGTCGCCCGTCTTCAAACAATCTTCGCAGCCGCGCGCGCTCGGGGTGACGTCGCGGATGCTATCGAGGTGGGTGCACTGCGCCATGCCGTTGCCTTCCATAGGACGTGGGGACGGCGGCGCTTGGGCGAGAGCACGGCTTTATCCCGCCGCGCGCGTCACGCTGGGGTCGTCAGTAGCGGAATTCTGTGATCGCATCATTGGTCGGTCCCGACACGAAACCGATGCGCGTGCTCGGATTGACCTCTATCTGTGGCGTCACGCTGAACGCGACGAAGCCGGTGATCGACTTTCGCAGGCCTCCGTGCTCGTCGAAGATGTCCACGACGCTATCGCCGGACGGACCGACCGACCCATTCGGCTGGATGACGAGAAAAAGGTGGTGGATCGGGTCGACCGCGACGCCCTCGCCAGTGTTGAACTGGTTGCCGCCTGAGCCGGGAAGCAGCATCGCGGTGCCCGCACCCGTCGATAGGTCGTAGAACTCGACCGAGGCGTCGAGCTCGGTGGTCGTGCACGCGATGCCGGTCGTCGAGTCGACCGCGATGCCATTGATGAAGCCCGAATTGAACGGCGGGATAGTCACCCCGGAAAATCCCGACGATTTGCCGGTGGCGAGATCGATCAGTTCGATGACGGGCACCTGACCTCCGACCCGCCCACCGTCGGGTGAGGTGCCGAACACCGCTTGACCGGTCGCGACGTCCTCCGCCAGCTGCGGTTGATCGCCGAGGCTGAAGAGGTTCGGGTCGATGTGGAACACCGGACCGAAGGCGTTCGCGGCGACGTCCGACGCGAACAGCAGCGGCGCGCCCATCTTCGTGATCCCGAAGACGGCCGATCGCGTCGTCGATTGGTTCTGCGCGATCTGCTGGACCAGAAGATCCGCGCGATTCGGCGGCGTCCAACTGCTCGTGAACGCCTGACCAGTCACCGGGTTCAAGACATGGAACGAGCGCCTGACTTGCGACGGGCCCGTGACGTGTTCGTGCTCGATGAGGCCGACATCGCCGGCGAATATCCCGAGGTCGACGAAATCGTCCATCGTATTCGTCCGCGCTAAAGTCTTCGTGATCGTACCCTTCGACTGGCTGAACGTCTCGACGGACGACTTGACGTTGCCGCCGGATACCGTCTGCGACGACGCGAGCAGACCGTCGTCGCCGCCGAAATCGACATCGAAGCCGAAGACCTGACCCCCGTCAGCCGTCCGGATGACTTTTCCGATGGTGAAGGCCGATTCGATCAGACGTCCAGACGCTGAGACTACGTACTCCGGCAAAACGCGGCTCGGGTCACCAAATGATGCTCCGGTCGACGCCAGCGCGCAGACCACGGCGACAAGGCCGCCGGCGAGCCGGATGAGATGGATCGGCAAGAGTCTCAAGTCGAATACCTCCGGCTTTAGAGCTTAGGCACGCGCCGTGAAAAGCACGTGAAGGCGCTCTCCATTTCAGCAAGCCCCGCTTTTTACGAACCGTTTATCCGCCCCGACTACGATGAGGGCGTTCACGAGGGTCCCTTGAGGCCCATCTCATTAATTCTCTTGGGGGAAAGAAATGTTCATAATGAAGACCGGGCGAGTCGTCGCGATCTTGCTCGCGGCGCAGATCGCCGCTGCGATCGGCGCCATCCCGACCCCAGCGTCAGCCCAGACGAGCGATCGCATCGCGAGCTTTGCCGAGCGCCTCGTCACCCAGGTCATCCATGCCAAGCGCGGCGACGTCGTCGAGATAAACGCAAGCACGCAGAATCTCGAACTCGCGGAGGACATTTGGGCGAACCTCCATCAAGTCGGAGCTTGGGGGATCATCTGGATGCACACGCCGCGAATGGACCAGCTTTGGAGCCACCTGACGACGAAGTATGATTCCGACGAGGCTATGAGCGCGTTCGACGTCGCCCACTTCACCACCGCGGATATCCAGCTGGACTGGGAGGAAGATCCGGCGATTTCCGTACCATTGGTTTCCCGTTTCCCGGCGTGGGCGAAGGGTATGCAGCCGGTGGTGGACTACCAGGCCGCTCACGCGGTTGACTATGTCGACGTCGGCAACAGCCTTAATCCTTCAAGATACGTCGCTCCTCAGTTCGGCATCAGCCTCGCTCGGATGAGCGAACTGTTCTGGAGCGGCTTGAACGTCGATCCTGCGACGATCGACCGAGAAGCATCGGGTCTTCGCTCGGATCTACATCCCGGCGCGCTCGTCCACGTCACCGCTCCGAACGGAACGGACTTCACGTACAAGGCGACCGGTCCGGACATGTTGAGCGACGGAATGCCGAGCGCAGCCAATCACTACAGCGTTTCACTGCCTGCCGGCGACGACATCATTCGCGCGATCCCAGGCACGGCGAACGGCATCATCGTGTCGAGCGTGCAGTACTACCTCACCACGAAGGTGACCGGCCTGACGATGCACCTCTCCGGGGGCAAGCTCATCTCTTGGAGCGCGGCGACGGGGTCCGCTGAGGTCGCCAAATTCTACGCCACGGCCGGAGCCGGCCGTGACGCGTTCACCTACGCCGACATCGGCTTGAATCCGGCGATCCACTTCGTAGACGGAAGTTCGATGACGACGACGATGCTCGGCGGAATGGTGACGCTGAACGTCGGTCGCGACAATTGCTGCGGTGGGACGAATTTCTCCGCATCGTCGCTCGACGCGATCGTTCCGCACGCAACCGTGACTATCGACGGTACAGCAGTCATCAATTCCGGCGACCTCGCACCATAGGCTCGGGAAAAGGCGAGGCCTGTTACTTGATGAGGCCGAGTTCGCGCCCGACCTTCTTGAATGCGGCGAGCGCCTTGTCGAGATGCGATTGCTCGAGCGCCGAGCTCATCTGGACGCGGATGCGCGCGGCGCCCTCGGGCACGACCGGGAAGCCGAAGCCCGTGACGAAGACGCCTTCTTTGAGGAGCATGTCGCTCATCTTGATCGCGAAGGCCGTCTCGCCGACGATGATCGGGATGATCGCGCTCTCGCCGTCGAGGGGCTTGAAACCGAGCGACGCAAGTCCGGCGCGGAAATATTTGATGTTCTGACGCTGCTTCGCGAGCAGGCCCGGATTCGACTCGAGCTCGCGGATCGCAGCGAGAGCGCTCGATGCCACGGTCGCCGGCAACGCGTTCGAGAAGAGCATCGGCCGCGATTTCTGGATGAGCGTATCGATGAGCGCCGCAGAACCGGCGACGAAGCCGCCCGCGGCCCCGCCCAACGCTTTGCCGAGCGTGCCGGTGATGATGTCGATGTGGCCGGTCAGCCCGTGGTGTTCGATCGTGCCGCGGCCGGTCGTGCCCATGACGCCCGTGCCGTGGCTGTCATCGACGATCGTCACGCCGTTGTAGCGCTTCGCGAGCGCGACGATCTCGGGCAGCTTCGCGAGATCGCCTTCCATCGAGAAGACGCCGTCCGTGATGATGAACTTCGGCATATCCGGGGGCAGCGCCGCGAGCTTGCTTTCGAGATCGGCCATGTCGGCATGGCGGTAGCGCAGCCGCTGCGCTTGCGTCGCCATGCGGCAGCCGTCGATGATCGATGCGTGGTTCAGCTCGTCCGAGACGATCGCGGTCCCCTCGACGGCGATCGTCGGGATGAGGCCGGTGTTCGCGTTCCAGCATGAGACGTACGTCAGCGCGCGCTCGGTGCCGAGGAACGACGCGATCTCGTCCTCGAGATCGCGATGGATCGAGAACGTGCCGCAGATGAAGCGCACGCTCGCCGTACCGGCGCCGAATCTCTTGAGACCGTCGATCCCGGCGGCGACGACTTTCGGGTCGTCGGCCAGGCCCAGGTAGTTATTGCTCGAGAGGACGACGGCATCGCCCGCCTCCTCCATATGCACGGTCGCTTCCATCGGCGTCGTGATGTGACGGAGCACCTTGTGCGTGCCCGCAGAGCGCAGCGACTCGAGGTCCGTCTTCAGTTTGCGGTCGTACGACTGATTCATGATGCCACGTCCATGACGATCTTCGCCGCCTTGCCGTCTTGCAATAGGTTGAAGCATTCCTCGAAGCGTCCGAACGGCAAGACGTGCGTGATGATCGGCGCGAGGTCGACGCGGCCGGAGACGACGAGCGCCTGCGTCTGGTACCACGTCTCGAACATCTTGCGCCCGTTGATGCCGAGAACGGTCAGTCCTTTGAAGATGATGTTCTCGGCGAGGTTGACGCTGACGTTGTCCGATGGAAGTCCGAGCAGGGCGGCGCGTCCGCCGTTGCGGACGAACCCGAGTCCCTGATTGATCGCAGCGCCGCTGCCGCTCATCTCGAGCAGCACGTCAGCGCCGTCGCCGTTCGTCTCCTCGAGGATGCGCTGCTGCAAGCCTTCATCGCGCGCGTCGAACGCGCGGTCAGCGCCGAGGCGTTTCGCGAGCTCGAGCTTGGCCGGGTTGATGTCGATCGCGATGACCTTGGCAGCACCCGCGGCGCGAGCCACGGGGATGGCCATGAGCCCGATCGACCCGACGCCGGTGATGATCACGCTCTTCGTGCTCACGCCAGCGGTCATGACGGAGTGGACGGCGTTGCCGAGCGGATCGAAGACGGCCGCCCACGCGTCGGGCACCGAGGGGTCGAGTTTCCACACGTTGTTCTCGGGCATCGAGATGTATTCGGCGAAGCAGCCGTCGCGATCGACCCCGATGATCTTCACGTGCTCGCAGATGTACGCCTGACCGGTCCGGCATAACAGGCAGACCCCGCACGAGATATGTCCTTCGGCGGAGACGCGGTCGCCGATTTGAACGGCTCGAACCGCAGCGCCGACCTCCGCGACATCGCCCATGAACTCGTGACCGACGATGAGCGGCGGCTTGACGCGTGCCTGCGACCACTTATCCCAATGCCAGATGTGTCCGTCGGTGCCGCAGATTCCGGCTTTTCGGACGCGGATGAGAACGTCGGTCGGCCCGATCGTGGGCTTCGCGACGTCCTTCAACACCATGCCTGGACCGGGTGCTTCTTTGACGAGTGCACGCATCGGTGCGGGTCATTCTGAGGGGTGGGAGCGGTCGACCTTTACGGTCGACCGTCAGTCCTTATCCCAATCCTTGTGCTGACGCGCCTTGCGGTCGAGCGCTTTCTTCTTCTCGGCGAGCGACTTGGAAACGGAAGCGTGCGCGTTGATGGGAGTCGCAGGCCGGGCCGCACGCTTGCGCTGTACCTCGATCCGTCGCTCGAGTTCCGCGATCTTCGCCTTCGTGACGCGCTTTTTCATGGCGCAAACCGATTGTGGCACGCCGGAGCGCGCGACCTTCCGAAAGGTTTGGGCTCGCGAAGGGCCTCGAACGTCCGTTCGTTAATCCTGCTGGCCCATGCTGACCATCGACGAGGTGCTCGGCGAAGGCGGCCGTATAGCCGCCGCGCTTTCGGATTACGAGCATCGGCCGCAGCAGACCGCGATGGCGAAACTCGTCCACCGAGGCCTGCTGGAACAGATGCACGTGCTCGTCGAAGCGGGCACCGGCACGGGCAAATCGTTCGGCTACCTCGTGCCGGCGCTGCTTTCGGGCCAGCGGGTCGTCGTTTCGACCGCGACGCTCGCGCTTCAAGATCAGCTCATCAACAAAGATATCCCGCTCTTGTTGCGCGCGCTCGAGAGCAAGGCGCTCGTCGTGCAGCTCAAGGGCCGTTCGAACTACATCTGCCGCGACAAACTCGAGACGATGCGGCGTCAGCTCGTCCTCGCGCGCTCGCCGGAAGAACTTGCGGTGTTCGATTGGGCGGAGCGGACCGAGACCGGCGACCGGGCGGAGCTCGACTTCGTGCCCTCCGCGCGGTTGTGGGCAGATCTCGACACCGACGCCGACGACTGCATCATGGAGGCCTGCGATTTCTTCGGGCCGGAGCGCTGCCACCACATGCGTGCGCGCGAAGAAGCTCGCTACGCGAACATCATCGTCGTCAACCACGCGCTGTTCTTCCTCGACCTCGCGATGGGCGGCGGGCTCATCCCGCCATACGACTATGCCGTGCTCGATGAAGCGCACCAAGTCGATCAATGGGCGACGGCCGCGTTCTCGTCGTCCGTATCGCGGGCGAGCGTCGGACGGCTGCTTCGCAAGATCCAGCGGCAGTACGTATTCGACGAGCGCCTTGCGGCCGAGCTCGGCGAATCGGCCGACAATCTTTCGTCCGCCCTCGCGCGGGGCGCGTCGAACCGCTACCGCCTCGACCGCAATCCGCACGCGCTCGAGCTCATGGATCCGCTCCAGCGCGCGCTCTACCGGACCGAGAACTGGATCGAAGAGCGGTGGAAGAAGAACGCACGCTTCCCGACGCTCGACGAACAGATCCTCGAGCGCAAGCGCGAGCTGCTCACGCGAGCCGTCGTCGCGCAGACGCAGACGATCGAGCGGCTGCGCCTCGACGGCGAGGAATGGATCTGTTGGGCTGAGCGAGTCGGCGAACCGCGCGATTCATACGCGGCATTGTGCGCGCCCGTCGCCGTCGCGCCGCTGCTTCGCGATCTTCTGTTCGAAAAAGCGCGCAGCGTCGTCTTGACGAGCGCGACGATCGCCGTCGGCGGCGATTTCGGGTACCTTCGGCGGCAAGTCGGTTTGTCGACGTCGCCGGCCGACGAACTCGTCGTCGACTCGCCCTTCGACTATCCGAGCCAAGCGATGCTCTACCTGCCCGAACGGCACCTCGATCCGCGCGATCCGCGGTTCGCGTACGACGCGGCGCCGGTGATCGCCGACATCCTCGACGCGACGAACGGCCGCGCATTCGTGCTCTTCACGAGCAACGCCGTGCTGCGCACGGTCTCAGATCTCATCACGCCGCGCTTGCCGTTCCGATGCCGGACGCAAGGCGATGCGCCGAAGGGGCGCCTCCTCGAATGGTTCC
>JANWLL010000034.1 GCA_025450855.1 Vulcanimicrobiia bacterium
CCACCACCGAGACCCCGGCGCCGAGCGATGCGCCGACCGGCGAAGGAGGCGCATAACCGATGCTGATGCCCAAGCGGGTGAAACACCGCAAGGTGATGCGCGGCCGGATGAAGGGGCGCGCGCAGAGCGGCAACAGCCTTCACTTCGGTGAGTACGGTCTGCAAGCGCTCGAGCCGGCATGGATCTCGAACCGCCAGCTCGAGGCTGCGCGTATCGCGATGACGCGCCATATCAAGCGCGGCGGCAAGGTCTGGATCACGGTATTCCCCGACAAGTCGTATACGAAGAAGCCCGCGGAAACGCGCCAAGGTTCCGGCAAAGGCCAGCCCGAGGGATGGGTCGCGGTCGTGCGGCCCGGACGCGTCATGTTCGAACTTTCCGGCGTCGACGCGATCGTCGCGAAGGAAGCGTTGCGGCTCGCGGCATTCAAGCTGCCGATCCGCACGAAGGTCCTATCGCGCGAAGGGATAGGTGAGCTGCTTGAAGTCTAGCGAACTGCGCGCGCTGCGCGAGCTGACGACGCGCGAGCTCGAAGAGAGGCTCGCCGCGACGAAGGAAGAGCTCTTCAATCTGAAGTTCCAGCTCGTCACGGGTCACCTCGAAGACCATGCCCGCGTCGGCGGTCTGCGCCGGAGCATCGCGGCGATCCACACGATCCTCGCCGAGCGGAGGTTGGCGGTTTGAACGCGCCCGTACAGGAGAAGAACCACGCGCGCGGAGCGCGCAAGTCGAAGGTCGGCCGCGTCGCGAGCAACGCGATGCGCAAGACGATCGTGGTCGTGACCGAGATGCAGAGAGCGCACCCGACGTACGGCAAGACGATGCGCCGCTCCGAGCGCTTCCTCGCACACGATGAGGAGAACTCGGCGGGCGTGGGCGATCTCGTCCGCATCACAGAAACGCGTCCGCTGTCCGCGCGCAAGCGCTGGCGCCTCGTCGAGATCCTGGAGAAGGCCAAGTGATCCAGGCGCAGACCAGACTCAAGGTGGCGGACAACTCGGGGGCGCGCGAGCTCATGGTGTTCCACGTGAGCGGCGGTTCGCGGCACACGTACGCGTACGTCGGCGACGTCGTCGTCGCGACCGTGAAGAGCGCGATCCCGGGCGCCGCCGTGAAAAAGGGCAACGTCGTGAAAGCCGTCATCGTGCGTCAGAAGAAGAAGCTGCGGCGCGTCGACGGGTCGTTCATCCGCTTCGACGAGAACGCCGCCGTGCTCATCAACGACCAGATGAACCCGCGCGGCACCCGCATCTTCGGCCCGGTCGCGCGCGAGCTGCGCGATCGCGACTTCATGAAGATCGTGTCGCTCGCCCCGGAGGTGCTTTGATGCCAGCGAAGATGCGGATCGCCGCCGGCGACACCGTCGTCGTGCTCAACGGCCGCGATAAGGGAAAACGCGGCCGCGTGAAGCTCGTCCGCCACTCCGACCGCGTGCTCGAAGTGGAGGGCGTCAACGTCGTCAAGCGGCACACGAAGGCGACGCCGAAAGCGAAGGCCGGCATCCTCGACAAGGAGTTGCCGCTTGCGGTTTCGCGCGTCATGTACGTGTGCCCGAAATGCAACAAGCCCGCGAAGATCGCGTTCGTCATGAAAGGCAACGCGAAAGAACGGGCATGCCGGCGGTGCGGAGAGACCGCCGAGCGTCCGGTGAAGGCGTAAGGACAGGATGAACAGGCTTAAAGAGCGGTACGAGAAGCAGGTCGTGCCGGCGCTGCGCAAGCGCTTCGATCTGAAGAACCCGATGCAGGTGCCGCGTCTCGTCAAGATCGTCGTCAACATGGGCGTCGGCGAGGCGATCGAGAACGCGAAAGCCATCGACGGCGCGGTCTCGGATCTCGTCGCGATCACCGGCCAAAAGCCGGTCGTGACGCGCGCGAAGAAGAGCATCGCGACGTACAAGCTGCGCGAGGGGATGCAGATCGGCGCGAAGGTGACGCTGCGCGGCGACCGCATGTACGCGTTCTTCGACAAGCTCATGAACATCGTGCTGCCGCGCATCCGCGACTTCCGCGGTATGTCGCGGACGTCGCTCGACGGCCGCGGCAACTACGCGCTCGGGCTCAAAGAGCAGCTCGTGTTCCCCGAGATCAATTACGACAAGGTCGACATGGTGCGCGGGATGGACATCGTCATCGTGACGACCGCGCGCAACGACGAGCATGCGGTGGCGTTCATGGAAGAGATGGGGATGCCGCTGCGACGTGATGGAGCGGCAGCCTGATGGCGAAGACGTGTCTGATCGAGAAATCCAAGCTCAAGCCGAAGTTCAAGGTGCGCCAGCACAACCGTTGCAAGCTGTGCGGCCGCCCGCGCGGTTACCTGCGCAAGTTCGGTCTGTGCCGCATCTGCTTCCGCGAGCGCGCGCATATGGGCCAGGTCCCCGGCGTCACGAAGGCGTCGTGGTGATACATAGGTTAGAGGAAGGCACATGCTAACGACCGATCCCGTAGCCGACATGCTCACCCGCATCCGCAACGCCAACACGGCGTTCCACGAGCGGGTCGACATCCCGGCGTCTCGGCTGAAGAAAGAGATCGCGAAGGTCCTCAAGGCCGAAGGCTTCATCAAGGAATTCGAGCTCGTGGCCGGCATGCCGCGCGAGGTCATCCGGATCACGCTCAAATACGGCACGAACCGCGAGCGCGTCATCAACGGTTTGCAGCGCATCAGCAAGCCCGGTCTCCGGTTGTACTCGCCGAAGACCGAGATCCCGAAGTGCATGGGCGGGCTCGGGCTCGTCATCGTGTCGACGTCGCAAGGCGTCATGAGCGGCAAGCAGGCGAAACGCATGGGCTTCGGCGGCGAAGTCATGGCGTTCGTGTGGTAGGGGAACGATGAGCAGGATCGGTCGGATGCCCATCACCGTGCCCAGCGGCGTAGCCGTGAAGGTGGCGGATGGCGGCGTCAATGTCAAGGGCCCGAAAGGCGAGCTCGCGTTCGTCGTCGCGCTGCCCATCACCGTGAAGATCGAAGGCACGATCGTGACGGTCGTGCGTCCGAACGATGAGAAGCGCAGTCGTCAGCTTCACGGGTTGACGCGCACGCTGATCGCGAACATGGTCGACGGCGTCACGAAGGGCTTCTCGCGCAATCTCGAGATCGTCGGCGTCGGCTACCGCGCGCAGATGCAGGGCAAGAAGCTCGCGCTTCAGCTCGGCTTCTCGCACCCTGTCGTCGTCGATCCGCCTGCGGGGATCACGATCGCGGTCGAAGGCACGAACAAGATCTCGGTGAGCGGAGCCGACAAGCAGCAAGTCGGTCAAGTCGCCGCGCAGATCCGCGACATCCGGCCGCCCGAGCCGTACAAGGGCAAGGGCATCCGTTACGAAGGCGAGCGCGTCCGCCGCAAGCTCGGCAAAGCCGGTAAGACGGCCGGTAAGAAGTGATGATCGCTTACAATATTACGACCGGGGAGCGGTCGAGATTCATCTCGACCGGCCGAGCGAAGCTCGGCTTGGAGGTCTCGTATGTCGGCACCTAAGAGTCGCAACGCGCTGCGCACGCGACGGCACGCGCGCGTTCGCAGGCGGATCCAAGGCGCCGCGCAGCGTCCTCGGCTGTCGGTCTTCCGCAGCCTGAACCACGTATACGCGCAGCTCATCGACGACGCGACTGGACAGACGATAGCTGCGGCGAGCACGCGTGAGAAAGGCGTCGCCGACGGCCTCGAGTCGCGCTCTTCGTCGGCCGCCGCCGAAAAAGTCGGCAAGGTCATCGCGGAGCGGGCGAAAGCGAAGGGCATCAACGCGGTCGTGTTCGACCGCGGCGGTTACAAGTATCACGGCCGGATAAAAGCCCTGGCCGACGCGGCGCGCGGCGCCGGCTTGGAGTTTTGACGGATGGCTCGAATAACAGACGGCTCGGGGCTCGAAGAACACGTCGTGCGCGTCAACCGCGTCGCGAAAGTGGTCAAGGGTGGCAAACGGTTCTCGTTCTCGGCGCTCGTCGTCGTCGGCGATCGCAAAGGACGCGTCGGCTACGGAACCGGTAAAGCGCGCGAAGTGCCCGAGGCGATCCGCAAGGGCGTCGAAGCGGCGCGCAAGTCGCTCGTCACCGTGCGGATGGTCGAGCGCAGCATCCCGCATCCCGTCGAGATCATCGTCGGCGCGGCCAAAGTCGTCATGAAGCCCGCGAGCAAGGGGACCGGCGTCATCGCCGGCGGTGCGATGCGCTCCGTCCTCGAGCTCGCCGGCGTCCACGATATCCTGACGAAGTCGATCGGCACGAGCAACCCGATCAACGTCATCGCCGCTACCATTGCGGGTCTGAAGAGTCTGCGGACCGTCGAAGAGGTCGCCGCGTCGCGCGGACTCACCGTCGACGAGCTCTTCGGAAGGAGCAAAAAAGTTGAAACTGTCGGATCTTAAGCCGGCGACGGGCTCGAAAACGGTTCGCGTGCGGATCGGCCGCGGGCACGGCAGCGGCATGGTCAAGACCGGCGGCAAGGGCGGCAAGGGTCAGACCGCGCGTTCCGGCGGCGGCAAGGGGCCGAATTTCGAAGGCGGGCAGACGCCGTGGTACCGCCGTTTGCCGCAGCGTCGCGGCGTGTCGCAGAAGTCGCGCTCGACGAAGATATTCCGCACCGAGTACGCGGTGATCAACCTCGTCGATCTCGAGGCATGGGATCCGGCCGTCGTCGTGACTCCGGACGCGCTCAGGGCGTCCGGCCTCGTCAACAAGATGCGTGACGGGATCAAAGTGCTCGGTTCCGGCGACGCGCCCAAGAAGGCGCTTCGCTTCTCGGGCGTCGCTTTCTCGAGCACCGCGAAAGCGAAGCTCGAAGCGGCCGGCGCGAAATTCGAGGAATAAGAGAAGTCCGATGACGATCTGGCGCAATCTGGCAAACGCGATGGTGGTCCCGGAGCTGCGGAACCGCATCCTCTTCGTGTTCGGCGCGTTCGCGGCGTTCGTGCTCGCGGTCTACGTCCAGGTGCCGTACGTCAACATCACCCAATGGCAGAGCCTCATCAACTCGGGGCAGTTCCTCCAGTTCATCGGCTTCCTGTCCGGCGGCGCGCTGCAGAACTTCTCGGTCATCGCGATGGGCATCACGCCGTACATCAACGCGAGCATCATCATGCAGCTGCTCACCGTCGTGTTCCCCGAGGTGAAGGAGCTCATGCAGCACGGGGGCGAGGAAGGCCGCCGCAAGGTCGGCCTGTGGACGCGCTGGCTGACGGTCGCGCTCGCGCTCATCCAGGCGACGACGATGGTCGTCGCGCTCAGCAAGCAAGGCGTGTTCGAGCTCAACCTCGTGCCGTTCAACCCGACGCTCTACCTCGTCATGGTCGTGCTGACGCTCGCCGCCGGCACCGTCTGGCTCATGTGGCTCGGCGAGCAGATCACCGACAAAGGCATCGGCAACGGCGTCTCGCTCATCATCTTCGTCGGCATCATCCTGCGCTATCCGCGCTACTTCACGCAGACCGCGCAGCTCGCGGGTAAGGGCGGGATAGACGTGCCGGGCCTGCTCATCTTCGCGATCATCGGCATCCTCGCGCTCATCTCGATCGTCTTCCTTTATCAAGGGCAGCGTCGCGTTCCGGTGCAGTACGCGAAACGCGTCGTCGGCCGGAAGATCTACGGCGGGCGGAGCACGTACATCCCGCTGCGGCTGAACAACGCGGGCGTCATCTCGATCATCTTCGCGATCTCGCTGCTCATGTTCCCGCAGCAGATCGCGGCGTGGGCGAGCAAGAGCACGGCGGCCTGGGCCCAGGGCTACTCGCAGTTCATGACCCTCTACTTCAACTACGG
>JANWLL010000035.1 GCA_025450855.1 Vulcanimicrobiia bacterium
CCTTCGAGCTATGGTCGAAGACGCATGCGACGCACGCACTAGCGGCCCATGCCGTCTCCGTGCTGCAGGACTCGCCGCGAGCGGCCTCAAATCCGCCAAGCCCCATCGTCTCGTAGTTGAAGGGGATGCCGATGCAGATCTACATCAAGGGTCACGGGCTGCACGTGACCGATGCGATGCGAGCGTACGCCGAAGAGAAGATCGGCCATCTCGACCACTATTTCGATCACATCATCGACGCGCACATCACGATGCGGACCGAGCGCAACGCGCAGATCGTCGACGTCACGCTCCACGTCCGTCACTACATCATCAAGGCGGAAGAGCGATCGGGCGACATGTACGCGTCGATCGATCTCGTCCGCGACCGCCTCGAGCAGCAGATCCGCAAGTACAAGACGCGGCTGATCGACCGCCACCACCGCGGTAACGGCAAGCTCGAGAGCGAGACAGGATCGGCGCCGCCGCCCGACACCGACGAATCGCCGCGCATCGTCCGCTCGAAGCGCTTCAACGTCAAACCGATGAACGCCGAAGACGCTGCGCATCAGATGGAGCTGCTCGACCACAGCTTCTTCGTCTTCGTGAACGAGGAGACCGAACAGCTCAACATCCTCTATCGGAGGAAGGGCGGCGATCTCGGCATCATCGTCCCCGTGCTCTGATATGATCCGGGAGCGGTCGAGATTCATCTCGACGGCCGCGGCCTGCATGAGGAAGGGAGCGGTCGAGATTCATCTCGACCGCCGCGGCCTTGCCAGGCGAAAGGCGGGTAAGCGAGGCCGCGTCGCCGAAAGCACGGGCGAAGATCATGTTCCTACATCTCATCATCGTCGCCGCGCTTCTCTCGACCGGATCGCACGGCGGCCGAGTCGCCGGGAGCCACACGGCGCTCGTTTACCGGATCCCGGCCGATGCGCAGGCATCGCGCCTGAGCACGCGCGCCCGTTCGGCGCGCCCGGTATTCGAACGGTCGGCCGGCGCCGAAACGCAGGCGACTCCGCGGCACCGCTTTAGCCTCACGACGCAACTCCGGCGCTGAGACGCGGCCTCGGGCTCAAGTGGCCCGCCGTTTCTGTCACCAGCATAGCCGGAGGTCGATACCCCAGTGTCATCTATTCTCAGCACCCTTAAGACGTGGGTCGACGGCAACGACCGCGAGGTCGCCCGCCTGCGTCGCAATGTCTCCAAGATCAACGACTTCGAGCCGTCGCTGCAAGCGCTCAGCGATGAAGAGCTCGCCGGTAAGACCGTCGAGTTCAAGCAGCGCCTCGAGAACGGCGAAGCGCTCGACGACCTTCTCGCCGAGGCGTTCGCGGTAGCGCGCGAAGCCGGCAAGCGCGCGCTCGGCATGCGTCACTTCGACGTCCAGCTCATCGGCGGCATGGCGCTCCACGAAGGCAAGGTCGCCGAGATGCGCACCGGCGAGGGCAAGACGCTCGTAGCGACGCTGCCCGTATACCTCAACGCACTCGAGGGGCGCGGCGTCCACCTCGTCACCGTCAACGACTATCTCGCCAAACGTGACGCCGAGTGGATGGGTCCGCTTTACAAGTCGCTCGGGTTGTCGGTCGGCATCATCCAGCATTTTCTGCCGCCGCCCGAGCGACGAGCGGCCTATCTGAGCGACGTCACGTACGTCACGAATAACGAGGCGGGCTTCGATTACCTGCGCGACAACATGGCGCCGCGCATCGACTACTGTGTGCAGCGAGAGCTGCGCTACGCGATCGTCGACGAGGTCGACTCGATTCTCATCGATGAGGCACGCACGCCGCTCATCATCAGCGGCCCGCCCGAAGCCGTCCTCGGGCCCGGCTACAAAGACCAGTCGCACCTCTACGAGCACTTCGCGCGCAACATCATGCCGCAGCTCATCAAGGACGAGGATTACACGGTCGACGAGAAGATGCACGCGGTGCCGATCACCGAGAAAGGCGTCGCGAAGACCGAGCGTCTGGTCGGCGTGCAGAACCTCTACGATCCCGCGAACCTCGAGCTGACGCATCAACTGATGGCGGCGCTCAAGGCGAAAGAGCTCTTCCGAAAGGACGAGCAGTACGTCGTCAAAGACGGCGAGATCATCATCGTCGACGAGTTCACCGGCCGGCTCATGTACGGACGCCGCTATTCCGACGGCATCCACCAAGCGATCGAAGCGAAGGAAGGCATCAAGGTCAAGAGCGAGGATCAGACGCTTGCGACCATCACCTTCCAGAACTACTTCCGCCTCTACGGCAAGCTCGCGGGCATGACCGGCACGGCGAAGACGGAAGAACGCGAGTTCCGCGACATCTACGGGCTCGACTGCCTCCTTATCCCGACGAACATGCCGGTGAAACGCAAAGACCACGACGACGTCGTCTACAACCACGAAGACGGGAAGTTCCGCGCGGTCATCAACGAGATCATCGAACTGCACCAGGCCGGGCGCCCGGTGCTCGTCGGAACGCGCTCGATCGAGAAGTCCGAGCGCCTATCGGCGATGCTCAGCAAACGCGGCATCGAGCACAACGTGCTCAACGCGAAGTATCATGAGAAGGAAGCCGAGATCATCAAAGACGCCGGCATCGCCGGCAAGGTGACGATCGCGACGAACATGGCGGGCCGCGGCGTCGACATCAAGCTCGGCGAGAACGTGACCGAGGCGGGCGGTCTTCACATCATAGGCACCGAGCGGCATGAATCGCGCCGCATCGACAACCAGCTGCGCGGCCGGTCCGGCCGTCAGGGCGATCCGGGATCGTCGCGCTTCTACGTCGGTCTCGATGACGAGCTCATGCGCATCTTCGGCGGCGATCGCATCCGCGGCATCATGGAGCGCTTCAAGATCGACGACGATACGCCGATCGAAGCGGGCATCCTCACCGCGAGCATCGCGAACGCGCAGAAGAAGGTCGAGGCGCACAACTACGAGACGCGCAAGCACGTCCTCGAATACGACGACGTCATGAACAAGCAGCGGACTGTCATCTACAGCGAGCGCCGCCGCGTCCTCGAAGGGCACAACCTGCGGCCGTCGCTCACCGAGATCGTGCGCGCGAAAGCCGCAACGGCCGTCGATGTGAACTGCCCGGACAACGTCCATCCTCACGAGTGGGATCGTGAGCAGATCCTCGTCGATCTCGAGCCGTCCGTCCACGCGATCGGCAAGCACGTCACGGCGTCCGAGCTCGAGCGCTTCTCGAAGGACGAGATGATCGACCATCTCGCCAAGGCCGGCGACGCGATCTATACGGACAAAGAGGACCGCCTCGTCAAGCGCTACTCGGAGCTCGACGAGACCGGATTGCGCGAGGGCCTGCGGATGCTCGAACGCGGCACGATGCTCCAGATCATCGACCGCTTATGGATCGACCATCTCTACACGATGGATAGCCTCAAACAAGGCATCGGCCTGCGCGGGTTCGGTCAGAAAGATCCGCGCGTCGAGTACGAAAAGGAAGCATTCGACCTCTTCGAAGATCTAAAGGTCGCGATCCAAGACGAATTCCTCGCGGCGATGTACCAGGGTGACGATTTCCACCTCGTCCAGCAGCAGCCGCCGCCCGCGCAAGCGCCGCCGACGCAGGCGTTGCCGGATGCGCCATTCGAAACGCTACACGCGCACGCGCCGGCAGCCGATCGGACGCTGCCGCTCGACCAGACCGCCGCGCGCCGTTTCGATCGGCTGCATACGAACCGCGACGAGTCGTCAGTGCAACAACCGGTGCGCAAATCCGAAGGAAAGGTCGGGCGCAACGATCCGTGCCCGTGCGGCAGCGGCAAGAAATACAAGAAGTGCCACGGCCTGACCGCCGTTTAAAAAAAAGAGTTGTGCCCGGGCATTATGGGACAACGCTCGACGACCTGCAGCAACGTCGTGGTAATCTCGTAGACGAAAATCTCGATCTCCGAAAAGTGCAACGTCCGGTGTTCAATGCGAAACGTCCGGTGACGGTGTTTGCAATGCGCCCGATTCGAACAGTTTTTCGGCAGCCTTTGGAAGCTGGGCGTTCAGACGTACCTGATTCGCAGGATAGGTTTCGCGTTCGTCTTCAGCCATTCGCGCGATATCGCAGCAATGTACTCGAAGTTCTCAAATATCGAATCCGTGCCGCTGGCGGCGCGTCCGATTGCTGTGAATCCTTCGAGCTGCCCCCAGCTCCCGGCGACGGTCCAGGAATAGATGTCAAGGAAGAGGCGCCGGTCGATGATACCGTTCTTGACCAATGCGCCGAGATTCTCATACGTGTTCGCGACGAGGTTCGCGGCCTGACGTAGTTGGAGGTAATCCTCCTGAATCGTGACCGCCTCCCTGTTCCGAGCATACGTCACCAGGAAGGTGCAGAAAGACTCGTCCTCGATCATCCTCGCGAGGTCTTGACGAACCAGAACTACCGCGTCGCGGAACTCCTGCGTGTCGAATTCGGTCTGCAGCGCGAGCAACGCCGTGATCTGATTGCCCATCCGCATGTGGCGCAGCTGGCCCAGCGCGGCGATGGCGGTGGCCGCGATGACCAAGGCGGTGAACATGGACGCGAGCACATTGGCAAGTTCGAGCGACATTGAGCCCTCCCACGGTCGCGTGAGGTCGACCGCAGGAGCGAAGTTACAGCGCCGAGGGTCGGGCGTGCGAAGTATCAAAGAGCGCGCAGTGCTTAGCACATCACGTAAGGTGACGTGCTGGACGTTTTGGGTCAACTCGCGTTCTAGCGACGACCCTGTCTTGGCTGAACTGAGAGCTATGCATCGATCGATCACGGACGGATTTTCTTCGCTCCAGTCCAAGTTCGAGCGTGGCTAAGGCTAGGCGATCAGCGTCAAATCGGAGAGGTGAAGACGTGAGTCTTGAACTCGTCACAGCGCTCGCATCGATCGGCACGTTTCTCGTGATCGCGGCAACGGCCGCGGCTGCGTTCGTACAGCTACGCCACTTGAGCAGTTCCAATTCCATCAGCGCGCTGACGGAGAGCCGCGAGGTGCTTGAATCGGCGGAATTCGCGGCCGCGCAGCGCGTCGTCGCATTCGAGTTGCCCGAACTTCTCAAGGATCCGGCAGTGCGGCAGCGATTGAATATCAGTCCCGTGGATGAGCAGTTGCGGCCGATCGTCGTCGTGGGGAACTTTTTCGAATCGCTCGGCAGCTTCATCAGACACGGGATCATCGATAAAGAGGTCGCGGTCTCGCTATGGTCCGACGTAGTCCTCAGGAACTGGGAAAACCTCGGCCCAGCGCTCGCGATCATGCGTCGCGTGAGCGGACCCGTGCTGTGGGACCAGTTCGAGTATCTCGCGCGCGTTTCGCAGGAATGGATTGACGCCCATGAGCAGGGCGATTATCCGACCGGCGTCGCGCACCTGCCGCTCAAGGACGTGTGGCTTGAAGCCGATCAACCAAAAACCAGCCCATCATGAGTGAGAACACGAGCGAAATCGCTATAGGCTTCCGGAAGTTTCGATTTGCGCACCGGACCTTGCCAGAAAGCAGCGGACGTTTCGTGCCTGCGCCGCCGACCATGCGTTTCCGATCCATGGCCGACTTGCAGGGGGGTTTCCGGGCACGGGGCTTTGCCCGACCGCCGTGTAAAAATCCCCGTGTGTCGAACTGATCGCCGGGTACCGGACGTTTGCCCTGCTCGCGGCCGACCGACCACCGCAAAGCATATCTAGGCGAGGACTGATCATGCCGTTAGAACTAGTGAAGATCATCGCCGCGATCTTGACGACCACCGTCATCGCCGCGACGGCCATCGCGGCGACCGTTCAACTGCGGCACATGCGAGCGGGCAACCAGATCGCCGGCTTCATGACGCTGCGCAATATGCTCGACGACGATGCGCACCAACATGCGAACCGCGTGCTCGTGCGCGAGGGCGATTTGACGAACGACGCGGGCTTTCGTGAATATCTCGCCTTACGTGCGACGCGGCGCGACGTGGTCGAGAACGAGCGTTACGAGCAGCTCTACTCGGCTGTCACGATGACCGCGAACGCGTTTTGAAACGTTGGGAACGCTTGTACGCAACGGCGTCGTCGACCGACAGCTGTTCTTGGAGCAGTACTGCGCGGCCGTGCTCAGTTCGTGGCGGCGACTGCAACCTTACATCGCGTTGACGCGGGCAGCGCAGCAGGACGACGCCTTGTGGGAAGACTTTGAATATATGGCCGCGCTTTCCGAGCGGTTCGTCGCGAAGCACCCGTCGATGTATCCGCCCATCATGCCGCGGATGCTCCCGAGCTACTCGAAGAAGGTCGCACCGTAACCCTACGCAGGGCCTCGCGAGGCTGCGTACCGTGCGTCGGCGTCAAGCCATTCGTTCTTGAGAGCGATGCGGCGAACGCCGGCCGGGTAGGCGCCTTTGGGATGGGCAGCCTGCCAATCCTGACAGAATACGACGAGGCATTCGAAGTTCTCCCAAGTCGCATCACCAAATCCTTGTCGAGTGATCGCGGTAAGAGGCGCGAAGCTATCCCATGTGCTAGTGGCCGACGCGGAGTAAAGTTTCATAGCGAGATCGCGATCGACCAAGCCCGTTCTTACAAGCAGACCCACGTTTTCCCAATGGTTACCAACAGTAGACACCTGTCTAATGAGCGTAATATTCTCGTCCGTTCTTTCGGCGCGGTTGACCGTCTGGTAACGAAACTCCGGGTCCTGAAGCTTACCTGCCAACTCCGCCCTTACGAAGTGATCGGCTGCGTCGAACTGCGGCGTTTGGGATGCCGCCTCCAATTGGGCCAAGGCTGCTATTTGATTGCTGCCGCGGGCATGGCGTAATTGCACGAGCGCCGCGATGGCGGTGGCTGCGATGACGATGAACGTGCCAAAGGTCGCGAAAGTGTTCCAAAGCTCCAGAGACATAAACAACCCTCCGAGGAGCGCGGTGCGTTTCGGCTACCGGTTAGACTCGACGCGCGACTTTTCCGGTCACGGTCATATCTCGGGCGGCGCGCGAACGTACCGCTTGAACCCCGCGCAGTTTTCTTGTCCGATTGCCGTCTAAAAAAGGGTTGTGCCCGGGAATCATTGGACAGCGCATTTTAAGACAACGAATAGGGAACCCCGCACTCGATCACGTTAACGTCGAGGAGACAGCCATGAACAGGCCGCAACCCGTAGAATACACCGAGGCCTCGCCGGAAGTGCGCGCCGTCTTCGATGATATCAAAGCGAGCCGCAAGGTTGCGGATGTGAACAATTTCTGGAAGTATCTGGCGAGCGATCCGGCCTTGTTGAAGCGCACATGGGATACCCAAAAGGAGGTGTTGGAACCGGGAGAACTTGATTTGCTCGTCAAG
>JANWLL010000036.1 GCA_025450855.1 Vulcanimicrobiia bacterium
CTTCGGAATCGGGATCGCGGAATCGCAGACCGCTCGGAGTGGCGCTCGTGGGCGCCATCGAGCAGGCGCTCGAGCGCCGTGAAAAGGTTTTGCTGTTCGTCAATCGTCGCGGCTACGCCGGACTGCTTCTCTGTCGTGCGTGCGGTTACGCGCCGGCGTGCCGGCGGTGCTCGATATCGCTCGTCGTCCACGTCGCGGATGGTTCGATGCGCTGCCATGTCTGCGGCGATGCATACAAAGTCGCGGTGCGCTGTCCGCGTTGCAGCTCCGACGACCTCAAGCCGTTCGGCTTCGGCACGCAGCGAGTCGAAGAAGAAGTGCGCGCGCTATTCCCGGCAGCGCGGATCGTCCGGATGGATTCCGATACGACCGGCACGCGCGGTTCGCACCGGGAGCTGCTCGAGACGTTCGGCGCCGAGGCCGACGTCCTCGTCGGCACGCAGATGATCGCGAAGGGCCTCGATTTTCCGACGGTGACGGTCGTCGGAGTCGTCGCAGCGGATATCGATCTGAACCGGCCCGATTTCCGCGCCGCCGAGCGCACCTTCGGTCTCCTCACGCAAGTCGCCGGCCGCGCCGGTCGTGCGGCGCCCGGGGCACGAGTCGTCGTCCAGACGTACGCACCGGATCACTATGCGGTGCAGCTCGCCGCTCGACACGACTACGACGCGTTCGCGACCAAGGAGCTCGCGCTCCGCCGCGAGCTTCGTTACCCGCCGTTCGGCAGGCTCGCATATCTGTCCGTCGCTGCGCCCGACGCCGCGGAGACAGCGGCCGTGGCGAGCGCGATCGCTCAAGCCTTGCGCGACCGGGCGGACGGCGTCGAGGTGTTGGGTCCGGCCTTCGAGCCCGTGGCGAAAGCTCGCGGCGAGTATCGCATGCGCATCGCGCTCAAAGCCGGTGCAGAGCAAGAGCTGCTGGGCGCGGTCGATGCCGCGCGCGCGCAGCGCATTCCGAGCGGCGTCCGTCTGACCGCTATCGTCGACCCGCGTTAGCTCAAGTAGCGGTCGAGCTAAAGCTCGACCGGAGACGGGCCCACATTAGAAAGACCACGGCGGTCGAGCTAAAGCTCGACCGCTACAAGATCCTATGAGTCGATCGCGGCGGTCGAGCTAAAGCTCGACCGCTACAAGAGTCTCGGGATCGCTGACCGCGTTTTTAGAACGTCGCGCCGACGCCGATCTCGACGCCGGAAAGGGATCGCGGCGAAAAGCTCGTCGCCGAGAAATTCTGATCCGAGAATCCGACGCGTCCGAAAACCCCCGACGTGCCCGGCGGCGTGAACGCGAGTCCAAGCCGGAACACGGTGAGCCCCCCGCGCGTCGTACCCGACGGCAGTGACGGATAGAAGAACCCCGAGCCGTAGAGCGAGATCCTGCGCGCGAAGTCGGGCAGCACGGTGAGGCCCAGGCCCAAGCCGTTCGACGTCGTGTGTGCGGTCGAGCGTTGGAGCGCCGCATAGCCGACTCCGATCGCCAGCGGCGTCTTCGAGAACTGGTAGAGCGCGTTGACATCGAGACGTGATTCGACCGACGAATCGTCGCCGTGGATGTTGACGTCTTCGAAGTGGAGCGTCGCGAGATATGAATCGGAGAGGCGGCCGAGAAGCTCGAGCTCGTAGCCGGTCGACCCTGCTGCTTTGAAAGGCGCCGGCGTCGGTGACGCCGGTACGATCCCGCCGGACCCGTTCAACGACATGACGCCGAAGAGCGCGTAACCGCCGCTGCCTGCGCCGGCGCTCGCGCTCGGCGAAGGGCTCGGGAACGGGCTCGATTCATCGGCACTCGCGATCGGGCGCTGCGCGATAAAGAGCGCGGCGAGGACTGCCAGCAGTCCGGCCGCGGCGACGCGCACGGGTTATGCCTTCGCGCTCTTAGCCCGTTTCGCGAGCCGCGACTTCTTGCGGTTCGCCTTGTTCTTATGGATGATGCCGCGAGCCGCGGCCTTGTCGAACGCCGATCCCGCCGCCGTGCGGTCAGCGTCGGTCGCTCCGGTCCCGCCGGCCTTCTTCGCTAGCGTCTTGAGCTTGCTCGTGACCGCTTGATTGCGCTGCCGGCGTTTTTCAGAAGCGCGAGTCCACTTGATCGCTGCCTTTATATTCGGCACGAAGTCCCTTTCCGGATGTCTGTGTGAAGACGTCGAGCGTGACGCCGAAAATCCGCACTATCATACCATGCGGCGACCGCCGCGGGCAAGCGAGCACGGGACATCTGGAGGTGGCAAAGTCGCTGCGGTGAACGCTTGCGCGCTTGTGAATAACGCGATCGTCAGACTCGTCGCAAGTCCGCCGCTTCCGCCGCACGTCCTCGACGACATCGCCGCTTCGATCGAAGCAGGCGGCACGCTGCTGGCCGCCCACAACGACCACGACGTCAACGCGTCGGCGCTGAGCTTCCGCGCGAGCGTCGACGATTTCATCGGAGTCGTCGAGCCGCTCTCGGACAAGATCGGCAAAGGGCTCGCCGCGGGCAGAGCGTTTCGCTTCGACATCATGCTCGACGAGCCGGCGGCGTTCCCTGACGAACCGATCCGGAGCCTCGCGGTGCACATGCACGGTTCGTTCGCAGCGCCCGTCTTCGTCGCGCGGCGCGACAAGCCGGCCGCTGCGTGGGCGTTCGACCGGCCCATGCCGTGGGGACGCAAAGGCCTCGCGGTCGGTCAAGCCGCTCCGATGCTGCCCTACGGCGCATCGGATTGCTTAGGCGTCGCGCTCGAGCTGACACGCCCGACGCTGGTCCTCAAAGCGCGGCTCGAAGACGTTCCCGAACACGGGCTCGTCAAAGCGTGCGCCGCCGTCGGCGGTGCGGACAGCGGCTTTTCCGAGGTAGGCGCGTACGCCGCTGTGTCCGCTGCCGACGGTGCGTCGGTCGTCATCCTCGAGTTCGGCGACGTGACGAAGTCGCCGATCGTTCGAACGCTCGCCGTGCTCGACATCGAGGCGCATCGCTACGGCGGTAGGCTCGGCATGACCGCGCTGCTGTCGCACGTGCCGCTCGATGCGCTGTTGGACACCCTGTCGCTCGAGACCGGGTTGAACGCGACGCCGATGCAGGTGCTCGAGACGCACCTGCCCGACGACCGCGCGCGTTAGGCGACTCGATGCAACTGCCGCACATCACGTTCGGCTGGACCGACGTCCTCGACGTCGTGCTCACCGCGTACGTCGTGTACGTCGTGCTCTTGCTCATCCGCGGAACGCGTGCCGTGCAGATACTCCAGGGCATCGCGCTCCTGCTCGTGCTTCGGCTCATCGCGCAGGGATTGCACCTCTGGACGATGCTCTCGATCTTCAATGGTCTGCTCATCGCGTCCGGCGTCGCGATCCCGGTCGTCTTCCAACCCGAGCTGCGCCGAGCTCTCGCACTGCTCGGCACCGGTGAGTTCATCGAAGGCCGAGGTGCACACCACGGGGCCGGCACGGACGGCGAGGTCGCGGGCATCGTCGGGCGTGCGGCCGCTCATTTCGCGCGCGGAGCGATCGGGGCCATCATCGTCATCGAACGTGCGACCGGACTCGAGGAATACGTGGAGAGCGGCCGCGTGCTCGACGCGCGCATCTCCTACGAGCTGCTGTTGACGCTTTTCGCGCCCAAGACGCCGCTCCACGACGGTGCGGTCATCGTGCGCCGCGACCGCATCGTCGCGGCCGGATGCTTCTTGCCGCTCTCGGAGGCGACCGTCGACCGGCGCATCGGCACGCGGCACCGAGCTGCCCTCGGGCTGACGGAACAGACGGACGCGATCGTCCTGCTCGTCTCAGAGGAAACGGGCGACATCGAGATCGCCCGCGCAGGTCGTCTGACGCTCGTGGGCAAGGGTGCCGAGGACGC
This sequence comes from Vulcanimicrobiia bacterium, assembly GCA_025450855.1. Lineage (GTDB taxonomy): Bacteria > Vulcanimicrobiota > Vulcanimicrobiia > Eremiobacterales > Eremiobacteraceae > JANWLL01. The sequence continues at coordinate 3,831 of JANWLL010000036.1, forward strand.
GACGTCGGCGCTCCTCGCGGCGATGGCACCCGCATCGACGGCGCCGAACGTGTCGTTCATCGACCGGGTGAGGATGCTATGGGGCAGAGCGGATGGCGCTGCTGATCGATTCGGTAAGACGCAACTTCGGCCTTAAGGCGACGGCCGTCGTCGTCTCGGTCGCGCTGTGGTTCACGCTGAACTACTTCGGCAGCTCGCAAGAAGTCTTCTCGAAGACGCTCGAACTGCCGCTGGTGGTGCGCGGCCTCGGGGCCGGTTTCGTCGCGGCTCCGCAAGTCGAGTCCGTGAGGGTCGACCTGTCGGGTTCGCGACCCGACGTCGAAGGCGCGACGGTTTCGGATCTCGCCGCATTCGTTGATTGCTCGGGACGTCAGACCGGCGTATACTCGCTCGCCGTCAACGTCGTCGGGCGCGATGCCGATAAGGTTAAGGTAGTGACTCCCGATCAAGCGGTCGTCTCGATCGACCGGTACGCCTTCCGGGCCGTCCCCGTGCTCGCGCGCGGCGCGGGCGGGAGCCTGCTCGCGAACGCCGTGGTCGCGCCCTCCACCATCGAAGTGGCCGGCGGCGCATCGACGGTCGCAAAAGTCGTCGCTGTCCAAGTCGTCGTGCCGGAACCGGGCGCGCTGCCCGCAGGCTTCGCAGCCGTCATGAAGCCGGATCCGGTCGACGGCGCGCTGCAGCTCGTCCACGGCGTCAGCGTCCTCGGCGTCGTCCGGGTGACCGCGCCCGCCGGACCGACCTCGCCCAATGCCGGTGCGACTCCGCGATGAACCGCCTCTTCGGCACCGACGGCGTCCGCGGCGTCGCGAACGAATTTCTCACCCCGGAACTCGCGTTTGCCCTTGGGCGCGCAGGGGCATCGGTTCTCGCCGCACACGGCGAGCGGCGTCCGATCATCGTCGGACGCGACACGCGGCTTTCAGGACCGATGCTCGAGAACGCGTTGTGCGCCGGCGTCTGCTCGATCGGGCTCGACGTGTGGAAGCTCGGCATCGTGCCGACTCCGGCCGTAGCGTTCCTCACCCGCAAGCTCGAAGCCGCGGCGGGCGTCATGATCTCCGCCTCGCACAATCCGATCGAGGATAACGGCATCAAGTTCTTCGCCGCCGACGGCTGCAAGCTGCCGGACGCGCTTGAAGATGAGATCGCCGGACATGTCGAGGCGCACCACGAGTTGCCGCGCCCGACCGGAAAGCGGGTCGGAACCATCGGCGACCGGGGGCGTGACGTGGCGACGTACGTCGATCATTGCGTCGCGCTCGGCAGCGATCTCTCCGGCCTGACGGTCGTCGTCGATGGCGCTTACGGGGCTGCCTACGATCTCGCGCCGCGCATCCTACGCCGTCTCGGAGCACGGGTCGTCCGTCTCCATTGCAAGGACGACGGCAGCCGTATCAATGTCCGCTGCGGGGCGACCGACCTAGCGTCTCTGCGCCGCGCCGTCGCGCGGCATCCGAACAGCGTAGGCGTCGCCTTCGACGGCGATGCGGACCGCGCGCTTTTCGTCGACGAAGGTGGCGAAATCGTCACGGGCGATCACGTGCTCGCCATTTGGGCGAAGGAGCTCCTCGATATGGGCGAGCTGCCGCACAA
>JANWLL010000037.1 GCA_025450855.1 Vulcanimicrobiia bacterium
AAAGCCTATCCGCGCAGCGTCCGCGACCGCTTCGCCGGCATCGTCCAGATCGGACGGACGTCGGACAAGGCTCGCGCCTACAAGGCCGGCACGGTCGGCGAATACCACTACAATTGCGGCATGGACAAAGCCGTGTTCGAGTTCCTCGGCATCGACGATCACGAGGCATACGCGGAGCGAGCAGCTTCGATGGACGACGCTTCGCTCGAGCGCTGGCTGAAGGACACGTACGTCTCGAAGAGATCTCAAGCGGAGATCGACCGCTGGAATCACGAGTGGCTCGAGCACGGACCAGAGCCCGGCTCGGACGGCGAGAAGTATTTCCTCGACTTGCGCGACCAGCTCGCGCCTGGACGCAAGGACGTACGATCGTGGCCCGACCTGCTCGACCTCGACGAACATCGCGACGTGCCGCAGCGCGCGGCAGCCTGAACGCCGCGACGCCAGGACGTACAATGAGGGGCCCGATCCGGGCCCCTCATCATTCTCCCGGCCCTGGCCCTCGATAAGTATGGTGATTCCTCTGCTGTAATCCGGACGTCGGCACGGTACGATGGGTACACGCCCGCATGGGATGGGCCTCCCTCGCGATGCGCTCCCGTGCGGGCGTGGGGCTCGCAGCAATTGAAGGTCGCGGCCGACCATGAGTAATGCCGATGACAAATTCCGCGGTTTGCTCGAAGGCGCTCCCGACGCGATGGTCATCTGCCGGCACGACGGCACGATCGTCCTCGTGAACGCGCAGGCCGAAAAGCTCTTCGGCTATCCACGCGAGGAGCTGCTCGGAAAATCGGTCGACGTGCTCGTGCCGCAGCGTTTGAGGCCACAACACGCGGCGCATCGCACCGGCTACGTCGACGATCCGCATCCGCGCCCGATGGGCGCCGGGCTCGAGCTTTTCGCGCGTCATCGCAACGGTTCGGAGTTCCCGGTCGAGATCAGTTTGAGCCCGCTCGAAACCGAAGATGGCACGCTTGTCACGAGCGCGATCCGCGACATCACCGAGCGGAAGCAATTCGAGACGATGTTGCGCGAGAAGAACGAAGAGCTCGAGCGCGTCGGCCTGGCCAAAGACAGCTTCCTCGCGAGCATGAGCCATGAGCTGCGCACGCCGCTCAACGCCGTCATCGGCTTCACCGGCACGCTGCTCATGAAGCTGCCCGGCCCGCTCAACGTCGAACAAGAACAGCAGCTGCGGACGATCCAGGCGAGCGCGCGCCATCTGCTCTCGCTGATCAACGACATGCTCGACCTCGCGAAGATCGAATCGGGAAAGGTCGAGGTGAAGTTCGAGCCGGTCGAGAGCCAGTCGGTCTTGCGAGAGGTGGCCGCTAGCCTCCAATCTTTGGCGAACGAGAAAGGCCTCGCACTGACGCTCGACGCCCCAGCCACCGATATCCTGGTCCGCACCGACCGACGCGCGCTCAGCCAAGTGCTGCTCAATCTCGTCAACAACGCGATCAAGTACACGCAGAAAGGTTACGTCCGCGTCGAACTGCGGCGCGTGGATGAGATGGTCGAGTTTTCCGTCACCGACTCCGGCATCGGGATCCGCGCGGAAGACCTCGAGAAACTTTTCGAGCAGTTCAGCCAGGTGGATCGCTCGACCACCCGGCGCTTCGAGGGGGCCGGTCTCGGCTTGTATCTGAGCAAGCGGCTCGCAGCGCTGCTCGACGGCCGGATCTCCGTCGAGAGCGAATACGGCAAAGGCAGCCGCTTCTCGCTCGTGCTGCCGAGGGCGTGACGTGCCCGCGAAGATACTCGTCGTCGAAGATAACCCGACAAATCTTTATCTCATGGAGTACCTGCTCGGCGCGTATGGCCACAGCGTCAAGACGGCTGGCGACGCGCTGACTGCGCTCGCCGCGATCGAGGCCGAGCGCTTCGATATCATCCTCGCCGACGTCCTCATGCCGAAGATGGACGGCTTCGAGTTCTTGAAGCGCGCGAAGGGTTCGCACCCGGACGGGCCGCCGATCGTCGCGGTCACCGCTCTCGCGATGGTCGGCAACCGCGAGACGATCATGGAATCTGGCTTCGACGGCTACATCCCGAAGCCGATCAGCCCGGAGACGTTCGTCGGCGAGGTCGACCACTATCTGCCGGAAGCGAAGCGATCGAAAGTGACGTCCGGCCCGCAGCCGCGAAGCGTCGACGACGAACCCGATCGTCCGAGGCCCGCCGGCCGCACGATTTTGGCGGTCGATGACGTGCCGACGAACACGCAAGTGTTGCGTGCGACGCTCGAACCGTTCGGCTATAACGTCGTCGAGGCTCGTTCGATGCGCGAAGCGCTTGAGATCGCGGCGCGCGTCAAGCCGGATCTCGTCGTCACGGACGTCCACATGCCGAGCGGAAGCGGCTACGACCTCATCCGCGCGTTCAAGGCGGACCCGGATCTACACGACGTCGCGTTCGTCTTCGTGTCGTCGACCTATTGGCACGAGCTCGATCGCGCGCGCGGCCTATCGCTCGGCGCAAGCAAGTTCTTAGTGCGGCCGATCGATCCGCAGACGCTCGTCGCCGAGATAACCGAAACGCTCCAAGACGCCGACGGCTAGAATTCCGCGCGTGCCGCTGCCATCGCCATCGCGGCTTGCGCGGCTTCGAAACCCTTGTTGCTCGTCCGATGCGCGTTGCCGTGTTCGGGCGCGCTCGCGTCGACGCTGCTCGCGCGCGCGGCAGCTTGCGCTGCCGTGTCGGTCGTCAGTACGCCGAAGGCGACGGGCACGCCGGTGCGCAGCGCGACCTCTCCGAGACCGCGCGCTGCCTCGCCCGCGACGAAATCGAAGTGCGGCGTCTCGCCGCGGATGACGCACCCGATCGCGACGATCGCCTCGTAGTCGTTCGATTGCGCGAGCCACAGCGCGGCGACGGGCAGTTCGAACGCTCCTGGGACCTCGACGGTCTTCACATCCGACGGCGCGATGCCGGCAGCTGCGAACGCGCGCAGCGCTCCATCGAGGAGCGCTTGCGTTATGGGCGCGTTGAAGCGCGAGCGTACGATCGCGAACCGTTTGCGCTTCATGGAAATGTGGAGCGGTCGACCTTCACGGTCGACCGCCGCGGCCGCGCCATACGGATATCACGAGGACAGCTCCGGCTCGTCGAGGAGATGGCCGAGCTTCTCCTTCTTCACCCGCAAGTAGTCCGCGTTGTCGTCGTGCAGATCGGTGATGAGCGGCACTCGACCGAGCAACTTCAGCCCGTATCCTTCGAGGCCCGCGATCTTGCGCGGGTTGTTGGTGATGATCCGCATCTCGCGAACGCCGAGGTCGTGGAGTATCTGCGACCCGATGCCGTATTCGCGCTTGTCGACAGGCAGCCCGAGTTTGAGATTCGCCTCGACCGTGTCGGCGCCGCTATCTTGAAGCTCGTACGCGCGAAGTTTGTTGGCAAGACCGATTCCGCGGCCTTCCTGGTGCAGGTAGAGGAAGACGCCGCGGCCGGCACGAGCGATAATGTTGAGCGCGCCGTCACGTTGCGCCGCGCAGTCGCAGCGCTTGCTGCCGAGCGCATCGCCCGTGAGGCATTCCGAGTGGACGCGCACGCTGATGTCTTTGCCGTCGCCGATCTCGCCCATGACGAGCGCGACATGGCACGCCCCGTCGACGACCGATTCGTAGCCGTAGCCGGTGAACACGCCGAAACGCGTCGGCATCTTGAACGTCGAAATGCGCTTGATGAGCTTCTCGTTGCGCATGCGGTACGCGATGAGGTCTTTCACCGTGATAAGCTTGATGTCGTGTTCGGCGCTGAAGCGCTCGAGCGCCGCGCGCCGCATCATCCTGCCGTCGTCGTCGAGTATCTCGCAGATGACGCCGGCGGGATACAGGCCGGCGAGACGCGCGAGATCGACCGCTGCTTCTGTCTGACCGGCACGGACGAGAACGCCCCCTTCGCGGGCGCGGAGCGGAAACGTATGGCCGGGCGACACGAAGTCCGACGGACGCGACGCGGCGTCGACGAGCGTTTGGATCGTTGCCGCGCGGTCGTGTGCGGAGATCCCGGTCGTCGTCCGTCCCTTCGCCTCGACGGAGACGGTGAACGCGGTTTCGAGCGGCGAGGTGTTGTCCTGCACCATCATCGGGATGCGCAGTTCCTCGAGCCGCTTCGGTTCCATGGAGACGCAGATGAGGCCGCGTCCGAACTTCGTCATGAAGTTGACCGCCTCGGGCGTCGCGTGCTGCGCCGCGATCGTCAGATCGCCTTCGTTCTCGCGGTCTTCGTCGTCCATGACGACGAGCATCCGGCCTGCCCGGATGTCGGCGATTGCTTCTTCGATGGTCGCTATCGGCATGAGTCTCTAGTTCGACGGCACCGGCTGTCTGCCTAGGCGGCTCAGGGAGCGGTCGAGATTTATCTCGACCGCCGCGGCCTCACCGTTGCGATATAGGTAGCGGTCGAGCTTCAGCTCGACAGCCGCGGCTCCGACCTACGACGTCTTGTATATCCCTAACTTCTCGTCTTCCGCACGCCAGGCGTCCTCGACGACGAGGCGCTTGCGCCCCGCCGGGTACAGCCCATCGGGATACTTGTCGTTCCACTCCTCGCATAGCGATGCGAGATACTCGAAGTTCTCCCAAAGCCCTCGACCATTCTTGCGCCGCATGATCGCGAGCGATATCCGCGTCGATGATGCCGTGCTTCACGAAACTGCCCATCGATTCGAAAAAGTTCCCGACGACGCTGATCTTGCGAAGCTCGGCATCGAGGGGACGCATGAGAAGGCGATCGCGAAGCGCGCGATCCTCGAGCGCGCCCGCGAGATCGTGCTGCACGTAGTGCATCGCGTCCGCGAACTGGTCTGACTCCAGGACCTCGCGGCACTCCGTGAGCGCAACGATTTGGTTGCTGCCGCGCGAATGGCGGGAGCTGCCCGAGCGCGGCAATAGCGGTCGCCGCGATGACGAGCAGCGTGCCGACCGACGCGATCGTGTTGACGATCTCGAGGCTCATCCGCGTTGGCCCCGCAGCGCGTTGACGACGTAGCGCGCGATCGGATCGGCCTCGAGGTTGAGCGACGATCCCTCCTCCACGTCTCCAAGGGTCGTCTGCACAAGTGTCTCGGGGATAAGAGCCACGGCGAACTCGCCTTCTCGTACCGCCGCAACCGTGAGGCTGACGCCTTCGAGCGCGACCGAACCCTTTTCGGCGATGAGCTGCCCGAGCTCGGGCGGCGTGACGCACCACATGCGCGCGCCTTCGCCCTCTTTCGCTTTGCTCAGCACGACCGTCGTCGCGTCGACGTGGCCGTAGACGAGATGGCCCCCGATGGGATCGCCTACGCGAAGGCTCGCCTCGAGATTGACGCCGTCGTTCTCTCGCAGCTCGCCGAGGTTCGTGCGCGACGCCGTCTCGGGCACGACATCGAAGGCAAGCGGGTCGCCCTCATCGACGACCGTCAGGCAGACACCGTTAACGGCTAGGCTGTCGCCGCGCTTCGCTGACAGACCCGCCGGTTTTTTGATAGACAGCTTCAGCCCGCCGCCGGCGAGATGCTTCGCGTCGACCACAGTGCTCCGATGTGCGATCAATCCCGTGAAGATGAGCAACTCCCGTCTATGAGGTGGAGCGGTCGACCTTTACGGTCGACCGCAGACGACCTCGCAGTTCTGGCGTCACACCGCTCGACCTTTCGCGACGCGAGACCGTGGCGGTCGAGATGAATCTCGACCGCTCCCTGACTCACGCAGCGGTCACGCGGTTTCGTCCGGCCGGGCGACGAAGAGCGTGTCGTCGCCGAGCTTCCGGACTGACCTGACCCGCAAGTGTCGCGGCTGCGTTAGTCCGTGAATCGCAGGCGCCGAGGCAGCGGTCCCCAGCACGACCGGCGCGATGAGCACGTGCAGCTCGTCGACGAGACCGGCTTCGAGCAGCGCCGAAGCCAGCGTCGGGCCGCCTTCGCACAACACGCCGAGCATGTCGAGCGAGCCTAAGCGCCCGAGCAAATCGCGCAGGTCGACTTGTCCGCTATCGGTCGTGCCACAGACGAGCAGCTCGATTCCAGCCGACCGCAGGTCGTCGATGCGTTCGCGCGGCGCCGATGCCGTCGTCGCGACGAGCGTCGCTGCGCGCTTTTGATCCGACACGAGTCTCTTGTCGAGCGGTAGCCGCGCGGACGAGTCGACGACGATCCTCCGATACGGCACCGCTCGTTCGCGGAACGGGCGCACCGTCAACTGCGGATCGTCGACAATCGCGGTACCGATGCCGACCATCACCGCATCGTGTTCGAATCGAAGCCGTCTGACGTGCGCCGTCGCCGCTCGACCGGTGAGCGCAAAGCGCTCTCCAGGTTTCGGTGCGATCGCGCCGTCGACGCTCTGCGCCATCTTGAGCGTGACGTATGTGCGGCCGGTGCGCCGCTGATGCAGATACATCCGGTTGAGCTCGCGCG
>JANWLL010000038.1 GCA_025450855.1 Vulcanimicrobiia bacterium
CCTTGCGAACGTCGAGCGCTGGCCGGAGTGGAACCAGGACGTGAAGGCGGTCGCACTCGACGGCCCGATCGACGTCGGCAGCGTCTTCCGCTGGAAGACGAGCGCCGGCACGATCACGTCGACGTTCAAGACGCTCGTGCGACCGAGTGAGATCGGTTGGGTCGGTAGGACTCTCGGCATCACCGCTCGCCACGTGTGGCGGCTCGAACCCGCGGACGGCCGGACGATCGTCCGCACGAGCGAATCGTTCAACGGCATTCTCGTCAAGGTCTTTAGGATCGCGTTCCAACGCATGCTCGAGCGGACGCTCGATCGAGGCGTCTTAAAGCTGCGGATCGCGGTCGAAGCGCGCTATCGCCGGCCGCGAAGGTAAGCCGTCGGGTAAGACCGCGGCGGTCGAGCTAAAGCTCGACCGCTACATCCTTAGGTTCACTCGCCTTTGAACGCGGCTTGCCGTTTTTCGAGAAACGCGGTCGTACCTTCTTTCGCATCCGCGCTCACGGCGACTTTGCCGAACTCCTCGGCCTCGAGCTCGAGCGCGCTGTGGAGATCGGTCTGCAGACCTTTGTGGATCGCGCGTTTCGTGGCGGCGATGGCGAGCGGCCCTTTCGACGCGATGATCTTCGCTAGCCGCTTCGCCTCGTCGAGCAAGGCGCCGGGTTCGACGACCTTCTCGACGAGATTGCACTGCTTGGCTTCGTCCGCCGAAATCGGCTCGCCCGTCAAGAGCATATAGGACGCCATGCCTTGGCCGACGAGCCTCGGGAGCCGCTGCGAGCCGCCGAACCCGGCGATGATGCCGAGATTGACCTCGGGCTGGCCGAGCTTCGCATTCTGCGAAGCGATGCGGAAGTCGCCCGCCATCGCGAGCTCGAGTCCGCCGCCGAGCGCATAGCCGTTGATGGCCATGATGACCGGCAGGCGCGAGTGCTCGATCGCGTGGGTGACGCGGTGCCCCGATTTCGCCTTCGTCGTCGCCGCTGCCGCGTCGGGTAAGCGCGCGAGCTCGCTGATGTCGGCACCGGCCGCGAACGCTTTTTCGCCGCTGCCCGTCATGACGACGGCGAGCACGGAGCGGTCCGCCTCCAACTCGTGCATCGCGCGCTCGACCTCGCCGAGCAGCGCCTCGTTGAGCGCGTTGAGCGCTTTCGGACGGTTGAGGGTCACGACGGCGACGGGACCGTCGCGCTCGACCAGGATGTTCTCGTACGGCATATCGCTCCTCGCGCTAACGCGTCACTTGTACTCGTAGAAACCGCGGCCCGACTTGCGGCCGAACTGACCGGCGAGCACCATGCGCTTGAGCAGCGGCGGCGGCGCCATGAGCGGATCTTTGAACTCGTCGAACATGATCTGCGCGATGTAGTACGTCGTGTCGAGTCCGACGAAGTCGAGCAGCGTCAGCGGGCCCATCGGGTGACCGCAGCCGAGCTTCATGCCTTCGTCGATATCCTCGCGCGACGCGAGACCCGCCTCGAACATGCGGATCGCGTAGAGCAGATACGGCACGAGCAGGCGGTTGACGATGAAGCCCGGAGTGTCTTGCGCGAGGATCGGCGTCTTGCCGAGGCGCTTCGCGAAGGCGAAGAGCGCGTCGATCGTCGGCTGATCCGTCACGATCGTCTTGACGATCTCGACGAGCTTCATGAGCGGAACGGGATTGAAGAAATGGAGCCCGGCGACGTGCTTTGGGCGCTTCGTCGCGGCGGCCATCTCGACGACGCACAGGCTCGACGTGTTCGAGCAGATGATGGCGTGCGGCGCGAGCAGCTTATCGAGGGCGGCGAAAAGCTCTTTCTTCACCGCCATGTTCTCGACGACTGCTTCGATGACGAGGTCGCGATCCTTGAGATCGCCGACGTCGGTCGTCGTCCTGATGCGGCCGAGTATCGCATCGCGAGCCGGCGCGTCGATGGCGCCCTTTTCGACGAACTTATCGAGCGACTTGCGGATGCCCGCCATACCTCGTTCGAGCGCGGCGCGATCGGCCTCGAGAACGATCACGTCGCACCCCGCGGTCGCCGCGGTTTGCGCGATGCCCGATCCCATCAACCCGCATCCGCAGACGCCGACCTTCTGGATGTCCGCCACGACCGTCGCCCCTTTCGCTGTAGTCCGATGCGCGAAGGGCGATGAGTTTGCGGGCCGTTCTTGCGAGCCCTACCCGTGGTGCGGGTTAGCTGCCGGAGAAGTCTTCGGTGAGGAAGATTCCGCCCGGACCGACGGCGATGCCGATGCCGACCGAATCGTAGATCGGCGAGACGATGTTCGCGCGGTGGCCGTCGTCCGGCGGCCGCTCCGCCATCATCTGCGCGTCGAGTTTCTCGATCGCGCTGCTGAGCGCGGCGCGGCTCGCGTCCGCCAGGCCGTACCATGCCACGTTTTCGGCGTAGAATCTGCAGTGGCCGCCTTGCGCGTGATAGCGGTCGAACGGCGTACGGCCATCGGGGTCGACGTGGCGGAGGACGCCGTCGCGGGCCATGTCGAGCGCGTGCGCCTGAGCCGCCGCCTGCGCGCGCGGATCGATGCCGAGCGGTCCGACGCCCTGCTCGTTGCGATGCTCGTCGAGCAGCGCGATCAATTGCGTGCGGACCGCGTCGAGGTCGGACTCGGGCGGCGCCTCCGCATGCGCAGGCGCCGGCGTCTGCGGCTGGCCGAAGACGAGGTTCCCGTGATCGTCGGTGAGCTTCAAATTGAGGAACGCCGCGAGATCGCGCGCGTTCGCCATCGCTATGCCGTTGATCTCGACGAGTGCGTGCGGATACGACCGTCCGTTGACGGCGAGATGCGACCCTTCGATGTCGTAGCCGATCTCGAGATCGCGGAGCAACGGCTCGACCGCGACGTAGGTGTGGCCGTTCTCGACGACGGTAGGGATCGGATCCGAGCCGAGGGCGCGTGTATCGAACGTGACGATGAAGACGAGAAGTGCGATCGCCAGCGCGGTGATGCGCGAGAGGCGACGCGGCGATGCGAGCGAATGGCGAGCGAGCATGTCTACATCCTCAATCGGACGGCTGGCTCATCCGTCGCCGCCGCTCGATCCCGGTGTGTTTCCCGTCACCAGGCGATGGGCGTACTGCGACCATGCGGCCGTCGGTCCCTTGCCGCAACCGACGCGCGACGCGGTGGTGGCAGCGCTCGACGCGCAGACGGGCGACGGCTGCGCCGGCATACTCGACATCGAATCGCGACTCGAGGCGGTGCGATGCGCGGTCGCTGCGGCGATCGGTGCGACCGCCGATGACATCGCCTTCATGCGCTCGACGTCGGACGGAGCGCTCGTCGTCGCGAATGGGTTCGATTGGCGCGACGGCGATGAGGTCATCCTCAGCGATAACGAATTCGGCGCCAACGCGTTTCCGTGGCTCAATTTGCACGACGTCGGCGTACGTCCCGTGCTCGTCCGCGCTCCCGGGCAGCGCCTTACCGTCGAGACGCTCGAGCGCATGGCGACGGATCGAACGCGCGTCGTGACCGTGTCCTTCGTCGGATTCTCGGACGGCTATCGCCACGATCTCGCGGCGCTCGGCGCTTGGTGTAAGGCCAAAGGCCTCATCTTCGCGGTCGACGCGATCCAAGGTTTCGGTCAACTGCCGCTCGACGTCGCCGCTTGCGACATCGACGTCTGCTATTTCGGCGTCGCGAAATGGCTGCTCTCGCCGCAAGGGCTTTCAGTCGTCTACGTCCGGCGCGAGCTCGCAGAGCGGCTTCGACCCGCGCTGTGCTCGTGGCGTTCGGTGAAAGAGCCGATGCGTTTCTTGGACTACGCGCAGCCGCTGCTCCCGGGCGCTCGGCGCTTCGACGGCGCGACGGTCAACTATCCGGCGGCTATCGGCTTTGCCGAAAGCTTGCGGCTCATCACCACTGCCGGCCTTGAGAACATCGAAGCGCACGTGCTTCGGCTCGGCGATCGCTTCATCGCGGGCGTACGCAGCCTCGGGCTGCCGCTCGTCAGTGAGGTCGAGCCCGCAGTTCGTTCCGGCATCGTCGTCGCCGGGCGAGGGCGTAGCTCAGTGGAAGAGCTGCAGCGCCGCGCGAGGCAGTCGAACGTGCAGGTGACGATCCGCGATACCGGCGTCCGCTTCGCACCGCACGGCTACAACACCGATGCGGACGTCGACCGCGTCTTGTCGATACTTGCTTGATTCAAGGCCGGCGCCTTGGGCTGTAGCGGTCGAGCTTCAGCTCGACCGCCGCGGCCTCAGCCTGGGCTTTGGGAGGGTAGTGCCCTTCGATTGGCGTTAAAGGCGGATGCCGACTTCGAGAGCCGCTCCGCTCGGATTGACGCCGCCTGAGGCCGGCAGGATGTGGTAGTCGAACTCGAGGTCGACCCCGCTAGCGAGATTGAAGCCCGCGAAGATCTTGCCGCCGCCGCCGGTCGACGACGTGTTCGTGCGGAACAGATCGTCTCCGTCCTCGTCGAACTGCACGCTCGTCGAATAGATGCCGAGGCCGGCTCCGAAATACGCGGTGCCGCTCGAACGCAGCGCAACCCCGAGCCCGGTCGAATGGAGGCTGCCGGAGTTCTTCGATCCACCCAGATAGTCCAGATAGACCGACGTCGCGCTCGTGCTCGTCGATGCCGAGGGCAATAGATAGTCGAGGCCGAGGACGTATTGCGTACTGCCGCCGAGATCGCGCGAATCACCGTTGGCGGGAAACAGCGCGCCGATCATCACCGAGAGGTTGCTCGCACTCGATGTCGCAGCTGCGCACTCGACGGGCGCGGCGATGCATGCGGCGAGTGCGAGGACGAACAGCACTGACGGGATCCGTTTCATCGTTGATGCGCTCCTAAAAAACGAAGCGAGGTGCGGTCCGGTGGAACCGCATGCTTGTCTTACCCTGCGGAGCGAACCGGCAAACGAGACATATCGCCGTCAGATGTCGAGTGTCGAGCGTTCGACGCCCGCGTGACAATCGGCGTTCGCTCCCGTCTTGTTGAGCTCGAGCGCGAAGGAAAAGCTTGTCGTGCCGGTTCCGGCCTCCGCCGATCGGACGAACGAGTATGTGACGTGCTGCGTCTGCCGCGGGCGGAGCGGCAATAGCCCGATGACGTCGACGCGCTCGCCGTCCTGCTCGACGACGATCGACTGCAAGAGGTCGCTCGGCTGACGTACCGTGCCGAGGTTTTGCACGGTGACGCCGATCGTGTAGTGATTCAAGCCACCCGAGTCGGTCGTCACGGACTGGACAGCCGTCGACACGATGCTCGGGTTCGCGCACGCCGCCGCGGCGATCAGTACGGATGACATGAGTGCGATCATGCAGACATGCTTCCCCGATTTCGGCCTCGCGAAGCGCCTGCGCACGGCAAGCCGAGCTTCGCTCGGCCTACTACATCTCGTGGCGCAAGGCCGCGGCGGTCGAGCTGAAGCTCGACCGCTCCCTCAAAACTCGTGAGACCTCGGCGGTGCGGATCCGACTCAGTGGCGCGCGTGGAGGAAGCGGATCGGGCGGCGTGCCGGCTTGCCGCGATTGAAACGCGGCTCCGCCGACGTGTCGGCCTCGACATCGTCGCGACGTACGACGCTGATGCTGCCGTCGACCTCGAGGACGGCGAGCGCGACGTCCGCCGGCGATTCGACGCCGTGTTCGCGCAGCGCCGCGAGAAGCTCGTCTTGCGTGATGAGCTCCTCGTGCAGATTCTGCGTGATGATCTGACCGTTGCTGATGAGCAGCGTCGCTCTGCCGGCGAGCTGTTTCTGCACGCGGGGGATGCGGAAAGCGACGTATACGATGAGTGCGTTGACGATGAAGAGCGTCACCGCCGCCTCGATCCCGCCGAGGACCGACGTGTCGGGCCCGGTCATCGCGTTTTGGACCGCATTGCTCAACAGAAGAAGAAGGACGAGATCGAACGCCGTCATCTGACCGATCTCGCGCTTGCCGGCGAGCCGCACGCCGACGAGGATCGAGAAATAGACGAGCGCCGTTCGCAGCGGGATCTCCCACCACGGCTCGGTGAGATGCCACATCGTTCGGCCTAGTACCCCGACTCGCTCACCGAACACGGTGCCATGATTGCGTCTGACATGCCGTGGATCAAGCGCTTGTCGGCAGGCACGACGGTCGCGAGCACCCCGCTCAGCGGTGCGTCGTCGCCGGCGACGAAGTAGTACGGGCATAGGCGCACGCGGCCGTCGAGCGTCTTGACGGTGCCGCTCGCCTCGTCGAGATAGGCCGATTGGACGCGTCGTCCCTTGTGGAAGCGCTGGAGGATCTGGGGCGACTTTTCGTACGTCGCGAGTCCGCCGTCGATGACCGCCATCCATTCGTCGCGCGTCAGATCGTTCGCGACGTAGACGCCGCGGCTGCCCCACGCCATCTCCGAAAACCCGGACGGCTTCACGACGAACTGGCGCTCCGACTTCGACAGGCCGTACAAATCGCGCCACGCCCGGATCGGTCGGCCGTCCGCGGTGAGGCCGTAGATGACCGCCTGAGGCGGCAGCGGATGCGGATCGAGGACCCACGTCTGCGGGATTATCTCTCGCAGGCGTCCGAACGCATCGCTGCCGAGCTCGTCCGCCCACAACATCTCGAGCATCGGGTTGTGGAAGAGCGCGAACCAGAGCTTTTCCTCGAGGAACGATTTCGGCGTCGGCGTCAGCGCGACGCGCTTGTGCCGCGCGGCGTAGAGCATGAGCTCTTGCTTCGGAATGTTGAGCAAATCGAAGAGTTCGAAGAAGCGGTAGAGGACGTCGACGGTGTGCCGGCCGGACGGCGTGTCGACGACGAGCGCCTCCTCCGTGAACACGATTTCGTCGGGTCGCACGGTCACGGCATTCGCGAGGTCGGCGGCGCGCAGCGCACCCGCTAGCCAATCCATCTCGCCGCGATAGTCGTCCGACTCGCGCGACACGACGAGCGCGATGACGGGTTTTTCTTTGCCGCCGGCCGCGGCGGTCGCCATCGCCGCGAAGCCGCGCACGATGCCGTCGAATTCGCCGACCTGATCGAAGCCGAGCTCGCAATACGTCTGGCCCATCGCGCCGACGAAACCCATCCCGCCGGGCACCGAGTCGAGCTCGGACGCGATCATCCCGCCTTCCGTGAGGATGATGTCCGGCCGGATGACGCCGGGCACGTCTTGCTTGAAGCGGTTCTGGCGCTGGAGACGGATGATGTTGTCGGGCTTGCCAAGCTCGAGATAGTCGCGGATGAAGTCCGGCGCCTGACCTTTGACGCTTTGCGAGTACAATTTGTTCGCCGCGCGATAGAATCGGAGCAGATCGCCGCCGAGCCGTTCGAACGCGGCGACGGTCGCAGGCGAAAGCGGGAACGGTTCGGGGGAGATGCGCCAAGCGACTTTGCCCGGATCCGATACATCGGGTCCGGCGACGCTGCGGAACAAGTGGGGCGGAAGATGATCGGCTACGTAACGTGCACGATCGGCGGGCGAGAGCTGGGTACGCGCGTTGGCGCTGCAGGGCATTTCGGTCAACAAGCTCCTATGAACGGCGCGCGTCGACAAGGAGGCAGCGCCGGCGGGATCTTCGCTTGGCTCAAGTAGCGGAAAAGATGGCGGATCATCCGGGCCCGTCATTGGAACGGGGTACGAGCGTATCCTGCCCGCGCGGCCCGGACGGCGGAATCCCGCGCGCCACCATGCAAACAGTGTGCATGGCGTCGCAACTTTCCCCCGCCGTCGCCGCGAACGGCCTGACCAAGAGCTACGGCCCGCTCGAAGCCGTGCGCGGCATCTCGTTCGCGATCGCGCCGAGCGAATGTTACGGCTTCCTCGGCCGCAACGGCGCCGGCAAGACGACGACGATGAAGATGATCTATTGCCGGATCGCACGCACCTCTGGGACGCTCGACGTGCTCGGCCTCGACGCGGCCGTCAGCGCGCGCGAGATAAAGTCGCGTATCGGCGTCGTCACG
The DNA here is from genome assembly GCA_025450855.1 of Vulcanimicrobiia bacterium. Classification (GTDB taxonomy): domain Bacteria; phylum Vulcanimicrobiota; class Vulcanimicrobiia; order Eremiobacterales; family Eremiobacteraceae; genus JANWLL01. The sequence goes on from JANWLL010000038.1 coordinate 7,891, forward strand.
CAAGAGAACGCGCTCGATCAAGAACTGACCGTGATGGAGAATCTCCTCGTCTACGGCTCGTTCTTCGGGCTGCGCCAAGCCGAGGCCGAAAAGCGAGCGCGCTCGCTGCTCGCGATGATGAGCCTTACCGGCAAAGAGCGGGCGAAGTACAAAGAGCTTTCGGGCGGCATGCGGCGCCGGCTCGTCATCGCTCGCGCCCTCGTCAACGAGCCCGAACTGCTCGTCCTCGACGAACCGACGACGGGTCTCGACCCGCAAGCCCGTCTCATGGTCTGGGAGACGTTGAACGGACTTCGCGATCGCGGCCTGACGCTCATCATCACGACGCACTATATGGAAGAAGCGGCTCGGCTGTGCGACCGCATCGCCGTGATGGAAGAAGGTCGGATTTTCGCAGAGGACACCCCAGCCGGGCTCGTCCAGCGGTTCGCGGCTGCGGAAGTCCTCGAGGTGATCGCCGAACCCGCGCATGCCGATGCGCTTGCGCAAACCGAGGCGTTCGACGGCCTCGTCCGACGCCGCGAGCGCCACGGCGACGTCACCTACCTGTATACGGATGATAACCGAGCGCTGCTCGCGCGGATGGCGCAGGCCGGCCTCGACTCGAGGCGGCACGTCGCCCGCGTCGCGACGCTCGAAGACGTCTTCCTCAACATAACGGGCCGGGGGCTCGGCGAGTGAATCCGATCACCGCTCTCGTCGGACGCAACGCTCGCCTCGTGTTCTGGCGCAACTTCCTCGCCTGGCAGAAGTACGCGGTGTCGAGCGTCGCGATCAACATCATCGACCCGTTCATCTATTTCTTGGCGATCGGTCTCGGACTCGGCGCCTACGTGACGCTCACCGGCCACGGCACGCTCATGCAGTTCATCGCTCCCGGCATGCTCGGCATGGCGGTCATGAACGCCGGCACGTTCGATTCGTGCTGGGGCTGTTTCGAGCGGCTGAACTTCAACGGCGTCTACGAGTCGATGGTGACGGCGCCGGTCGATCCGCTCGAGATCGCCGCAGGCGAATATCTCTGGCAGGCGTTCCGCGCGATTCTCTACGGCACGCTCTTCCTCGCCGCGGTCGCCGCGTTCGGCCTCATCCACTCGTGGTGGGTTCTCGCGTGCCCGCTCGTCTTCGCGCTCGGCGGCATGGCGTTCGCCGTGCCCGGCTTCTACGTCGCGATGATCGTCGCCATCCAAGAGCATCTGTTCTTCTATTTCTCCTTCGTCGTGACGCCGATGCTCATGGTCGGCGGCGTGTTCTTCCCGCTCGATCGGATGCCGGCGTGGGTCGCGGCGATCGGCTGGTGCACGCCGCTCTACCACGCGGTCGCAGCATGCCGCCAGCTGCTCGTCGGCGCGCCGACGCTCCAAACCGGCATCGACATCGCGTGGCTCGTCGTTTTCACGCTCGCGATGATGTTCGTACCCCGCCGCGTGCTGCGGCGCAAGCTCGGGAACTAAGTCGCGCCGGTCAGCTCGCGGATGTACTCATCGCGCAGCTGGCGCTTGAGGATCTTGCCGGTGCCGCCCTTGGGCAGCGTCTCGACGAAGCGTACGCGCTTGGGTACCTTGAAACCGGCGAGCGTCGACTTGCAGTGGGCGATGAGCCCGGCCTCGTCCGCACTCGCGTTCGGCTTGCGCACGACGAGCGCAGCGGGCACCTCGCCCCACAGCGGATCGGGCACAGCGATGACCGCGCACTCGAGGACGCTCGGGTGGGTGTACAGCGCGTTCTCGATCTCGATGGACGCGACGTTCTCACCGCCCGTGATGATGATGTCTTTCTTCCGGTCGACGACATAGAGGTAGCCGTTCGGATCGATCGCGCCGACGTCGCCGGTGTGAAACCATCCGCCTTCGAACGCGCGCGCGGTCTCCTCCGGCTGTTTCCAATATCCCGCCATGATGGAATTCCCACGTGCGCATATCTCGCCGACCGCGACGCCGTCGTGCGGCAGCGGCTGGCCGATCTCGTCGATGATCTCGACCTCGACGCCGGGGATCGGAATGCCCGCCGTCGACCGCAGCAACACCGAACGTGTCGGGTCGCCCTCGAGCCCTGCTTTGACACACCCGCACGTGAGCACCGGCGTCGTCTCGGTGAGGCCGTAGCCGCACGTGATCGTGCAGCCCGGCAGCCATGCGTCGAGTGCGGCGATCAGGCTCGGCGGAGAGGCAGCGCCGCCGAGCTTGATGCGACGCATCGACGATAGGTCGCGCGTCTGCGCCGACGGCGCGTTGAGAAGCGCGACCGCCATCGTCGGCACGAGAAGCATCTGTGTGACGCGTTCGCGCTCGATCGTCGCGAGGACGACCTCGGGGTCGAAGCGCGGCACCATGACGTGGCGGCCGCCGACGAACGTTATCGTGTGCGGCGTGCCCCAGCCGTTGACGTGGAAGAGAGGGATCGAGTGGAGCTGGACGTCGGCGTCCGTCGGATGGAGCGCGGCGATCAACGACATCGCATGCATGTAGAGATTGCGGTGCGTCAGCATGACGCCCTTAGGCCGCGAGGTCGTGCCGCTCGTGTAAAAAAGCTCGGCGACGGCGTCTTCGTCGAGCGCGGGCCGTTCGAATGTCTCGGCACCGTCGTCCACGAGCATCTCGTAGTCGTCGCCGTCGATGGCATCTTGCGCCTTCGCTTCGCCGCCCATGAGGATGATGCGTTCGACGTGCGCCAGACGCGAGCGGACCGGAGCGAAGAGACCGACGAGCGCGCGATCGATGACGACCGTCGCGGCGCCGGAGTCTTCGATGATGAACGCGACGTCGTCCGGCGTGAGCCGGATGTTGATCGGCAGCAGTATCGCGCCCATCTGCGGCACCGCATAGTAGAGCTCGAGCAGCCGGTGGCAGTTGAACGAGAGGCACGCGACGACATCGCCGCGTTTGACGCCGAGCGCGGTCAGGCCGGAAGAGAGTCGATCGACGCGCGCGGCGACCTCGCCGTAGGTGAGCCGGGTGCTGCCGCAAACGACGCCGAGCGATGCGCCGTAGATGGAGCGCGCGCGATCGAGGCATTGGGTGACGGCGAGCGGCGTTTTCATGTCAAGTTGGCGGTCGCAGAACGACATGCGTCCGGATGCAAGAATGACCCGGTACCGCTACAGGGTCCTGCACCAGTGCGCGCGGTCAGCGAGGACAAGTGCGCGCGACCACAGTCCAGCCTGGGACGGCCCACTGCTAGACGCTTTGTGACCGTTTCCGGCTATCCTCGTCCGCGCCGCGGGCCGATGAAAAAAGCGATGAAGATATCCTCGCAGCAAGTGAAAGCCGCGCTGGCCGCCTACGTCGACGGCAAGGCGAAGCACACGGAGCGTACGGCCGGCGAACGTGCGGTCGGTGAGGGTGAGGCGCGTGATCCGGAGCTCGAGCAACATCTCGCAAACCTTCCGGAAGAGCGCGACACGATCGTGCACCAGCTGCGGCGCAAGATCCGTCGCGGCCGCTACTTCGTGTCGAGCCGGGACATCGTGAACGCGCTCCTCGGGAGGCTCACCGCAGACCTGCTCAACGAAGAATGACGGAAGCGAACAAGCGGGCGGAGGATGGGTGAGGGACTCGGTGGAACGCACGGGTCCCTCTTCGCTTCTCTATGATGGAGCGCGAAATGCTCGTTTTGACCCGTAAGTTGAACCAAGAGATCGTCATCGGCGATGAGATCAGGATAACGATCGTCGCCGTGGGCGGCGATCAGGTCAAGTTGGGTATCACCGCGCCGCGCTCGGTGCCGGTCCACCGTCTCGAAGTCTACCAAGAGCGTCAGAACGACGCTCGCGCGCTCGAAAAAGTCGTCCCCGCGTAGTCCCAAACCTCACGCTTCGCCGAGAAGCGCTCGCAGCATCGACATAGCCGCAGCCGCCGCTTCATCGCGACGGCTTGTCGCGTCGGCGCCCGCATCGACGCCGATCGCGTTGAGCCAGGCGACGACGAGCGACGTGCGCCGGTACGTCGTCAAGACGACCGTCGCAGCGTCGATGGTGGGATCGTCGGCCCCGACGATCGTCGACGGGAGGAGCGAGGCGAGCGCGATCTTTTCGGCCGCGGGGCCCGCATGCGTCGACGACGCGCGTTCCAGCAGTTCGACGTCAGACGTCGACAATGCCGCGTGGAGGGCCGCCTCGCCCTGAGGCGGCGCCGCGTTCGTCATCGATACCCTCGCGTACCATCCGCTCGAAAAGGCGGGGCTCGGACCCTCGGGTGGGGCGCATGCGATCGCGCGCTGCAACGCTGCATGGTCGATCGCGCCGGTCCACGACATCGCGGCGAGGGTCACCGACCCGAGCGGCCTGTATAGATGTAGAGCGCCGTCTCGAACGGGCGGTTCTTCAGCCGCGAAACCATCGACGATCGTATCGCTCTCGAGCAGCACGGGCTCCGCGCTCGCCATACGCCGGCGCCGTTCCCTAAGCAGCAGCATGTCGGGCGGCACGCGTTCGTCGGGGGTCATCGCGCGAACCACATCCACGGCCAACGCCGCTGGATCTGTAGCGGTCGAGCTTCAGCTCGACCGGAGTCGGCCATGCCATGAGGATCTGACCCGGACTCCGGCGACGGCTCTGGCGGCACGCGCCGCCGCGCCGTCTCGACGTCGGCGACGCTGACTTCACCCGACCCGCGCTCCGAAGCGACTTCCATCGCGCCGCGAGCGATGGCCGTCAGGCGTCGCGGCAGACCGCGGGCGATCCGCCACGCCGCAGATGCGGTCTCGGGCGAAAACGGCGAACGCGCGCCCGAAAAGCCGGCGACACGCAGGCGATGGTCCAGAAGCGCCGCTGCCTCGCTTTCCGCGAGCGGCTCGAGCTCGAGCCACAGCGCGATGCGATCGGTAAGGCCTGCATGACGTGCGAGATGCTGCGCGAGCTCGGGTTGACCGGAAAGTGCGACGGCGAGCAGTTTGCGCTCGTCGACCTGATAGTTGAGCAAGCAGCGGAGCGTCTCGAGCTGGGGCTCGGGCAAGAGCTGCGCTTCGTCAATGAACAGCACGTACTGTATGCCGTCGCGCAACGAGGCGAAGAGCGCGTGCTTGAGCCGATCTTTGAGAGCGTGTGCGCCGCTGCGCTCGGGCGCATCGACAAGATCGAAACCGAGCGACGTGCCGATCGCACCGACGAAAGCCGCCTCGTCGTCGAACGTCGGGTCGAGGATGAGCCCGGCTTGACATGTCGGCACGCCCAGCACGTCCTGCTGGACCGCGTTGCACAGCGTCGTCTTGCCGACGCCTATCGGTCCGATGACCGCAGCCAGGCCGCGACCTGAGATCATACATTCGGCGAGGCGTCGTCGCCCGTTCGCGCACGCGATCGTCTCGTAGTAGTACGACGGGTCGGCCGTGTCCATGAACGGATCTCGTGGCAAGCCGAACGCCGCGTAGTACATCACGACGCTCGTTCTGATTCTGCCGGCCCGCCGACCTCTAAAGAGACGAGCCTGCCGTCGCCGGCAGGCTCGCGTAGCGTAGCCGAAGGTTCGTCGTTACGGGGTATGAAGTACGCAACCGCTCTTCAGGTCGCTCCAGAGCGGCTGCATCGCGAACGAGCCGGTCGACTCGGTGATGTCGCCGAGGCCTCTCCATGCGCAGAGGTCGCCGATCTCTTCACCGTTGCCGCTATCCCACCAGGCGTTCAGCTGCGGGTCGGTCTCGCTCTCGGAGTACTCGTGACCTTCGACGATGCTGAAGCCATCGTCGATGCCCGCCGCGCCGGGGTTGACGGCGTTCTGGCCGCAGTTGGGGGAGTCGGTCATGTACGGCAGGTTCGTGTAGGAGATCACGTGACCGCCGGCGCTCGTCGCGCCGTGGTACGCGCAGAATCCCGTGCCGAAGCCAGGCGAGTTATGGCCGTGCGGAGTCGCGACGACGTACGACGCGTACTGGTTGAAGCCGACGTGCGCTTCGAGCGCGGCGGCTTCTGCCCGTATCTGCGCGTCGGACGGGCTACCCGGCACAGCGTTGGTCGAATCGACCCACGTGGCGACGAGCTGGCCCGTTCCGTTGCCGATGTGCTGGTTGTGGCCGTTGACGATCTGATAGTATTGATGGTTCGTCCGGCTCCACGGCGTGCCACCCAGACCGGTGAGGAAATTCGTCAAGTACGTCTGCGCGCCGTTCGGGTCGGCGCCGGAAACGTTGTAGCCCCAGAAGACGACGTACACGATCGGCTTCTTGAGAACCGGCCCGCCGTGGTATGTGAGAGCGCCGGTCAACGCCGGTTGGATCGATCCGAACGGACGCATGACGTGGACGCTAGAATAATCGCCGACGCCGTGCGAGACGGTCGCGGACGATCCGACTTGATGGCTCAGGTTCGGCATAGAGCTGCCGACACCACTGCAGGCGGCGAGCGCCGACGCCAATAGCGTAACGCAAGCCAGCTTGAGATACTGGTTCATGACGAAACTTTCAATCCTCTCGAAGGCGCGAAGGTGGGAAGAGCTCCTCCCAATCGATTCGGTCCGACGCGCGCGAGGTACCTTTCGCCGAGCGCGCACATAATCAACCGGCCGCGTTCGCGTCGTCTATACGAGTCGCGCGCCTGACGTGCATATGAAAGGCTTTCGCGCGCTGCGAAAGTCGAAACGCCCGTTTGCCTGCTTGCTCCTTCATATGGTATACTAGAGCAGCACCCGACACCGGGTGCGAATTTAGGAGCCGGCCCTTCCGGGTGCGGCACCTAGCAACGAACGATCGTGACCGCTCCTCACCGGACCGGTTGGAAGGCAGGCGACGATGTCCGTCTCTCACTCTATCATTTCCATGAAGCAGCTGCTCGAAGCCGGCGTGCATTTCGGGCACCAGACCCGCCGTTGGAATCCGAAGATGGCGAAGTACATCTTCCAGGAACGCAACGGCATCTACATCATCGATCTGCAGAAGACGGTGATCAAGCTGCGTGAGGTCTACGCGGCGGTGACCGCCATGTCGCGCCAAGGCAAGATCTTCCTCTTCGTCGGCACGAAAAAGCAAGCGCAAGAAGCGGTCCGCGAAGAGGCCGAGCGCTGCGGCATGTATTTCGTCAACCAGCGGTGGCTCGGCGGCACGCTGACGAATTTCCAAACCATGCAAAAGCGCATCGCGCGGCTGCGCGAGCTCGAGCGGCAGCGCGACACCGGCATGCTCGAGATCCTGCCGAAGAAAGAAGTCAGCAAGCTGACCGACGAGCTCGACCGGCTCGAGCGCTTCCTCGGCGGCATCAAAGACATGCCGCGGATCCCGGACGCGCTGTTCATCGTCGATCCCCGCAAGGAGCGCATCGCCGTGCTCGAGGCGCGCAAGCTGCGCATCCCGATCATCGCCGTCATCGATACGAACTGCGACCCCGACGAGATCGATTACGCGATACCCGGCAACGATGACGCCATCCGCGCCGTCAAGCTCATGGCCGGAAAGATCGCGGACGCGATCGTCGAGGGTCGGACCGAGAGCGAATCGGCGAGCGATGCAGCGGATGAGCCCGACTCGAAGCCGGCTGTGCCGGAGCCCGCTGCGGCGGCGCCGTCGGCCTGACAGGGAACGCGCGACTAGCAAGGAAACGGAAAACTCACCATATGGTAGATGTCTACAAGCCCGATGCGGCCGCGATCAAAGCGCTCCGCGAGGCGACGAATGCGCCCGTCATGGATTGCCGGCGTGCGCTGGCCGAGTCCGGCGGCGACTTCGAGCGCGCGAAACAACTGCTCGCCATCGAAGGTCAGAAAAAGGCCGAGAAAAAGTCCGACCGCGAAGTGCGCGAAGGTTTCATCGGTCACTATATCCATCAAGGCGGCAAGATGGGCGTTCTCGTCGAGCTCGCCTGCGAGACCGATTTCGTCGCCAAGAACGACCAGTTCCAGCGCCTCGCGCACGACCTCGCGGTGCACATCTGCGCATCGAGGCCGCAATACGTCAGCCGCGACGACGTGCCGGCCGCAGTGGTCGAAGCGAAGAAGGGCGAGTTCGACGGAAAGGTCGAGAAGTTCTTCGAGGAAGCCGTGCTGCTCGACCAGCCGTACGTGCGCGACGACAGCAAGTCGGTCACAGATCTCATCACGTCGGCGGTCGGCGTCCTCGGCGAGAACATCAAGATCCGCAGATTCGCCCGCTTCGACATCGGCGAGTCCTGACGCGTGTCGAGCAACGGGGCCGGTAGCCAACCCAAGTACAAGCGGGTCCTGCTGAAGCTCAGCGGGGAGGCCTTCGCCGGCTCCGGCACCGACTCGATCGACAGCGCGACGCTCGATCTCATCGCCGAACAGGTCAAGGAAGTCGTGCTCGCGGGCGTCCAGGCGGCGATCGTCGTCGGCGGCGGCAACATCTGGCGCGGTCGCGCGGCACGCTCGACGATGGATCGCGCGAGCGCCGACTACATGGGTATGCTCGCGACCGTCATCAATGCGCTCGCGCTGCAAGACGCGCTCGAAGGCGCCGGCGTCGTCACGCGAGTGCTGTCGGCGATCTCCATGCACCAGGTCGCCGAGCCGTACATACGCCGCCGCGCGATCCGCCATCTCGAAAAGGGCCGCGTCGTGATCTTCGCGGCGGGCACCGGCAATCCGTACTTCACGACCGACACGGCCGCCGCGCTGCGCGCGGTGGAGATCGGCGCCGACGCGATCCTCAAGGCGACGCAAGTCGACGGCGTCTACAGCGCGGATCCGAAGAAGGATCCAAAGGCCGTCCGCTTCGAGTCGCTCGAATACCTCGACGTCCTTCAGCGCGGCCTCGAGGTCATGGACAACACGGCGTTGACGCTCTGCATGGACAACGGGCTGCCGATCATCGTCTTCGAGCTGTCGCGGCGCGGCAACATCAAGCGGGCGATCTGGGGCGAACCGATCGGCACGGTCGTCGGGAGGTCATCAAGCGGTGTTACCCCAGCTCTATAAAGACATCGAAAACCGGATGAAGAAAGCGGTCGAGGCGACGCAAGGCGAATTCGCCGCGATCCGTACCGGGCGCGCGAACGCGTCGCTCCTCGATCACGTCGTCGTCGAGGCCTACGGCACGGAGATGCCGCTGCGCCATATCGCGAACGTTTCGGTGCCCGACGCGCGGAGCATCGTCATCCAGCCGCACGATAAATCGATCCTCGGCGACGTCCGCAAGGCGATCGAGAAATCGGACCTCGGCATCTCGCCGAACGTCGACGGCAACGTCATCCGGCTGGGCATGCCGCCGCTGACCGAGGAGCGGCGCAAAGATCTCGTCAAGCTCGTGCACAAGCGCGCCGAAGAAGGCCGCGTCGCCGTGCGCAACGTGCGCCGCGACGGCCACGACCATCTCAAGACGGCACAGAAAGATTCGACGATCACGGAAGACGAAGGCCGTCGCGCGAACGAGCAGGTGCAAAAGCTCACCGACAAGCACATCGCGGATATCGACGCGCTCGTCCACAACAAAGAGAAGGAGATCATGGAGGTCTAGGCGTTGAAGACGACTGACGATCTCCTGCTCATCCCATTGCGCGATGCGCTGGCGCGGTCGGCGCGCCGCGCGATCATCGAGATACTCGCCCCGCCGTATGACGCAGCGGGCATCGGCACGCTTCGCGTCGTGCGCGCCGTAGAGGAACACGACCGTCTGGAGCTGACCGCAGCCTACGAAGGGTACGCTCGGCTATGACTGCGGGCGATCGCCGGCTGACGACCGCGACCGCGCTCGACCCGGAGCGGATGCCGCGCCACGTCGCGGTCATCATGGACGGCAATCGGCGGTGGGCACGCGAGCGGCGGCTGCCGGCGATCGAGGGTCATCGCCGCGGCGTCCTCGCGCTCCGCGAGCTCGTGCGCGGCTGTTCCGATCTCGGAATCGCCATGGTGACCGTCTACGCGTTCTCGACCGAGAACTGGAAGCGCGAAGCGCTCGAGATCTCGCTCCTGCTCGACCTGCTCGTCCAGTTCGCCACGTCGGAAGAAGCGGAACTCGAAGCGAACGGCGTTCGCGTGCGCGGCATCGGACGCATCGACGCACTGCCCGCGCATCAGCGCCGCGCGATCGCGGAGCTCGAGCGGCGCACGAGCGCGAACGACCGGCTGACGCTGAACATCGCGATCAACTATAGCGCGCGAGCCGAGCTGGCCGATGCCGCCCGCGCGATCGCGGTCCGCGTTCGCGCCGGCTCGATCGTTCCTGAGGACGTCGACGAGAAGGCGGTGGCGCAGCACCTCTACACCGCGCCCGCGCCGGACCCCGACATCTTGATCCGTACCGGCGGCGAATTGCGATTGTCGAACTTCCTTCTCTGGCAGCTCGCCTACACCGAGATATGGGTGACGCAGCGGTACTGGCCGGATTTCGGCCGCGACGATCTCGTCGCGGCGGTCACCGCGTACCAGCACCGCGCGCGTCGCTTCGGGGGATCGTGATCGGGGACGCGGCGGCGACGTCGGACGACGTCGCCGCAAAAGCGGGCGAAGGGTTGAACGGACGACGGCTCGTCAACGGCACGCTCGTCGCGGCGATCGGCCTCGGGTCGGTCGCGTGGTCGCCCGCATTCACGGCGCTGCTCATCGTCATCGGTATCATCGGCGTGTTCGAGCTGAAGAACATCGCCCGCCGCACGGGCAACGAGCTTTCGGCGTCGGTCGCGATCGCCGCGTGCGTCGCCTACGCCGTGCTCGCGTATCTCGGCATGCTCGAGCGGAACGAGTGGGTGCTCGGCGGCGCGATCATCGTCGCGTCGCTCGTCTCCGCCTTCGCGCACGGCAGCGACCGCTTCGCCGGCCGTTGCGGCATGACGCTCTTCGCGTCGATGTACCTCGGCAAGCTGCTCTCGTACTTCGTCCTGCTGCGCCAGTCGCCGCACGGCGCGGCGTTCACCGTCTGGGTGATCGTGCTCGTCGCGCTCACGGACATCTTTGGGATGATCGGCGGGCTGCGCTTCGGGCGCACGAAGATGGCGCCGCGGCTCTCGCCTCACAAGACGTGGGAGGGCGCGCTCGTCGCGTTCGTCGTCGCGACGCTCGCGGGCGTTGCCTTGTCGTTCGTGCCGCAGATCGCTCAGCCATGGTGGCTCGGCCTCGTGCTGGGCGCATCGTGCGCGGTCGCGGCGGAAGTCGGCGACCTTTTCGAGAGCGCGCTCAAACGCAACGCGCAGATCAAAGACTCGGGCCAGCTCATCGCCGGTCACGGCGGCGTGCTCGACCGCTTCGACTCGTATCTCGTCGCCGGCGTCGTCGCATACACGGTCCTCGCGCTCGCCGGGCGCATCTGACGACGCGCATGCGCCGCGTCGCCATCCTCGGCTCGACCGGGTCCATCGGCCGCCAATCGCTCGACGTCATCGCCGCGCACCCCGAGCGGTTCTCGGTCTGCGGGCTCGCCGCGGGAACGAAGACGGAACTGCTCGCCGAGCAGATCCGCGCGTTCGCACCGGCGGTCGTATCGTGCGCGACACAAGCCGGCGTGTCGGACCTTGCCGAACGAGTCGCGCCGCGCGCGCCCGGATCGCCCGCGATCCGTCTCGAGCACGGCGAGCGCGGCCTCATCGCCGTGGCCGCGGAGTCGGGCGCCGATATCGTGCTGGCCGCGACGGACGGTCTCGTCGCCTGCCGCGCCGTCTTCGCGGCGGCAGAGCGCGGCATCGATATCGCGCTCGCGAACAAAGAGATCGCCGTCGCCGCCGGCGAGCCGCTCTTCGCAGCGGCGCGGGAAGCGGGTGCGCGCATCATGCCGGTCGACTCCGAGCACTGCGCGGTGTTCCAATGCCTGCTCGGCGAGAAGACCTCGGACGTCAAGACGGTCGTCCTGACCGCGAGCGGGGGTCCGTTCGTCGACTTCACGCTTCACGAGCTCGAGTCGGTCACGGCGGCGCAAGCGCTCGTCCATCCGACGTGGACGATGGGGGCGAAGAACACGCTCGATTCCGCAACGCTCATGAACAAGGGGCTCGAGGTCATCGAAGCGTGCCGGTTGTTCGAGCTCGCGCCTTCGCAGATCGACGTCGTCGTCCACCGCCAGAGCATCGCGCACGCGTTCGTCGTCTTTGCCGACGGCAACGTCAAAGCGCAGATCGCGTCGCCGGACATGCGCATGCCGATCGGGTTCGCGCTCGCGTATCCGGAGCGCCTCGATCGCGCCGTCGCGCTCGAAGCGACGCGCAGAGCGCTCGGCCTGCAGTCGCAGCAAAGCACGCTGACGTTCGAACCCGTCGACCACGCACGATTTCCGAGCCTCAAGCTCGCGTATCGCGCCGCCCTCGCCGGTGGAACGTATCCCGCGGTGCTGTCGGCCGCGAACGAAGAGGCAGGACGGGCATTCCTACAAGGGAAAATCCGATTCGTCGAAATCGGCGAAATCGTCGCCGCAGCGCTCGACGCGCACAACGCCCGGCCGGCGCGATTGCCTGAGATAGAAGAAGCCGATCGCTGGGCGCGGTCTTTCACCCGGGACGTGGTCACCGGTTCGCGCCGCTCTTAGCGCGGCGAGGAGACGAAAACGCGTGGTGCGCCGCGCCACAACCGCGCCGAAAGTAACGGTAGGCGGCTCCGCCCGGTAGTGCGATGAGAGCCGCGCCGCGAAAGGAACCCCGTTGATCATAGCAGCCCTCACGACGAGCAGCGTCGAGTCCGCCCTCGCCGCGACCCTGAGCGGCGCCGAGAAGGTAGCGCTCTACCTGCTCATCCTCGGCGTGCTCATCCTGTTCCACGAACTCGGCCACATGGTGGTCGCGAAACGCGCGGGCGTCACCGTGAGCGAATTCGCGATGGGATTCGGACCGCGGCTGTTCGCGATCGAGCGCGGCGGCACGCTGTACACCGTCAACCTGCTTCCGCTCGGCGGTTTCTGCCGGATGGTCGGCGAGGACAGCGCGGACGACGGCAGCCCCGATCCGGGCAACTTCCAGCACAAACCGCTCTACGCGCGGTTCGGCATCATCCTGGCTGGACCGTTCTTCAATTTCTTGCTCGCCGCTTTGCTCTTCACGATCCTCGGGGTCGCGATCGGACAGCCCGTGCCGACGAACGTCGTCGGACAAGTCCGCCCGGGCACGCCGGCGGCCGCGGCGCATCTTCAGCCGGGCGACGAGATCCGGATGATCGACGGCCACGCGTTCCGCTCCGGCAGCGAGATAATGGACTACATCCATTCGCGGCCGGGCAAGCTCTTGGACGTCGCGATCGGGCGCGGCGACACGGTCGAGCA
>JANWLL010000039.1 GCA_025450855.1 Vulcanimicrobiia bacterium
CGCATTGCTAAATGGTACAACTTGACGTGCATTGAACCGGACCGTGATATAGTGGATTCTGAGGTCTTCCCGCACTAATGTCCATAGCCCGTTTCGCCGTCACGCGCAAAGTCGCGGTCGCGATGCTCATGGCCGCGATCGTCGTCCTCGGCATATTCGCCGTGCCGCGATTGCCGGTCGCGCTCTTGCCCTCGTTCGCGCCGCCAGTCGTCTCGGTGACGGTTCTTTATACGAACGCGTCCCCAGAGACGATCGAGTCGACCGTGACTCGCCCGATCGAAAACGCGGTCAGCCGCGTCTCCGGTATCGACATCCTCGAGTCGACCTCGGCGCCCGGCGTGTCGAGCGTGCGCATCCAGTTCGCCTACGGCACGAACATCGACGTCGCTGCGGTCGACGTCCAGCAGCAAGTGGCCCGCATCAGGTCGTCATTGCCGAACGACCCGGCGCTCCAAGAGCCGCAGGTCATCAAGGCGGATCCGAACGCGACACCGATCCTCACCCTCGAAGTGACCGACCCGTCGCGGACGCAACGCGATCTCTCGGACATCATCAACAACGAGATCTCGGACGAGCTCGCGTCCGTGCGCGGGGTCGGAAGCGTCGGCGTCTCGGGTGCCGCGCAGCGGGCGATCATGGTCGAGCCCGACGAGCATCGTCTTGCCGCTGCCGGCCTGACGCTCGACGATCTCATGGGCCGCATCGCGAACGAGAACGTCGACTTGCCGGCCGGCATCATCCAGATCGGCCCCAAGGAGTACGGGATCCGGACGCGCGCGCTCTACGGATCATCGGCGGACGTCGCCGATACGGTCATCGCCGTCCGCGACGGCGCGACGCTCCGTTTGCGCGACGTGGCGAACGTCACCGACGGCATCCAGGAGCAGCGCGTCTTCTCGCGCGTCAACGGCCAGCCGTCGGTCCAGCTGACGATCACCGCGCAGCCCGATGCGAACATCGTCGCCGTCGCGAACGAGCTCGACACGAAGTTCGCCGACATCCGCTCGCGCTACCCGCAGATGCACTTCGATGCGATGCTCGACCAGCGCGAGTTCATCCTGACGGCGGCCGCCTCGCTCGAACACACGGCGCTGTACGGGGCCTTCCTGGCAGTACTCATCATCCTCGTCTTCCTCCACTCGTGGCGGTCGACGGTCATCGTCGCCGTCTCGCTGCCGGTGTCGATCCTCGGCACGCTCTTCGTCGCGTACATGTTCGGCGAAACGCTGAACGTCATGACGCTCGGCGGGATCGCGCTGGGGGTGGGCCTCATCGTCGACGACGCAGTCGTCGTCATCGAGAACATCTCGCGATTCTTGCACGCCCGGAACTCGCCTCGCGACGCCGCCGAGAAGGCGACGACGCAGATACTGACTGCAGTGCTCGCCTCGTCTATCACCGTCGTCACCGTGTTCTTCCCGCTCATGCTCGTGCCTGGGTTGCAGGGCCTCATCTTCGGGCCGTTCGCGATCGTCGTCATGAGCGCCGTGGGCATCTCGCTTCTGGTCGCCGTCACCGCGGTGCCCATGCTCTCGGCGAGCATCCTCCGCCGGCGCGACACCGAAGACGGCGACGGGGCGCGGGACCGATCGTTCCCGGCGCGATTCGACAGGGCGTATGCACGCTTTGAGAACACGTACCGGCGCGCGCTCGCGTTTTGCCTCGACCGTCCGCGGCTCGTCCTCGGATCCGCGGTTGCGCTCTTCGTCCTCGCCGTAGCGTCATTGCAGTTGGGAATCGTGTCGACGGAAGTGTTCCCGGCATCGGACTCGCGCTTCCTTACTTTCGATTTGCAGCTGCCCAACGGCGAAGCACTGGCCGTGACGAACGAGGTCTCCAAACTCGTCGAGAACGCGCTGCGCAAAGACCCGCGCGTCGTCGCGGTCTCGTCGACGGTCGGGCAGACCGGCTTCGGCGGCAACAGGCCCGTGACGAACCGGGCAGGTCTTCAAGTGACGCTGCAGCCCGGCACGAGCGCTGCCGCGGCCGCCGCGTTCGTTCGCGAGTGGCGCGGGCGGCTCACGGGCGGCGCGATCGATCCGAAGCTGCGCGCTGCGCTGGCCGGCACGGTCGTACGCGGCCAGACGATCGACATCGTGCAGCGGCAGATCTCGCAAGGCCAGACCGCGCTCGAGCTCGAGCTGTACGGACCGGACATCAACCGCTTGCAGACGCTCTCGGACGAGATCATGGCGAAGATCGCGACCATTCCCGGCGTCAGCACTCCGGATAAGAACGTCACCGCGGCGCAGCCCGAGGTGGACGTGTCGATCGACCGATCGAAAGCGATGATGTCGGCTCTCGGCACCGGCGACATCGCGAGCTTCATCAACACGGCGACGAACGGTACGACGGCGTCGTTCTATCAGGTCAACGGCATCCAATACCCGATCATCGTCGAGCTGCCGTCCGCGCAGCGGCGCTCGCTGGCGGCGCTTACGGGCCTCGAGGTTCCGCCCGGGTCGGCGAGCGCGAGCTCGAGCGCGGGGACGGGAGCTGCAAACGCGACCGGCTACAATCCGACGGGCGCGAATCCGAACGGCACGGGTTCGCAGGCGCAGGCGAACGGCCTGACTCTTGGCAGCGTCGCCACCGTCGCGACCGGGTTCGGGCCGTCGGCGATCTCCCGCGAGAATAGGCAGAGGCGGATCGAGATCGACGCACCCATCGCAGGCCGCCCGCTCGGGCCGATCCTGTCGGACACGACGGCGCTCATGAGCAAGTTCAAGCTGCCGCAAGGATATCGTTGGGAGTTCGGGCCGGAGATCGAGCTCGGTCAGTCGAGTTTCAACCAGATGTGGCTCGCGGTCGGCCTCGCGATCGTCCTCATCTATATGCTGCTCGCCGCGCAGTTCGAGTCGTACGTCGACCCGCTCATCATCATGACGTCGATCCCGCTCTCGTTGGTCGGCATCATCGGCTCGCTCGTGGTGACGAACCGGGCGTTCGGTCTGACGGCGTTCATCGGCTCGCTCATGCTCGTCGGCATCGCGGTGAAGAACGCGATCCTCGTCGTCGAATTCACGCGCCAACTGCGTGAGGAGGGCTTACCTGTGCGCGACGCGCTCATGCGCGCCGGCCCGATGCGCCTTCGGCCGATCATCATGACGATGTTCGCCACCTGCGGCGGCATGCTGCCGCTCGCCATCGGCATCGAAGCGGGCAGCTCGACACAGGCGCCGCTCGCGACGGTCGTCATCGGCGGCCTCATCACGTCGACGTTCCTTTCGCTGCTCGTCGTTCCGACGCTCTACTTCGCCGTCGCGCAACGCTCCGGCGGCCGCTTCGTCAACCGTCGCGAGCTCGCGATGGAGCCGAGCCTCGAACGCGACGACACGATCGAGCTCGTAGGCACCGACGCCGGCGACTAAGCGCGATGTAAGGGAGCGGTCGAGATTCATCTCGACCGCCGCGGCCGGGCCTTAGAGACAGGGAGCGGTCGAGATTCATCTCGACCGCCGCGGCCCACTCAAGTCAGCGCCAGCGATCGACAATCCCTGAATGCTCGTACTGCTCGTCAGCCGCCACCAGATCTGCGCGAGCCGGGTTCGCAAGAACGTAGTCGATAGTTTCACGGCACTCCTTCTCGCCATGTATGATCCGCTCGTGATAGCCGCGTTGCCACTCGAAGCGGTCGAATTGTCTGCGAACGCGTATCGTGATAGCAGACCGCAGGGTCCCTACGACCTTCGACAGGTGGATCCCAACCTTGCGCAACCGGATCACCAGGTGAACGTGGTCGGGCATGACTGCGTAGCCATAGAGATAATACAAGCCGGCATTTCTAAACTCGCGTAACTGTGTGGTTGCGATCGACGCAATTGATGAATTCGAGAACACCGGGCGCCGGTCGGCGACGCAGAACGTGATCAAGTAGGTCCGGTCCTGAGTGTAGTCGACGTCTTTAAGCCGCGGCGGCGTTCTGTGGAACCTCACGACGTGAAATTTCACTTCTTGTATGGCTAACGTCCAGGCCAGGCCGCGGCGGTCGAGATGAATCTCGACCGCTCCCTATACTAAATAGCCAGGCCGCGGCGGTCGAGATGAATCTCGACCGCTCCCTTCCTCACTTAGCGAAAGCGTGGAATCGGCTATGAGGTGGTGCGAGCGAAGCGGACGGATGCCACGATCACGAGGAATAGACCGAGCGACAGCATCGCGGCGACCGACGGCCACAGCTCAGCGAGGCCTGCGCCGCGCAATATGATGCCGCGGAGGATCTCGAGGAAGTACGTCAGCGGAATCGCGTAGCCGAGGAGCTGCATGATCCACGGCATCGCGTCGCGCTCGAAGAAGAAGCCCGAGAGCAAGATCGACGGTAACATGATGCCCATCGTCATGAGCATCGCTTGGAGCTGCGAGCGAGCGACGCTCGAGACGAGCAGACCCAAGCCGAGCGCCGCGAGCAAGAACCCGATCGCGAGGACGAGCAGCAGCAGCGCGCTGCCGGCGATCGGCACCTTGAATACGAACAGCATCGCGGCGAACACGCCGAGGAAGTCGACGAAGCCGATCGCGGCGTACGGCACGATCTTTCCAAGCATGAGACCGGTCGAGCCGATCGGCGTCACGAGCAACTGATCGAGGGTGCCACGCTCGCGCTCGCCGACGATCGCGAGCGCCGTCAAGAAGATCGTGATGATCTGCATGATGACGCCGATGAGCCCGGGCACCAGGAAGTTCGCACTGCGCAGGCTCGGGTTGAAGAGCGTCCTCGGCCGCACGTCGATGAGCTGGGGCGTCACGCTCATACGCGGGTCGAGTTGGGCGCTCAACGCAGCGCCGATCGACGATGCCGAAGCGAGCGCAACGTCTGCGATCGACGAGTCCGAGCCATCGATGAGGACCTGCAGCTGAGCAGGTCTCCCCGCGACGACGTCGGCAGAGAAATTCGGCGGCACGTCGATCGCGATCTTCACCTTGTCGGCGACGATGAGCTCGTGGAGCTGCTCGCGCGATCCCGCCGCGTACACGAGGTTGAAATCCTGCGAAGCGCGCAAGGCGTCGAGCACCCGGACGGCGATCTGGCCGTGATCCTCGTCGAGATACGCGGTGCCGATGTGCTCGACGCGCGTGTTGATCGCGTAGCCGAATATGAGCAGCTGGAGAAGCGGCAGCGCGAGGGCGAGCACGAGAGTCGTCGGGTCGTGGACGATGTGGATCAATTCTTTGTAGAGGACCGCGCCGAAGCCGCGTAGGTCGAACGGGCGTCTCATGCGACGCTTGCGCGCGCGCGCGTCAACGCGACAAAAACGTCTTCGAGCGACGGCTCGATACGCTCGACGATCGAGACACCCGCCTCAGCCAGATCCGACTGAAGGCGCCTCTCATCAACGTCGGAGGCCACGACGAGATGGAGATCGCGGCCGAAGATCGTGACGTCGCGGACGTACGGCAGCGAGCGCGCCCGCGCGAACGCCGTCATCACCCGATCCGCACGTACGAAATAGCGTACGCTTCCCGGCGCGTTGACGCCGGGCAGCGCGCGCAGCTCCTCGAGCGTTCCCTGCGCGATGAGATCGCCGTCGTAGATGTATCCGACGCGCGTGCAACGCTCCGCCTCATCCATGTAGTGCGTCGTGACGAACAGCGTGCGGCCGTCGCCCGCGAGTTTGAACAGCAGATCCCACAGGTCGCGACGAGCGACCGGATCGATGCCGGCGGTCGGCTCGTCGAGGAAGAGCACTTGCGGGTCGTGGAGCAAAGCCGATGCGAGCGCGAGGCGCTGCTTCCAGCCGCCCGAAAGCGTCTGCGCTTGCTGGTCCGCGAATCGCTCGACGCCGGTCAGCTCCGCCACTTCCCGTTTGCGCCGTTCTCGCGAGGCCGGCTCGAGCGCGTACGCTCGGCCGTAGAACTCGAGGTTCTGATCGACCGTCAGATCGCCGTAGAGCGAGAACGACTGCGACATGTAACCGATCGCGAGCCTGACGCCGTCACCGTCGCGCACGACGTCGTGCCCGTCGACCGATGCGCTCCCCGACGTCGGCGACACGAGTCCGCAGAGCATCTTGATCGTCGTCGACTTGCCGCTGCCGTTCGGTCCGAGGAAACCGAAGATCGAACCCGACTCGATCCGAAGATCGACGCCGTTGACGACCGTGCGGTCGCCGTAGCGCTTCGTAAGCGCTTTCGTCTCGATCGTGACGGTCACGGCAATGCGACGTCGACCGTCGTGCCGGCGCGGAGCGCGCGGCCGGGGTCGGCGATCCGGACCTTGACGCCGAAAGCGAGATCGGCTCGGTCCTCCGCGGTCTGCACGTCGCGCGGCGTGAACTGCGCTTGCGCATCGATCGTCTCGATGTGCCCGTCGAACGTGCGGCCGGCGAGCGCGTCGGATCTGACGCGGACCGCCGCACCGACCTTGACGTTTTGCATGTCCGACTGCGTCACATAGATGCGGACCCATGGATCGCCGAACTCGTCGACCTGCGCGACCGCCGCGCCGGCGGCGACGAGGTCGCCCGGCCGAAGGTCGAGCCCGTCGACGACGCCGTCGGCCGGAGCGGCAACACGAGCTTCATCAAGACGAGCGGCGGCGGCAGCGACGTTCGCGTCGGCGACCCGCGCCGCGGCCTTCGCTTGCTGCAATTGGTCGGGGCGCGTGCCCGCGAGCACGAGCGACTGCTCTGCGTGCGCGGCAGCGGCTGCGTCCGCCGCCGAGTTGACCGTCTGTGCGGCCGATCCGTGCTCGACCGAATCGAGCTGCGCGATCGCTTGCCGCAGCCGCGCATCTGCCGCTTGCGCGGCGCCGCGCGCCGAATCGGCCGCGGCACGAGACGCGTCCATGGCCTGCGCCGATATAGCGCCTTCTTGGAACAGCGCCTGCGAACGTTCCTCATCGCGTGTGGCCTTGACGCTCGCCGCGTTCGCTGCAGCGTCATCCGCCTTCGCCGAGTCGACGCCCGAGCGCGCCGCTTGGACGGCTTGCGGCTGGTTCACGCGTGCCTGTTCGTACGCGGCGTCCGCTTGGGACGCGTTCGCCTCGGCTTTTGCGATATCGGCCGCGCGCGGCCCGGCCTCCAGGTCGTGGAGCTGTGCGTACGCCTGGTCGCGAGCCGCGATCGCCCCGAGATACGCGGCTCGCAATTGACGATCGTCGAAGGCGATGATGGTCTGACCTTTGCCGACGCGCTGACCGTCGGAAACCGCGACCCTCGTGACGCGCCCGCCCGCAGTCGAGCCGACCGCTGCCGAATCCGCCTGCACCGTGCCGCTATAAGCGAACGAGTCGTGGTGATTCGAACAACCGGCGATGGAAAGAAGCGCGAGAGCAGCGGTCAGTGCGAGCGTTGTGCGGAGCGTCGTCGGCTCGTCCATGCCGACCTAAATAGGTGCCGCGGAAGCGAATACCTCTAGGCGGCCGGAAAGGCGCCCATCCTGGCCGCGACGAGCCGTTCGAGATCCGCCGCCGGCATAGGCGCGCCGATGAAGTAGCCTTGCGCGCAATCGCAGCCGAGCAGCTGGAGGAACGCGAGCTGCTCGCGCGTCTCGACGCCTTCCGCCGTCACTTGCAGACGCAGCGCGTGGCCCATCGAGACGACGGCCTTGACGATCGCCGCATCATCCGTGCTGTTCAAGCAGTCGGTGACGAACGTGCGGTCCACCTTGACGACGTCGACCGGAAAGCGCTTGAGATTCGACAGCGACGCGAAGCCGGTGCCGAAGTCGTCGAGCGCAAGCCGGACGCCGATCCGTTTGAGCTCTTCGAACGCGAGCAGCTCGACGTCGCTCGCGTGCATCGTGATGCTCTCGGTCAGCTCGATCTCGAGGCTCGACGGGTCGAGCCCGTGCGCGGCGAGCACCGCGTCGACCGACTCGACGAAGGACTTGTGCCGGAACTGTCGCGCCGACACGTTCACCGCCATCTTGAACGCGGGGAAACCGAGCTGGCGCCATTGCGCCGCTTGACGGCACGCCTGCTCGATGACCCACGAACCGATCGACACGATGAGCCCCGTCTCTTCGGCTATCGGGATGAACTCCGACGGAGGCACGAGCCCGCGGCCCGGCCGTTCCCACCGGACGAGCGCTTCGACGCCGACGAGCTTGCCCGACGAGATGT
The DNA here is from genome assembly GCA_025450855.1 of Vulcanimicrobiia bacterium. Lineage (GTDB taxonomy): Bacteria > Vulcanimicrobiota > Vulcanimicrobiia > Eremiobacterales > Eremiobacteraceae > JANWLL01. Next base: position 8,063 of record JANWLL010000039.1, read on the forward strand.
CGATCTGCGGTTGATAGTGGAGGAGCAACTCGCCGTTCTTGACCGCGCGTCGCAAAGATGTCTCGAGTGCGAGCCGCTCGTTCGATTGCGCGTCGGTCGACGCGTAGAGCTGGTACGTCGCGCGGCCGACCTCTTTGGCGCGATACATCGCATAGTCGGCGTGTTTGACGAGCGTCTCAGGGTCGGCCCCGGCGTCGGGATAGAGGCTGATGCCGATGCTCGCCGTGACGAAAAGCTCGCGACCCTCGATCGAGACCGGCGCTTCGAGCGAGTCGAGAAGGCGCTGCGCGATCTTGCCTGCGGCAGCTGCGTCACCGACGTCCGGCAGCAAGACGACGAATTCGTCGCCGCCGAGGCGCGCGAGCGTATCGCCTTCACGCAGGCAGCCGGCGATGCGCGCCGACACCTCTTGGAGCAGCCCATCGCCGATGCGGTGGCCGAGCGTATCGTTGATGACCTTGAAGCGGTCGAGGTCGAGAAAACAGACGGCGACCTTCTCGCCCGAGCGCTTCGCTTGCGCCATCGCGACTTGAACGCGATCGTGGAAGAGACGCTGGTTCGGAAGGCCGGTGAGCGCATCGTGGAGCGCGTTGTGCCGCAGCTCGTCCTCGATGTTGCGGTGCTCGATCGCGAGGCCGAGCCATTGCGCGATGAGCCTGATGAAGTCTATCTCGGTCTCGGAGAACGCCGTCGCGCGCGGTTCGGGTCCGGCGAAGCTGATCGTGCCGTACACCTCACCGCTGACGCGCAGCGGCGTGCCGATATACGCCTCGAGCTTGAAGGTCTGATGCGCCGGATGGCTCTCCCAGTCCGGCGTCCGGCCGTCGTGGATAGCGACCGTCTCGCCGGCGGCGACGACGCGACCCGAGTACATCGAGGCAAGCTTGAAGCGCGCGCCGCGCTTGAAGCGGTCGTCGGGATATTGAGCCGAGAGGATCTCGAGCTCGTCGCCGTCGATGCGCGTGATGATGCCCGAGGGGAGGTGGAAGAAGGCGCAGCCCATCGCGAGGACCGCGTCGACCTTGTCGTGGTGGTCGATGTGCGGTGCGGACGTCACCTCGTAAAGCGAACGGATCGCTGCTTCGCTGTCGCGCAGCGCTTCCTGAGCACGCATGCGCTCGGTCACGTCCTGGACCATCGATGTCGCGCCGACGAGCGACCCGTCGACCGCGACGAGCGGCGTGTCGTTCCACTCGCAGATGATGTGCACGCCCGTCTTCGTCGTCGCATCGCGCGTGACGCGACTGCCTTTCGCGCCGCCCGGCCGCGGCCGGCCCAAAAGCGACTGGCCGTCCTTGCCGACCGCTTCTGCCTCGGTGAAGCCGAAAATCGATTCGGCAGCCGGATTCCAGCTCGCGATCCGTCCTTCGCTATCCCAACCGATGACCGCGACCGGCGTCTGTTCGACGTGGAGCCGCAGCCGCGCTTCGGACCGACGCGCCGCGTCTTCCGCGTTGCGCCGGTCGGTGACGTCGCGCGCTATTGTGACGATGCGGACCTCGCCGTTCGGTCTGCGGTAGAGCCGGCGATAGCCCTCGTACCAGCGCCACTGCCCGCTCTTGTGCTTATAGCGCAGCTTCACTCCGACAGGCTTGCCGCCGACCGTCGCGACGAGCGACGCGCTCGATTGCGCGACGTCGTCCGGGTGCGTGAACTCGAATATGGAGCGGCCGAGAAGCTCGTGAGGCTCGTAACCGACGATCGACATGCAATTCGGGCTGACGTACATGAACCGCCCGTCGAGCGACATCTCGATGAGCATGTCCTGGCTGCTCGTGACGAACCAGTGGAAGCGCTGCTCCTCATCGTGCACGTCGTCGATCGCGATCGGCGTCCCCGTCCGCGGTTTGGGCAGCACCCGGGCGAACGCCGAAAGCACGCGAGCCGCCGCGCCGTAGAACGCGCGGCGGAGCGGCGGCATCGGCCGCGCCCGGACTCGCTCGGTCGCGGTGTCGCTTTCCATCTATCCATAATTATCGAACGATTCGCCGTGCACAGGTCGCCTGAGTCGAGTGTGGTGGGGCGCAGAAAGTCCTATGTGTGATGGGGCTTACGCCCATGCGAAAGGGAAAGCGATCACCTTCGCGGCGGGCGGCTCCGATGATAGGGTTATTGACAACCGGTGGGTGGAGTGGAGTCGAGTCACGTGCGTTGGATACTCAGCGCGGTCGCCCTAGCGATAGTCGTGCCGATCCTGGCGAACGGCGTCGCTCGCAGCAGACGCCCATGGTGGCTCTAGCGCCTTAGGGCTTCGCCTTGAACCCTCCGAAGACCGCGTGACCAGCGCGCAGCCAAAACGCGCTCACGCCGACGAATCCCACCTCTTCCAGCCACTTCAACTGGTCGAGCAACCGCGACGGGCGATCGCCCGGATCGGGGTGGCGGTACCAATTCCACTGGTCGCCGTCGAAGCGATCGAACGCGAGCAGACTTCCGGTCATCTCGGTCGACTGGCGCTTCACCTCGGCATCCCAGAACTCAGCGGCGTAGTCGCGCTCGGTTTCGCTCGAAGGCGCGATGAGATCCGCCATGAGCAGCGCGCCGCCCGGCTCGAGCCGGCGGTAGAGATTGCGGAAGAGCGTCCAGCGGGCTTCCGGATCGAGGTGATGGAGCACGATGCTGCTGAGGAAGCAGCGGACGCCGCCCGGCAGAGGCGCGATCCACGCGTCGGACTCGAGGCGGAATTCGCGGACGGTCGCACGCTGCCCGTACGGTGCGAGCCGTTCGCGTGCCCGCGCGAGCATCGCCGACGAACCGTCGAGCGCGATGACCTGCGCGCCGTTGAAGCGCTGCAAGACGCGCTGACTCAACCATCCCTCGCCGGCGCCGACGTCGACGCACCAGAACCGTTCGTCGGCTCGCGCCGGGATGAGCCGGAGAAGCGTCGATTCGATCTCATCGCGGTTCGGCGTGTAGATGCGGCCGAGGTCCGCAAACACCTTCGAATCCGATTCTTGCCAAGCTTCGGACATGCATCATGCGTTTAGGGGCGGCCCTCGCATGACCTGCCTTGACCGTTTCGCGACCGTCATATGTAGCGGTCGAGCTTCGCTCGGCCTACTACATCCACTCGAGTCGTCAAGGCCGCGGCGGTCGAGATAAATCTCGACCGCTCCCTAGCCGTGCGGGTCCGGTGGTTGGCACAGCTCGACGAGCGTGCCGCCGGTCTCCGACGGATGGATGAACGCGATGAGGTTGCCGTGCGCGCCGCGGCGAGGCCGCTCGTCGATCAGCCGCACGCCCTGCACCGCGAGCCGCTTGAGCTCGGCATCAAGGTCCGGCACTCGGTACGCGAAGTGATGGAGCCGCGATGCCTTATCGCCGAGATAGCGGACGAGCGGCGAATCGGGTGCGACCGGCCGCAGCAATTCTATCGAGCCGTCGCCGGCCCGCATGCCGACGATATCGACGCCTTGGTCCTCCACGCGCTCGCGATAACGGACCGTGAAGCCGAGCGACGCGTACCGGCGTTCCGCGTCGGCGAGATCGGCGACGACGATAGCGACGTGGTCGATCGTGCGGCCGTCGATCATTTGACGACGACCGGTCGGTGCGTCGAGAAGACCGCACGCATCGCATCGCACACTTCGCCGAGCGTACAGCCCGCGTCGACCGCGTCGACGAACAGCGGCATGAGGGGTGCGTCGGATTCCGCGGCGCGCTTGACGTCGGCGAGGCGATCGGCGACGCGCTCACCATCGCGGTCCGCCCGAAATGCCGCGACCCGTTCGCACTGCGCCTTCTCGATCGACGGGTCGATCCGCTGGAGCGGTACTCGCATCGCACCCCTTTGCGAGTCGGCGAACCTGTTGACGCCGACGACGACCGTATCGCCGCGCTCGATCGACTGCTGCGCGCGATACGCGCTGTCGGCTATCTGACCTTGCATCCAGCCGCTCTCGATCGCCGCGATGGCGCCGCCACGGGCGTCGACCTCGTCGATGATCGTGCGCGCCGCTTTGGCAAGATCGGCCGTGAGCCGCTCGACGTAATACGACCCGCCGAGCGGATCGGCCGTCGACGCGACGCCGCTTTCGTACGCGATGATCTGCTGCGTGCGAAGCGCGACCTTCGCCGACGCCTCGGTCGGCAGCGCGAGCGCTTCGTCTTTGCCGTTCGTGTGGAGCGATTGCGTTCCGCCGAGCACGGCGGCGAGCGCTTGGAGCGTGACGCGGACGACGTTGTTATCCGGCTCCTGCGCTGTGAGCGTCGAGCCGCCGGTCTGCGTGTGGAAACGCATCATCCACGACTTGGGATCTTTCGCACCGAACTCGTCGCGGACGATGTGCGCCCACAACGCGCGCGCCGCGCGGAACTTCGCGATCTCCTCGAAGAAATCGTTGTGCGCGTTCCAGAAGAATGAGATACGCGGCGCCACGCGATCGACGTCGAGGCCCGCATCGATCGCTGCGCGCACGTACGCGCGGCCGTTGCAGAGCGTGAACGCGAGTTCTTGCGCCGCCGTCGCGCCTGCTTCGCGGATGTGGTAGCCGCTGACGGAGATCGTGTTCCACGCAGGCACCTGGCGCGCGCAGTACGACATGAGATCGGTGACGAGGCGCATCGAGGGTTTCGGCGGGTAGATGTACGTACCGCGTGCGGCGTACTCTTTGAGCACGTCGTTCTGCGACGTGCCGGTGAGCTTGTCGAACGGTGTGCCGCGACGCCGGGCGAGCGCGAGGTAGAACGCGAGCAGGATGGCGGCGGGCGCGTTGATCGTCATCGAGACGCTCACCTCGTCCTGCGCGATGCCGTCGAAGAGCGTCGCCATATCGTCGATCGTCGCGATCGCGACGCCCGTCCGCCCGACCTCGCCCGCGGCTTGCGGCGCGTCGGAGTCGTAGCCCATCTGTGTCGGAAGGTCGAAGGCGACCGATAGGCCCGTCTGGCCGTGCGAGAGCAGGTAGCGATAACGTTCGTTCGACTCGCGGGCTCCTCCAAAACCGGCGTACTGCCGCATGGTCCACAAGCGGCCGCGGTACATGCTGCGCTGGATGCCGCGCGTGAACGGGAATTCGCCGGGCAGCGGTTCGTTCGCGAGGTCGAGATCGGCGACGTCCGTCGACGCGTAGACCGGTTGGATCGGGATCCCGCTATCGGTCGACCGCGGTTTCATCGGCGCGATGTTCCGTGCCGAGCTTCGCTCGGCCTCCGGTCGAGCTAAAGCTCGACCGCTACACGCTCACACTTATTCGAATGTCAAAATCGAGGCGCCGGTCTCGAGCGTGTCGCCGACCCTGGCGTCCACCGACTTCACGATGCCCTCGCGATGCGCCACGATCTCGTTCATCATCTTCATCGCCTCGACGATCGCGACGACCTGACCGTCGCGCACCGATTCGCCCGGCGCGATCTTGATGTCCGCGACGATGCCGTGCATCGGCGCCGTGACGCGATCGCCGTCGGTCGCGATCTTCTTCGGGGTCTTGAAACGCGGTGCGCGGGTGCGCGCGCTGGTCGAGCCCGGCCCGTCGCCGAAAACGCGCACGTCGAAGCGCTTACCGTTCACCTCGACCGTGACGGTACGACCTTTGTCGGGTTCGGCCGACTTCTCACCCACGGTGCCGGCCGTCGCCGGCGAGCTGCGCTCGGCGACGTGCGCCGCGATCCGTTCTTTGTGGCGATCGACGAACGACTCGACGTCGGGCGTCGCGTAGTCACCGCGGACGAAGCGCTCATCCTCGAGCAGCAAGTCGAACAGCGGTATCGTCGTGTCGACGCCGCGCACGACGAATTCGCCGAGCGCACGCAGCATCCGGCGTCGCGCCTCTTCGCGGTCCTCGCCCCACGCGATGAGCTTCGCGAGCAGCGAATCGTACTCTTGAGGGATGACCCAGCCCGGGTACGCCGCGGCGTCGACGCGGATGCCGGGCCCGGCGGATGGCACGAACGCGTCGATGCGCCCGGCGCTCGGTCGAAAATTCGCAGCCGGGGACTCCGCATTTATTCGGCATTCGATCGCGTGTCCGCGCGGAGCGAGATCTCCTTGAGAGAACCACAGCGACTCGCCTGCGGCGACGCGGATCTGCGCCTTGACGAGATCGAGCCCGAAGACCGCTTCGGTGATCGTGTGCTCGACTTGGATGCGCGTGTTCATCTCGAGGAAGAAGAACTCGTCGCCCGCGACGAGACATTCGATCGTGCCGGCGCTGTCGTAGCGGATCGTCTTGGTCAGGCCGAGCGCAGCATCGAGCAGGCGTTGTCTGACACCATCGCCGATCATCGCCGGCGTCTCCTCGACGAGTTTTTGATGGCGTCGCTGGAGCGAGCAGTCGCGTTCGCCGACTTGCACGGCGTTGCCGTGCTTGTCCCCGAGGACTTGGACTTCGACGTGCTTCGGTCGCGCGAGATACCGTTCGAGGTAGACGGTACCGTCTTTGAAATACGTCGCGGCTTCTTTGACGGCGAGCGAAAACGCCTGCTCGACTTCCTTGGCATCGCGCGCGACCTTTAATCCCTTGCCGCCGCCGCCGGCTGCCGCTTTGACCGCGAGCGGATAGCCGATCGTCTTCGCGAGACGTTTGGCTTCTTCTGGAGACCGCACGGGCTCGGTCGTGCCCGGCACGATCGGCATGCCCGCTTTCCGGGCCGCGTTGCGCGCGGCGACCTTGTCCCCCATCATCTCGATAAGGCGAGCGGACGGTCCGATGAAGGCGAGCTTTTCGTCATCGCACCGTCGCGCGAATGCGGCGTTCTCGGCGAGGAATCCGTAGCCCGGATGGATGGCGTCCGCACCGGCGCGTTTCGCGGCGTCGACGATCGCATCGAAATCGAGGTACGACTGCGCCGCCGGCGGCGGGCCGATGCGAAACGCCTCGTCGGCGGCGGTGACGTGCGCGGCATCGCGATCCGCATCGGAGTACACTGCGACGGTCGCGACGCCGAGCTCTTTGCACGCGCGGATGACGCGAAGCGCGATCTCGCCGCGGTTCGCGATGAGGACCCTGTCAAACATCGTCGCGGAGCGCCTCGAGCCGAGCGGCGGCGACCCAGGCCGAAAGACGGCTTCCTCGCGGAGACTCATCTGGAGCCGGCATGGCTTGCACGCGAAGCGCCGCGAGCGCGAGAGCGATCGCGGCGGATTCGTCGGGCGTCATCTTCATAGCGGGATGTTGCCGTGACGGCGGGCGGGCCGCGCGACGCGCTTCGTCCGCAGCATCGCAAGCGCGTTGCAAAGCACCGGCCGCGTCATCGCCGGATCGATGACGTCATCGATGTAGCCGCGCTCGGCCGCGACGTACGGGTTCGCGAAGCGCTCGACGTACTCGGCGACGAGCTCATCCTCGCGTGCCGACGCGTCCTTCGCTTTCGCGATCTCGTCGCGATGAATGATCTTGACGGCGCCGTGCGGTCCCATGACCGCGATCTCGGCGGTCGGCCACGCGACGTTGAAGTCGGCGCGGATGTGCTTGCTGCACATGACGTCGTAGGCGCCGCCGTACGCTTTGCGCGTGATGACCGTCAGCTTCGGCACCGTCGCCTCGGCGAACGCGTAGAGCAGCTTCGCACCATGCTTGATGATGCCGCCGAACTCTTGATTCGTGCCGGGCAAGAAGCCGGGGACGTCGACGAACGTGATGAGCGGGATGTTGAATGCGTCGCAGAAGCGGACGAAGCGCGCGCCTTTGACCGACGAGTCGATGTCGAGGACGCCTGCCATGACTGCCGGCTGGTTCGCGACGATGCCGACGCTGCGGCCGCCGAGCCGTGCGAAGCCGACGACGAGCGAACCGCCGTAGAGCGCCTGCACTTCGAAGAAATCCCCGTCGTCGACCACGCGGTGGATGACGTCGATCATGTCGTACGGCATGTTCGCCGACGGCGGGATGATGTCGATGAGCCGCGGATCTGTGCGCCGCGGATCGTCCGACGTCTCGGCTTCGGGCGGATCGTCGAGATTGTTCTGCGGCAGGAACGAGAGCAAGTGGCGGATCTGTTCGAACGCGTCGTCTTCGTCGGCGCATAGGAAGTGCGCGACGCCGCTCTTGCGGTTGTGCGTGAGCGCGCCGCCAAGCTCTTCGAACGTCACCTCTTCGCCGGTCACGGTCTTGATGATCTCCGGCCCGGTGATGAACATCTGCGAGATCTTATCGACCATGAAGATGAAGTCGGTGATCGCAGGACTGTAGACGGCGCCGCCCGCGCAGGGCCCGGCGACGAGCGAGATCTGCGGTATGACGCCTGACGCTTGGACGTTGCGCCAGAAGATCTCCGCGTATCCGCCGAGGCTGACGACCCCTTCTTGGATGCGTGCGCCTCCCGAATCGTTGATGCCGATGATCGGGCAGCCCGTGCGCACCGCGAGATCCATGACCTTGCAGATCTTCTCCGCGAATACCTCACCGAGCGAGCCGCCGAGCACCGTGAAGTCTTGGGAGAAGAGGAAGACCCGCCGCCCGTCGATCGAGCCGTATCCGGTGACGACGCCGTCGCCGACGAAGCGCTTCTCCGCCAGCCCGAACGCGTCGGTCCGGTGGACGGCGAACGCGTCGAGCTCGACGAAGGAATCCGGATCGAGAAGGCGAGCGACTCGTTCGCGCGCCGTGAGTTTGCCGCGCTCGTGCTGACGGTTGTTCGCGGCGTCACCCGCGGGCGCCGCCGCTTGAGCACGTTTCGCTTTGAGCTGGTCTAGTTTCGACGTGTGGCTCATCGAGCGACACGGTTCCCCGCAAGGGGCGGCGCTACCCGCCGCTCGAAAAGCGCGTCATGGCGAAGTTCGCGCTCTTGCAATTCGATACCGATCCTGCGTGCGCCGCGCGCCGCGCGGCGGTCGCATCGCTCGGTGCAACGGTCGTCGAAGGCGAGCCGCGCTGGCCCGCGTTTTTCGATCTCATCACGCAGGAGCGGCCCGACGTCATCGTCATCGCGAGCGCGATCCTGTCTCGCCACGCGCGCGAAGCCGCGCGTTACCTCGGCGATGGCTTCAACACACGCAACATCCCGGTGTATCTTGTCGACGTGCCGGCCGCGGAGTACAACGAAACCCGCTCGTCCGCGCCGCGCGCGACGATCCTGCAGTTGTCCGAGCTCCCATCGGCGCTCTCTAAACTCGTCGCTTAGAGAATCCTGATCTTGTAGCGGTCGAGCTGGAGCTCGACCGTTATTTAAATCGTCGACGACTAGTCTTTGATGGCTTGTTGGGCGAGGGCGATCGCTACGCGCAACTGCGGGTCGACGCCGCGCGCGACGTCGCGCGGTGTGCGGACGACGACGACGTCCGGAGTGACGCCGCGACCTTCGAGCCGGACGCCGTCCGGCGCGATCATGTCGAGCGTCGCGACGCGCAACAACCCGCCGTCCGCCAGAGGCTCCTCAAGGTCGACGCCCATGACCTTGCCGGCCGTCTTCACGCCGACGATCGTCGCCCGGTGGTACGATTGGAGCGCCGCAGCGAGCGTCTCGGCGCCGCTCTCGCTACTGTCGTCGACGAGCACGTAGAGCGCGCCCGCGTAGTGAACGCCTGCCGAATCGCTTGCGAGAAAGCGCTGCGGGCCGAACCAGTGGATGCGCCGCCAGCCGGTGACGACCAGCGTTCCTTTCGAGAGGAACATGCCGGCCGTATCATCGACCGCATCGAGCATCCCGCCCGGATTCGAACGCAGATCGAGCACGAGCGCAGGTTCCTTGCCGACCTCTTCCATCGCCCAGCCGAGAACGTCGTCGATCGCTTCCGGGAACGAGCCGATGCGCAGATAACCGACGCCCGTGGACGCGACATCCCAGTCGACGTCGGGTCCCCGAGGATCGTCGACCAGCACCGCCGGTGCGAGACGAAGCGACGCGTGACGGAGCTTTCCGGTGACGGGATCGCGCAACGCGTAGCGCTTCAAAGTACCCGGCGGTCCGAGTTCTGCATCCGCAGCCACGACGATGTCGCCGCGGTGCAGACCGGCCCGCTGCGCCGGCGAGTGATTCGCGACCGCCATGACGACTTGACGGCCGTCGATCGGTGAGATCAGCGCGCCGGCCGCGCCGGCGTCCGGTCGACGGTCGATGCGATCGACCTCGAGCGGCGAAAACGCGATCGTGTGGCTGTCGCCCAGCACGGCGAGCATCTCGTGCAACGCATCGTAGCGAGCGGTGACATCGGTCGCGCCGACGATGAGCGGCCGGTAGTGCGCGGCGACCGCCTGCCAGACGTGGCCGTGATACGACGGGTCGTAGTACGATTCGGCGACAGAGGATTCGACCTCGTCGAACACGCGCGTCCCCATCGACTCAGCGGCGACGTGCCGGTAATAGAGATACGCCGGCAGCGCGACGGCGAGCGCGACGATAGCGAAGACGATGCGACGCCGGCGCATCCGGCGGCGATGGATGGGGAGATACGGCGCTGCGGAGAGTTCCCAGTTCATGCTCGTCGAGTGTTTCGGCCGCCCGGCCGCTCAGAGGGAGAAGGTGAACTTCCCCTTCTGTTTCGCGCGATACATCGCGGCGTCCGCTTTGCGTTGGAGCGCGGTCGCGTCCGCGCCGTCGTCGGGGAACTTGCTGATGCCGATGCTCGCCGTGACCTCGAATATCCGGTCCGCCGCGACGAGCGGCTGCCGCACGGTGGCGAGAATCCGCTCCGCGACCTCTTCAGCGTACTCGGAGCCCTCGAGGCTCGTGAGGATGACGCCGAACTCGTCACCGCCGAGCCGCGCAACGACGTCGGTCTCGCGGACGCACACGCGCAGCCGGAGCCCGACCGCCGTCAGCACGGCGTCACCGACGTGGTGGCCATGCGTATCGTTGATACGCTTGAAGTCGTCGAGGTCGATGTAGAGCACCGCGAACGTGTCGCTGCGGCGGCGCGTCGAGTCGGCCGCCGACCCGAGCTTGTCGTCGAACAGCCGGCGGTTCGGCATGCCGGTGACCGGATCTTTATAGGCGGCTTCTTCGAGCGTCCGCGCTCGCTCGCGTTCGGAGACGCTTTCTGCGATCGCGATGACGCCGCTCATCGCTCCATGGCCGTCATGCATCGGCACGATATTCCACTCGCAGACGACGGGGTCGCCCGATTTCGTCCGATTCGTCGAGATGACGCGGAACGGTTCGGTGCCATCGTCGGCCGCGTCGAGCAACTGGACGAACGGTTCGCCCGCGGTGCCGACCGATTCGATGAGCGGACCGGCGACGCGCCCGATCACCTCCGCACGCGCATAGCCGAACATCCTCTCCGCCGCCGGATTCCACTCGGTGACGACGCCGCTCGCATCCCATCCGATGACCGCGACCGGCAGACGACGAAGCTGCAATTCGAGCCGCTGCTGCACGCTGCGCAAGCTCTCCTCGATATGGACGTCCGACGTGACGTCGCGCCCGATTATGACGACGCGCAGCTTGCCGGCGGGCGTCCGATACGGCCGTCCGCGCCCTTCAAGGTAGCGCCAGGCGCCATGGATGTTGCGATAGCGAAGCGTCTCGTGGATGCGATCGCCGTCGCCGACCGCCATCGCAAACGCCTCGAGACCGCGGTCGGCGTCTTCAGGATGGAGATGGTCGACGAGAAACGTGCCGACGATCTGCTCCGGCTCGTAGCCAAGCACGTCGACGATGTTCGGACTGACGTAGAGGATGCGACCGCTGACCGCGCATTCGAGGATGACGTCGAACGCGTTCTCGACGAGATATCGGAAGCGGTCCTCACGGTCCGTCTTCGTGCGCGATTCGCGCTTTGCGGGCATCACGACCGTCCGCCCCCAGTGCTCCAAATGGCTGAGCATTCGACGGCGCCGAGGCGCCGTCATGCGTCCCGACCTCGCTGTGATGCCCTGGCTAACGGACGTCCAAACGCGCGGCCGCCGGATAGAGCCAGTCTTCTAGGCGGGTGTGACTCACCGATGTGTCGCCGGCGAGCTCGCGTCGCAATTGCGCGAGCGTGCCCCCCGATTCGGCGAGCGCATCGTGCTTGTGGATGCTTTCGAAATTGATCTGTCGAGCTGATATGAAGCTATCTTCAGGCATATCGACAAGCGCATCACAGGCGTAGCGCAGCATCTCGCGGACGACGTCCTCGACGAAGCGCGGCGCCTGGTGGGCCTTTTCGACGATGAAGAGCTCGTCCGGCCGCTTCAGCAAGTCGTATGTCTCCGACGACATCGACTGCTCGACGATCTCGACGAGCATCGCCGGATCGACGTCGCCGTCGCCGCCGACGAGCAAGCGGCCGCGCCCGCGCTGGTTGTGCGTCGCCGTCGGAACGGCCGCAAGAATGCGCTCGATCGCATCGCCGCCGAAACCTGCGGCGGTCAACCGCTCGCGCGATGCGTCGGCGACCATCGCCTGCGCGCACGGGCACGCCGTGATGCCATCGGCCTCAACCCCGACGACGCGGCGACGGTGGCCCGGAGCGGCTACCGCCCGTGCGAGCAAGGTATAGAACTCGTGCGTCGCGATGCCGCTTGCCGGCGTGTGACGCGGCAGCGCGATTTCCGCGCGTGCGCGGACGTACGCTTGCTCTGCTCGTTGGCTGCCGACGACGCGCTCGGCGAGGTCGAGAGCGAGGGCGTCGAGACCGCCGCGCGCCGGTGCAGCCGTCAGGTCGGCTAGCGCGTCTTCGAGGTCTTGCGAGAAGCGCGACATATGGACGCCGCTGTGAGCCGCATCGAGGTCGGCGAAGATGTCGAAGGTGGCGATCGCGGTCTGCTGCCGGCCGGAGGTACGGTCGTCGAGCGCGATGAGCGTCTTCACGCCCGTGACACCCGCACGATCGAGCGCGAGCGAGACGGCTGGGCGCTGCTCTTGGATGTCACGACGCAGTCGGGGAAGGAGGCCGCCCTCCGAGCGCGTGACGCCGCTCGAGTCGACTCGCGACGCGAGATGCGCTACGGTCGAGCCGGTCACGGGATCGCGCCAATCGGGCGCTATCTCGGCAAGCGGGATGAGGACGAAGGCGCGATCCTGGAGGCCGCGATGAGGGATCGTGAGGTCCTCGTCGTCGATATGAAGCTCGCCGTAGAGCAGAAGGTCGAGGTCGATCGCTCGCGGCCCCATCGGCACTGCAGCTCCCCTGCCGATGCGGCGTTCGACGTCGCGGAGACGTGCGCGGAGGTCACGCGGCGCGAGCACCGTCGTTCCGATGCACGCGAGGTTCAGGAAGTCCGGTTGGTTGCGGTATCCGACGGGCGTCGTGATGAAAGCGGACGACACGCGTTCTATATCGATGAACGCGCGCAGGCGCTGCAACGCGCCGGCGACATTCGCTTGGCGATCGCCGAGGTTCGATCCGAGCCCGATCGCGACGGGCGTCACGAGTTCTCTCTCTATGCGGAAACCTTCGCTGGTCTGTCGCGCCATCCCGTCAAAAAAAGATTGACACGCGCGAAATCCCGGCGTTATTATTCGAGTAGCCTCAAGGGATCCGCTCCAAGGCGTGCTGATCGGCGAGCGGGTTGGCAGCAACCCGCATCCGGATTGTAAAACCCGGGCGTAGCGATAGGGCATAGACCCGATCGACCGAAAGCCGATAAGATTCCCGGCCGGTACGGGCTACAGTACAGCATGGACCGAGCTCGCTTGAGGCGCTTTATGGACGAAAGTCCGTTTCTCGGGAGGGTTACGCGCCCTCCCTTTTGTCGTTCTTTCGCCGTTTTCTCACCAGCCTTTCGTCTAGGTCGAGGAGAGATTTCGCACCAAAACGCCGATACCAAACGTAGATTCGTATAGAGAAAGCAGTTTTCGGCCATTTCGTCGAAACGAGCTGCGGAGGAGAATCCAGATGTCGATGTGGGAACCGTTCACCGAGCGTGCGAGGCGCAGCATCGTGCTGGCGCAAGAAGAAGCGCAGCGCCTCGGCAACAACTACATCGGCACCGAGCACATCCTGCTCGGCATCATCAGCGAGGGCGAGAGCCTCGCAGCGAAAGTGCTCGAGACCCTGGGCGTCAATCTCGCGAAGGTCCGCGCCGAAGTCGAGGCGATCGTCGGTCGCGGCGGCCAGACCGTCCAGCAAGAGATGGTGTTCACCCCGCGGGCGAAGCGCGTCATCGAGCTCGCCTTCGAAGAGGCGCGCCAGCTCAACCACAACTATATAGGAACCGAACACCTGCTCCTCGGCCTGATCCGCGAGGGCGAGGGAGTCGCCGCACGCGTCCTCATGAACCTCGGCGTCGACCCCGCGAAGGTCCGCGTCCAGACGACTTCGCTGCTCGGTGCCGAAACCCAGACGCAGACCGCGTCGAAGGGCAAGAGCAAGACCCCGACGCTCGACGCGTACGGCCGCGATCTGACGCAGCTGGCTCGCGAAGGCAAACTCGACCCCGTCATCGGGCGCAACACCGAGATCGAGCGCGTCATCCAGATCCTATCGCGACGCACGAAGAACAACCCGGCGCTCATCGGCGAGCCGGGCGTCGGCAAGACCGCGATCGCCGAGGGCCTGGCGCAACGCGTCATCACGGGCGACGTGCCCGAGCCGCTGCGCGACAAGCGGGTCATCACGCTCGACCTCGCGGGGCTTGTGGCCGGCACGAAGTATCGTGGCGAATTCGAAGAGCGGATGAAGCGCGTCATGGACGAGATCCGCGGCGCGAGCGGCGAGATCATCCTCTTCATCGACGAGCTGCACACGCTCGTCGGCGCCGGCGCGGCCGAAGGCGCGATCGACGCGAGCAACATCATCAAGCCCGCGCTCGCCCGCGGCGAGCTGCAATGCATCGGCGCGACGACGCTCAACGAGTTCCGCAAGCACATCGAGAAGGACAGCGCGCTCGAACGACGCTTCCAGTCGATCATGGTCGGCGAGCCGTCGCTCGACGAGGCGATCGAGATCCTCAAGGGCTTGCGCGACCGCTACGAGGCGCACCATCGCGTCAAGATCAGCGACGAAGCGCTCGAGGCCGCGGTTCGTCTATCCGACCGCTACATCACCGATCGCTTCCTGCCCGACAAAGCCGTCGATCTCATGGACGAAGCCGCATCGCGCGCCCGTCTGCAGGCGACGTCGCTGCCGCCGGAGATCCGCGAGCTCGAGACCGAGATCCGCAAGGTCAAGACGGAAAAAGAGAACGTCATCAAGGCGCAGGAGTTCGAGAAAGCCGCTCAGATCCGCGACCGCGAAGAGAAGTTGCGTGCGAAGAAGCAGCAAATGGAAGCGGACTGGATCGAAAAGCGCAATCAGAAGGGCGAGAAGGTCAACATCGTCGGGCCTGAAGAGATCGCGCACATCGTCTCGACCTGGACGCGCATCCCCGTCAGCAAGCTGAAGGAAGAAGAGACGATCAAGCTCCTCAACATGGAGGAGGCGCTGCACAAGCGCATCATCGGCCAAGACGAAGCGATCGCGGTCATCACGCGCGCGATCCGTCGCGCACGCGCGGGCCTCAAGAGCCCGAAGCGACCGATCGGTTCGTTCATCTTCCTCGGCCCCACCGGCGTCGGCAAGACCGAGCTCGCGCGGACGCTCGCGGAGTTCCTCTTCGACGATACCGAGTCGATGGTCCGGATCGACATGTCCGAATACATGGAGAAGTACGCCGTGTCGCGTCTCGTCGGCGCGCCGCCAGGGTACGTCGGCTACGAAGAAGGCGGCCAACTCACCGAGGCGGTACGGCGCCGTCCGTACGGCGTCGTGCTCCTCGACGAGATCGAGAAGGCGCACCCCGACGTCTTCAACCTATTGCTTCAAGTCCTCGAGGACGGCCGCCTTACCGACTCTCAGGGCCGCATCGTCGACTTCAAGAACACGGTCATCATCATGACGAGCAACGTCGGATCGGCCGGCATGCAGACGAGCAAAGACATCGGCTTCCGGCCTGTCAAAGAAGAAGGTTCGACAGCCATCCGCTACGAGCGGATGAAGAACAAGATCCTCGAGGAGATCAAACATCTCTTCAGGCCGGAGTTCCTGAACCGCATCGACGAAGTCGTCGTCTTCCACCAGCTCGACATGGACCAGATCAAGGCGATCGTCAAGCTCGAACTGGCGAAGGTCGTCCGCGAGCTCGAGAACCAGCACATGACGCTCGAGGCGACCGAAGCCGCGTGCGAACTGCTCGCGAAAGAAGGCTGGGATCCGTCGTTCGGCGCGCGTCCGCTGCGCCGCTCGATCCAGCGGCTCGTCGAGGACCCGCTCTCCGAAGAGCTGCTGCGGGGCAAGTTCAAGGTCGGCGATCATATCTTGCTCGATGCCGCAGAGGGCAAGACCACCTTCCAAAAGCTCGGCGAGCCGCTCAAGCCGCCTGCGCCGGAACCGACGCAAACCGGCTAGGGTATGGAGCGGTCGACCTTCATGGTCGACCGCTGACGACCTCGCAATGGAACGACCGCGGCGGTCGACCGTAAAGGTCGACCGCTCCATTTCCGCCCAAACTTCCGCCGTGGCTTCGAAACTTGGCATCCTTGTCGGTGGGGGGCCCGCGCCGGGCATCAACGGCGTCATTGCGTCTGCTGCGATCGAGGCGATCAACAGCGGGTGCGATGTCGTCGGGTTGATCGACGGCTACAGATGGCTGGCGCGCGGGGAGACCGATCACGTCCGGGCGTTGACGATCGAAGACGTCAGCCGTATCCATTTCACCGGCGGCTCCATACTCCGGACGTCGCGTACGAATCCCGCGAAAGACGAGAAGTCGCTCGCGAACTGCGTCGAGAGCCTTCGAAAGCTCGACGTAACGCATCTGCTCTGCATCGGCGGCGACGACACGACGTTCGGGGCGAAGAAGATCGCCGAACGAGCGGGCGGAGCCATAAAAGTCGCGACCGTGCCGAAGACGATCGACAACGATCTGCCGCTCCCGGATAACATGCCGAGCTTCGGCTTCGAGACGGCCCGGGCGGTCGGTACGGCGATCGTCGAAACGCTCATGGAGGATGCGCGGACGACGACTCGCTGGTACGTCGTCGTCAGCATGGGGCGCAAGTCGGGCGCGCTTGCGCTGGGGATCTGCAAGGCGTCAGGCGCGACGCTCGCCGTCATCCCCGAGGAGTTCGGCGGCAGGCAGGTGTCGCTCGCTGCGGTCAGCGACATAATCACCGCCGCGATGATCAAGCGGCGGACGATGGGACACGACCATGGCGTCGCGGTCGTCGCGGAGGGGATAGCCGAGCACCTGGGTGACGCGGATCTCGACAGATTGAAAGACGTCACGCGCGACGCGTACGGCCACATGCGCCTCGCCGACGTCGATCTCGGCGACGTCCTGCGCCGTACGCTCAAGCAGACGCTGAGCGAGTACTCGCTCGACATCACGGTCGTGACGAAGGACATCGGCTACGAGCTGCGCTGCGCGAAGCCGCTGCCGTTCGACGTCGAATATGCGCGCACGCTCGGCTACGGCGCCGTCCGGTATCTGCTCGAAGGCGGTTCGGGCGCGCTCATCGCGCTTCGGGGCGGAAAAGTCGTGCCCGTCGACCTCAACGATCTCGTCGATCCGGCGACGGGGAAAGTTCGCATCAGGCTCGTCGACACGACGACCGAGTCGTACAAAGTCGGAAGGGAATACATGATCAGGCTCTCGCCGGACGATCTCAAAGAGCCGCAGCTCTCGCGGCTGGCGTCAACTGCCGGCGTCGGGCCAGCTGTCTTCGCGGAACGCTTCGGTCCGGTCGCGCGCGACTAGCCGCTTCTCCAAGAATACCGTCGTTCCGATCTTCGTGATCTCGTAGCGGACGCCGTCCATGACGGCACGCATGATCGGGATGCCGCGACCGCGACCGAGGAATTCCGCGGGGATCGCGTTGTCGAGCGCGCGCTTCTCATCGAAGCCGCGACCGCGATCGCCGATCTCGACGGTGAGCTTGTCATCCTCGAACGTGCAGCGCACGACGATCTGGCCCTTCGCCGTGTGGCCATGCTCGACCGCGTTGCTGCACGCTTCGCCGACGGCCAGCACGATATCGGACACATCCGACGGCGAAAAACCGCGCGACTGAGCGAAGATACCAACCGCTCGGCGGGCGACGGCCACCGAATCGAACGCGCTCGGGTACGTCGCCAAAAAAGTCGTCACGGTTTTCGTTGTCACCGATGATTAGGTACCCCTTGGCCTTGTCCCCAAAACCGTGCGCTACCGTACGAACGGCCCACTGCGACCGCGCTCACCATGTCCGCACCGTAATAGTAGCCGAATTCGCGCACGTCGCCGGTTTTCAGGACGACGAGGTCTGCCGCGCGGCCGACGTCGAGCACGCCGGCGTCCGATCGCAGCGAGCGAGCAGGCTGCACGGTGACTCCTGCGATGACCTCGGCCGTCGTCATACGAAGCCGCCGCCGTGCTAGATGAGCGACGACCTGGAGCGACGGGCAAGGGCTGGTTCCAGGATTGAAATCGGTCGCAAGCGCGACCGGCACACCCGCATCGATAAGATCGCGCGCGGGAGCGTAGCGGTCGAGCCCGAGATACTCGGTTGTCGCCGGGCAGAGCACCGCGATCGTTCCCGACGCAGCGAGCGCGTCGATGCCGTCGCGATCGACGAAGTTGAGGTGATCGGCCGAGTCGCACCGCAGGTCCGCCGCGAGGCGCGCGCCGCCGCTCGCAGACAGCTCGTCGGCGTGCATCCGAAGCCGCAGCCCGGCATTCGCGCACGCTTTCAGAAAGCGTGCGCTCTGCCCGTCAGAGAAATAACCGCGCTCGCAGAACGCGTCAGCATAGCGCGCGACTTTCGCCTCGGCGACGCGCGGCAAGATGTGCGCGACGAGCTCGTCGACGAACGAATCATAGTCGGAGAATTCCGGCGGCAGTGCGTGCGCGCCGCAGAACGTCGGCACGACGTGGGGCATGTCGGCGAAGCCATCGAGCGAAGCGAGCGCAGCGAGCATCGCGACCTCGCCGTCGGTGGTGAGCGCGTAGCCGCTCTTCACCTCTGCCGTCGTCGTGCCGTGCTCGAGCATGATGCCGAGCTTGCGCGCGCCGACCTCGACGAGCTCCGACGGCGAACATCGGCGCGTCTGTTCGACGGTATAGCGGATGCCGAGCGTCGGTGGTCTGCCGGCGGCGAGCGACTCGAAGTCGGCGACGCGGTCACCCGCGAAGAGCGCGTGCGTGTGCGCGTCGACGAAACCCGGCATGACGACCGCGCCGCCGGCGCCGATCACATCGAGCCCAGCCGGAATCGTGACGTCGCGACCGATGCGTTCGATGCGTCCGCCGTTGGCGACGAGCGTCGCGTGCTCGATGATGCCGAGGTCGTCGTCGGTCACGCGCGCCTTCGCCCCAGCCGACCCTAATGGAAGCATCGTCACGATCGTCGCATCCGAGATCGCGAACGTGTCGCCGAGCAGCTTGCCTACCACGTGATCTGTTTGGCGTCGATGCCGTCGAGATGGAGGTAATAGGCGGCGGAGCTGGCGATCGCCGCAAGCGGTGCGAGGCCGACGAGCTCGCAGCCGAGCATGCCCACACCTGCGGCGGCCGCTTCGCGGCGGATGAGCTCGGTCACGCGATAGAGCGGGATCGCGCAGAAGTCGAGCACGTTCATCGAGACCTGCACGAACGGCTGCCTGCCGGCGGCAGCGCCGTCGATCGTGAAAGCCTTCGCTTGGATGCCGTAAAAACCGCCGCTCATCTGGCGCACGCCTTTTGCGATGCGTTGAGCGAGTTTGAGATCGGTCGTCGCAAGATCGACGTTGTATGCGACGAGGAAATCGCGCGCACCGACGGCGACGATGCCCGCGCTTGGATGGAGCGCCGGCTCGCCGACGTCCGGCCGTCGATCCGGCTCGGCCACGGACGAGAGCAGCCCTTCGAACTCGCCCTTGCGCACGTCGGCGAGCTTGCGGCGCTCGGGCCTCGTCGCGGCCGCGGCATAGAAATAGGAAGGGAGCCGGTAGCGCTCCCACAGCGACTGCGCGCACCGCCGCGCGAGAAGCACCGCCTCGTCCATCGTCGACTCGCCGACGGGGATGAAGGGGATGACGTCGATCGCGCCCATGCGCGGATGCTCGCCAGAGTGCGCCCGCAGATCGATGCGCTCGACGACGACGCCAGCGAGGCGTATCGCGGCGTCGACGACGCCGTCCGCCGTGCCGACGAGCGTGATGACCGAGCGGTTGTGCGAAGCATCGGAGCTCACGTCGACGACCGCGACGTCCTTACCGTCTGCGGCGGCGACACGCGCGGCGTCGATGACGTCTGCGCGCCTGCCCTCCGAGATGTTCGGCACGCACTCGAATATCTTCGCCATCTCCGGGCTGTCGTTGGCGCGATGCAGGCCGGGACCCTTGCGCGCGAGTATCATCCTCGCATGGCCGTCATCGACAGCCGCGTCGACGTCACGTCCGCGGAGTTCGCGGCGAATCGCGAGTACTTCACCGGTCTGCTCGACCAGCTTCGCGAGCGCACGACGTCCGTCATGGAAGGCGGCGGCCCGGACGCGATGGCGAAGCACGTCGCGCGTAAAAAGCTGCCGGTCCGCCAGCGCCTCTCCCGGCTGCTCGACCCGCAGACCGCGTTCCTCGAGCTGTCGCCGCTCGCCGCTTGGGAGATGTACAAGGGCGAAGCGCCGAGCGCGGGCATCGTCACCGGCATCGGCGTCGTCGCCGGTCAAGAGTGCGTCATCATCGCGAACGACGCGACCGTCAAGGGCGGCACGTACTTCCCGATCACCGTCAAGAAGCATCTGCGCGCGCAGGAAGTCGCCGAGCAGAACCATCTGCCGTGCATCTACCTCGTCGATTCCGGCGGCGCGTTCTTGCCGCTCCAGGATCAGGTCTTTCCCGATCGCGAGCACTTCGGCCGCATCTTCTACAACCAGGCTCGCATGTCGGCGAAGGGCATCCCCCAAGTGGCCGTCGTCCTCGGCTCGTGCACGGCCGGCGGCGCCTACGTGCCGGCGATGTCCGACGAGACGATCATCGTGAAGGGCCAAGGCACGATCTTCCTCGGCGGGCCGCCGCTCGTGAAGGCGGCGACCGGCGAAGTCGTCAGCGCCGAGGATCTCGGCGGCGGCGACGTCCATTCGCGCATCTCCGGCGTCACCGACCACCTCGCGCTCTCCGACGAACACGCGCTCGGCATGGCCCGCGAGATCGTCGCCAACCTCAATCGACGGAAGAACACGCCCTGGCCCGTGCGCGACCCGCGACCGCCGAAACACGATGCGCGCGAGCTGTACGGCATCGTCCAGCGCGATTGGCGAAAACCGTACGAAGTGCGCGAGGTCATCGCGCGTTTGGTGGACGCGAGCGAGTTCCACGAATTCAAGGCGCTCTACGGCCAGACGCTCGTCTGCGGCTTCGCGCACATCGAGGGCAACCCGGTCGGCATCCTCGCGAACCAAGGCATCTTGTTCTCGGAAAGCGCGGTGAAGGCGACGCATTTCATCGAGCTCTGCTGTCAGCGCGGCGTGCCGCTCGTGTTCCTCCAGAACATCACCGGCTTCATGGTCGGCAAGAAATACGAAGAAGGCGGCATCGCGAAGGACGGCGCGAAGATGGTGATGGCCGTCGCGAACGCGGAAGTGCCGAAGTTCACCGTCATCATCGGCGGCTCGTTCGGCGCGGGCAACTACGGGATGTGCGGACGCGCGTATTCGCCGCGTCAGCTTTGGATGTGGCCGAACGCGCGCATCTCCGTCATGGGCGGCCCGCAAGCCGCGAGCGTGCTCCTCACCGTTCGCATGGAAGCGCTCGCGGCGCGAGGTGCTTCGATGACGAAGGAAGAGCAAGACGAATTCGTGCGTCCGATCCTCGACAGATACGAAGCGGAAGGCAATCCGTACTACTCGAGCGCGCGGCTCTGGGACGACGGCATCATCGATCCTGCCGATACCCGGTCCGTACTCGCGCTTGGGATCTCGGCCGCCGCGAACGCGCCGTTGCCGCCGACGC